>JAITTL010000033.1 GCA_031286985.1 Endomicrobium sp.
CGGGTTCATTGTACAAAAACGATGTTTTTTTAACAATACCTAATGTAAATGAATTTGTTTACATATCTATTAGCGTAGCAAAATGAAAATTATAAAAATAGAAAAAATGAGATTGGTGAAGAATAAATTTAGACTGTTTTTTGATGATGGTAAAAAATTACTATTTTTTGCAGACACTGTTGTTAAGTTTGGACTTAAAACAGGACTTGATATTTCAAAAGACGATTATAAAGAAATTGTGATTTACGATAGATCCAACAGAATAATTTCTGATGCGTTAGTGTTAGTGTCAAGGCGATCATATAGTTCAAAAGGTTTAGAAACAAAACTCATTGAAAAAGGTTACGAACTTGAAGAAGTGGTAAAAGCGGTTAAAAGGCTTAGGGAATTAAATTATATAAATGATGAAGAGTTTTCAAAAGTTCGCGCTGCTAATTTGTTGAAAAAGGGGAAAGGGGAATTTGTAATAAAGGCTGAACTTGAAAAGCAAGGTGTAGAAAAAAGTGTAATAGCTGATACTTTAAAGTCTATAAAAACAGAAGTCGAACCATATGAGCGTATTATAAGGATATTACAAACAAAATTCAAAAACTTCAGCGAGAAGAACAAAAATGAAACTAGAAGGGTAGCTGCGTTCTTTTTAAGAAGGGGATTTTCACCAGAAGATATAGCTAAAGCCCTTAGAAACCACAAAAACATTTTTTTAGAGTAACAGGGAGAAAAGAGAGTATGACAACAGCATTACTTAGCGTATGGGACAAAATAGGTATTGTGAACTTTGCAAAAGAATTAAAACTTTTAGGGTGGGGTATAATTTCCAGTGGAGGGACAGCAAAACTTTTAAAAGAAAATTATCTCAAATGCCGTGAAGTGTCCGATGTTACAGGATTTCCTGAAATCTTAGACGGTAGAGTAAAAACTTTAAATCCAAAAATCCATGGAGGAATTCTTGCAATTAGAAATAACAAACATCATACACAACAGTTGCAATGCCACGATATAGAGACAATAGATATAGTTGTCGTAGACTTGTATCCATTCGAAGAAATAATAAGTAAAATACCAAAACCTGCAGATAAAAAAATTCATTATGATGTTATAGAAAATATAGATATAGGTGGAGTTGCTCTTTTAAGGGCTGCAGCAAAAAACTATAAAGACGTGATTGTTGTATGTGATATAAATGATTATGCACTTGTTATTGAAAACTTAAAAAATAATTCTGTTTCCGAAGAGTTGAAACTTGGTTTGGCATCAAAAGCGTTTCGCCATACAGCATATTATGATTCCTTAATTTCGAATTATTTAACTTATGAAAAATTCCCCACACAAACCACGATTCCACTTAAAAAACTTTCGATGTTGAGGTATGGAGAAAATCCACATCAAGATGCCGCTTTATATTCTAGTGGAACAGAACAAAACAAGCCAGTTGTTATATCTGCTAAGCAACTTCATGGAAAAGAGTTGTCTTACAATAATTATCTTGATTTAGAATCCGCGTGGCATTTGGTTCAGGAGTTTAACAGTCCTGCGTGCGTAATTGTTAAACACAATAATCCTTGTGGTTGCGCTGAAAGTATTTGTGTAAAAGATGCCTATTTAAAAGCATTAATTTGTGATCCTCTAAGTGCTTTTGGGGGAATAATAGCATTCAATAGATGTATCGAGGAAGATACCGCCACAGAAATAAGCAAATTGTTTTTTGAATGCGTTATAGCTACTGGTTATTCTCAAGCAGCTTCTGATGTACTCATGAAGAAAAAGAATATTAGACTTTTAGTACAAAAAATGCCCTATAAGGAAGAAAAAAATGCTATAGAGTACCGAACATTATCTCACGGAATGCTTGCTCAAAGCAAAGATGATCAACTTTTAGCAAAAATAAATACTATGACTAAACGTCAACCTACAAAAGAGGAAAGCGAAACTCTTGATTTTGCATGGAAAGTTTCTAAATATGTTAAATCAAACGCCATTGTTCTTGCAAGAGGTAAACAAAGTGTAGGAATTGGAGCAGGGCAAATGAGTCGTATCGATGCTCTAAAAACAGCGGTTGAAAAAATGAAAAAAGTTAACCATGGATTGGATGAAAAAATCTGTCCGCTCGTTTTGGCATCAGATGCCTTTTTCCCATTCCCGGATGTAGTTGAAGAATCTGCTAAAATTGGTGTTACGGCAATAGTTCAGCCAGGTGGCTCAATAAGAGACATCGACTCAATTAAAGCTGCCGACGCCAAAAACATAACTATGATAGCAACAGGGATGCGACATTTTAAACACTGATTATTTACAATTTACTAAAAAGGATTCTCATTTATGAAAAAAAAAGGTTCGTTTGTTTTATTGCTGTTAATATCGTTTATCTTTGCTCTTTGCTCTGAAGTGCACGCTAATTGGAGTTGTAATACCTGTAATTGTGATAATAAGCATAAACACACTTGCAATAATTGTAATTATCGCTGTCGCCACCACCGGCCATTTGTTTGCTGTCATTCTTGCAATGGTTGTAATTATTGCTGTTACCGCCGGCCATTTGTTTGCTATACACATCGCACATATGGTAAAGAAAGCAAGGAAATCAAATTACTTGAAAAAAGAAAAACAGAATCTATGGCTGTAAAGTCAAAAACATGCGCTGTGAAAGTTTTGAATGCAGAGTTTTATAAACAATACACATCTGATACTTTGCCGATTTCAACTGCCAAGCTTACTATAAAAAATGAATCTACATGTACGATTACGAAGATTTATTGTAAAGGAAAGCTTACAACACACAACACAAATACTGTTTTAATTGAAGACAGCTTTAGTTTTGATTTAGCATCAAGCCTTGCACCTGGAGAACAGAATATTTATGACATACCCTTAAATTCTTTTGGTGGATGGGCGAAAGTATTTCCTCCAGATTTATCAGTTTTTTGTGTTGTCATTGATGGAATTGAAACAACAGATGGTAAAGCTTTTGTTTCATCTTTTTCATCGAAAGATCAAAAACGTTTAGATAAATTGAAAAAAAAATATACCTAAAATTATGGATCAAACGAAAAAGAAAATCAAACTCGCGGACTTAGTATCTTTTAAAAAATATTTTGAACTTAAAAGATTAAATACAGTATGTCAGAGTACAAAATGCCCAAATGTTGGAGAATGTTTCAAAAAAAAAACTGCAACATTTTTAATATTAGGCAAAAATTGTACCAGAAAATGCGATTTTTGTTCGGTATGGAAACATAAGCCTGAGTTTGTAGATGCAACGGAACCGTATAGAATTGCCAATACTATTAAAGAGTTGAATCTTTCATACAGCGTTATAACCTCTGTAACAAGAGACGATTTACCGGACTATGGGGCAGGACATTTTGCAAAAACAATTAGCGCAATAAGAGCTGTTCTTCCAGAAACCAAAATTGAAGTGCTTGTTCCTGATTTTTTAGGCAATACCAAATTTATTGATATTGTTTTAATTTCAAAACCTGATGTATTTTCACATAATTTGGAAACAGTTCCTGTATTGTACGGTAAGGTGCGTAAAGGATCTGATTATGGGCGTTCACTTTTTGTGTTAGAGCATGCAAAATCTGCTGGATTCAAAACTAAAACTGGAATAATGATGGGACTTGGAGAAACAAAAGAGCAAGTATTTGAGATGATTAAAGATATAAAAAGCGTAAATGTTGATATTCTCACCGTAGGGCAATATCTTTCCCCTACAAAGGGGCACTATTGCGTAAAAAAAGAATACAGCAAAGAAGAATTTGAAGCAATAAGAAGCTTTGCTGTTGCAATTGGAATAAAACGTGTTGTTTCCGGTAGGTATGTCCGTAGTTCGTATATGGCTGAAAACGCGTACTTTTAGAGAGTTATAACATTTCCTGCTTAACTTCCATCCAATTTAATACCTTTTGGTTCAGACGTAAATCTATGTGGTTTCTTCCCATGGCAAATAGAGCCCCTGAATGAGACCTTACAATCTTTTCTGAAAATATAGGTTATTAGTAGTAAGACTAAAAGTTGTTATCATCAAAACGCACATAATCGAGAACTATACAATCTTCTATATAGTGTAATAACGAGTAATCCCTATATTTTCTAAAAATACGGTATCGTGAGAAATTATTATCATTGCCCCTGGATAATTTGTTAATACTTGTGCAACGTGTTCTTTGGTTTCTAAATCGATATTATTTGTGATTTCATCTATGAGTAGTAATTTTGGCGGTTGCAGTGCTATTTTTGCAAGAGCTAATCTTGCTTGCTCTCCTCCAGACAGTACAGATATTTGTTTGTTTACTTCTTCATTTTTTCTAAACAAAAAATCATTCAAAAAATTCCTAACTTCAGCATGTGTTTTTTCTGGAACTAGACCAGTCAGCATTTCCAAAATCGTTTTAGAAGGATCTAGAGAACTATAGTGTTGGTCTAAGTAGCCTATATCTTCAGGATGTGGCAAACTCCAGATACCTGCTTTTGTAATTTGAGAATGGCCTAAGATGGCCCTAAATAAGGTTGTTTTTCCAGAACCATTGTCACCCGTTACTGCTAAATGCTCAGCACCTGTAACTGATAAGTTTATATTTACTAAAACAGTTTTGTTTTCATATCCAACCATGCCATTGCTTATCGAAAGAATATTTTTTGTACCAACAGTTTTAGAGCTCAACGAAAATTTTGGAATTATTACTTCAGGAATTCTCAAACCTGAAAGCTTGTTTTCTAAAGCGTCTCTTCTATTTGTAATCATCTGGTGTTTCTTACCGGCGGTTTTTCTTGCAGAACTTGCCTTTAAATGGCTAGCCGCTGGTATCCATCTTTTCTGCTCTACAAGTTTTTGCCCCCTTTCTTTGCTTTTTTTTGCACGGTGTTGTTCTTTCATCAGTGCTTTATGATTTTCTTTTTTTTCTCTGTCAAGCAAACTAAGTTCATTTTCGATTTTTTGGCGTCTTTGCAATATTGTTTGGCGATAATTATCATATTTACCATTAAAAACATTTACTGTTCCGACATCTATATGCCATAAAACATTAACGGCATTTCTCAAAAGTTCTACATCATGGGATACAATTATCAAAGTGCCTTTATAAAAATTCAACATTTTTATAAGAGATTTACGATTGTTTAAATCCAGATGATTTGTAGGTTCATCCAAAAGTAAAATATCAGGGTGATCTGCAAAAGCAGCACTTAGAGCTTTATTAAATTTCTCTCCACCACTTAAATTTTTATACTCGCAAATCAGTTGCGGCACATAGCCAAAAACAATACCATCGTTGTTTTCTATCGTACCGCTAGAGGGCAACAAATCGCCTTTGACAATTTTTAGTAAAGCAGATTTACCTGATCCGTTATTACCTATAATCGCAATACGATCGGCCGGTTGTATTTGTCCAGAAAAATCTTCGAAGCATATTTTATCTGCGAAATGTAAACTTACGGCGTTTAAAAAAATAGGTTTATGCATAAATCACCAAATTTCACCAACCCACACACATACGGAGAGAGGGGGATTCGAACCCTCGATAGAGTTTCCTCTATAATAGTTTTCAAGACTATCGCCTTAAACCGCTCGGCCATCTCTCCATTGCTCCACCGCGGGCAGATTTTACAATATTGCTATGTTTTACACAACTTTTTTGCTGTATTTAGATTCCAGATATTTATTGTAATGGTTTAATTTGCATATAAAAATCCAGACGTTCTAAAAACTGAGTTAAATATTTAACAGTACCTTCGTTAATCATGCTTTTTTTCAACTTAAATGCGTAATATTTACCTGATATAAACTCTATCACCTTTGAATAGTCATTTATGAGTTTTGTGATGTTAGTTTTTGAAAAATCTACTTTTTGCAAAAAATACAAATATATATAACTATTATCTTCCGCTATTTTTTCAATGCCAAACTTTTCAGCAGTAAGCCTCAAATTTGTTATTTCAAATAGCATCTGTACTTCTTTTGGAATCTTTCCAAAACGATCTAATAACTCATTCTTTATAGGTTCTATTGATTTTATATCCTTTATATTTGCAAGTTTTCTATAAAACAAAATTCGCATATCTTCACTTTCAATATATGTACTTGGAATTAAGGCGTTAACTTGCAAATCTATTACTGCATTTACTTTTTCTGTTTCCGTGGTTACATGTTCATCTCCTTTAATTTTTTTACCCTCTTCTTTGAGAAGTTTAGCAAACAGATCATATCCTATGTCCCTTACAAAACCATGTTGATTTGCAGAAAGGATACCTCCTGCGCCCCTAATCTCTAAATCTTTAAGAGCAAGCTTAAAGCCTGATCCTAATTCACTAAATTCTTTCATAGCTTCAAGTCTTTTAACAGCTTCATTACTTAAAATTTCATCTTTATAAAATAAATAACAATAGGCTTTTTTCTCATTTCTTCCTATTCTTCCCCTCAATTGATAGAGTTGTGATAATCCAAAATTTTCAGCTTCTTCTATTATCATAGTATTAACCGATGGAATGTCTAATCCCGATTCAATTATTGTAGTTGCTAATAAAATATCTAATTCCAAATTTACAAATTTCCACATGATGTTTTCGATATCTTTTGTTTTCATTTTACCATGTATAATCCCAAGTTTTATACCAGGTACAAGTTTTTTAATACTTTCAGCTTTTGTTAAAATTGTTTCAATTTTATTGTAAACATAAAAAATTTGTCCATTCCTTGAAAGTTCAGCTTTAATGATGTCTTTAATAAGTTTTTCATCATAAAACACAACATTTGTTTCTATCGGTAACCTTCCAAAAGGTGGTGTTTCCATCAATGATAAATCTCTAAAGCCTGTCAACGCTGACGATAATGTTCTTGGTATTGGTGTTGCAGAAAGCATTAAAATATCTATGTTCTTTTTAATAGATTTTATCTTTTCCTTCTGCTTTACACCAAATCGGTGTTCTTCATCAATTATTAACAATCCCAATTTTTTAAATTGGATATCTTTTTGTAAAAGTCTGTGAGTTCCTACGATAATATCAATAAGACCTTTTTTTAGATCTTGTGTTATTTCCTTTTGTTTCGGTTTAGCCTGAAACCTGCTAAGTATGGCAACTTTTGTGGGGAACATAGATAGTCTGTTACAAAAAGTGTTGTAATGTTGTTGTGCTAGAACGATTGTAGGCACTAAAACCACAACTTGCATGCCTTCTTGAATTACCTTAAAGGCAGCCCGTACAGCAACTTCTGTCTTGCCATATCCCACATCTCCACATATGAGCCTTTCCATAGGATATGGTTTGCAAAAATCATTTTTGATATCTGCAATCGCCTTAATTTGATCAGGAGTTTCATTATATTGAAACGCATCTTCAAGTTCTTTTTCCCAAGTTGTTTTCTCACCGAAAGCAGGTCTCTTTACTAGACTTCTTTGTGTGTAGAGTTTTAATAATTCTTTTGCGAATTCTGCAGCTGCTTTACGCGCTCTAGACTTTACTTTTTCCCAAGCCAATGTGTCCATAGAATATAATTTGGGCCTAACCCCTTCAATCCCAATGTATTTTTTTACAGTTTTTATTCCCTCAAGAGGGACGTATAACTTATCAAAGTTTTTGTATTCTATGCATAAATATTCTGAAGTATTATCATTTCTGAAAATGGTTTTTAATCCAACAAAACGTCCGATTCCATATTTTTCATGCACTACATAATCTCCTGCAGATATTTCCCCAATACCTTCTAGACGTTTACCACCTTTTAGCTTTGGAAAATTTACATAATCTTTCTTATAGAGCATTTCACGGCTTGAAATGCACGCGATCTTTGCTTTTTCCAGATAAAATCCACGCGATAAATTCCCGTACAAAAATTCAGGGTTTTTGTAATCCCAATGTGTTTCATGAAAAATATCTACAATACGATTATATTCACCGTTGTTTGCACAATAAATTTTTATTGTCACATTGTTTTCAGCAAAATTTTTAAGCGAATTCACAAAAAAAGATATATTTCCTTGAAATTTTGTAAAACTTTTATAGCCTTGATACTGAGTTTTTATGTTTAGAGGATCGTTTATGAGCAGTTCATATTTGTTTAATAAGTTTTCCATATTTTTATCAATATGATAATCAAAATACAATAAGGTATTATGTTTAGAAGTTTTAGATTCTAAAGGGTAATCCACCGAAGCTGATACAGGTACAAAATAATCTTTAATCGTAGAATTACACTCTAAAGGACTGGCAGGTAATATTCTGACATTATCAATAAAAGTATTTGAAAGCTGACACACAGGATCAAAAATTCTTAATGATCCGATAACGTTATACTCGAAAAAAACTCTAATTGGCATATCATTTGCAAGTGGCCAAATATCTAGGATATCTCCTCTTACAGCAAACTGTGTTTTATCTGCAACGAAGCTTGTTCTTATGTAACCGAAAGATGATAGTGAAGTAATTAAATTGCTAAGATCACATTTTTGATTTTGAGTAATAGTAAATCCAATGCTGGTTTTTGGGTCTTGGATTTTTGAATTGATTGAAATATCAGTTGCACATACAATAAAACTTTTTGAGAATTTTATCCTATCAATTGTGAAAGTTCTTTGGTCTATGTCATCTGAAGGTAGCGATAATATATCAATTTTGGGTTTAGCGAAAGGTGTGGATTCTTGCGATGACATTTGCAAATGACGCGGTTTATGATGGGAGGAATTATTGTCGATTAACGTGGCATTGAAAAAAGAGTGTAAATCATTACAGATGGAATTTAAACCTTCATCCTTAACAAAAACAAAGACACGTAAATCCGCACCTTGCATTGCAGATATACGTCTAAACAAATAATGAGCTTTGCCACTATCATTGATTCCAGATAAATACGTCTTACTCAAATCACAACCTTCTTATTTACGTCAATCTATGTCACAAGCAAATATACCAAAAGTCTTTTAGTTTAAAAACCTTCAATTCTCCTAACAATGCGTTCTATTAAACGCTTACCACTCCGGCAGTATTATCTCCGTTACATTATAAAAGATTTTTACAAAAGAAAAAATGGGGTTTTTTAATCTGCAATTTTTTATGCTTAATCGTATCATCATTACCCCAATTTTTATGATATGTCTTATGCCTTCATCTATTAGAAAATTCAAAATATTGCTACAATCTGGCGCGATATTCTTAAAGTAAAGTTTTGTTTATACTTTTTTAAACAGTGTCATAAATCAAAATAAAAACTGGCGGTTGTTACTTTTATGGGCTATATTGAAAAAACAGTTGCAGCGTTAAAAAAATCAAAATATGCAATTGCTTTTACCGGAGCGGGAATTTCAGCAGAAAGTGGAATCTCACCATTTCGTGGTGAAAATGGCATTTGGAATAAGTACAAAGAACAACTTTTTGAAATAAATTATTTTACGGAACACACTCAAGATTCGTGGAGCATGCTTTGTGACGGATTTTACGAAGCTATGTTTAAAGCTAAACCAAATGAAGCACATACTGCACTTGCCTCATTTGAAAAAGAAGGATTAATTAAGGCGATTATTACGCAAAACATTGATGATTTACATGAAAAAGCCGGAAGTAAAATTATATATTCATTGCATGGTAATGCATCTAAGCTTCGCTGTATTAAGGATGGTAGCAATTATTACGTGAAATTTTTTGATTTGAAAACAGCACCACGTTGTAAAATCTGCAACTCAATGTTAAAACCTGATTTTGTATTCTTTGGAGAAATGCTACCTGAGTATGATATGCATATGTCGTTGAAAGTAAGTCTAAAATGTGACGTCATGATCGTTATAGGTTCTACGGGGACCGTATATCCAGCAGCTTCCATTCCTTATTATGCTAAACGTAATAATGCCACCATCATTGAGGTAAACCCTACTCCTTCAGCTTTCACAAACGAGATTACAGATATTTTTATCCCCATGAAAGCAGTTGAAGCAATGCAAAATATTAGAACACTATTTTATCAACAAAGATGAAAATGAGTTTTTTCGTCTGGGAAGTGCAGAACATATTGTCCAAAACGCCCTATACGTTAACTCACCATTTTTATTTAAGCAAATTGCTTTTAATCATCATCGTCACTGTATCACATTTACATACTTAAAAACGGGATTGGTGTACTTCACTATGTAACTTTACAATTAGAAACTTATATGTTACCTGATATTATAAATCTTATGCATCTGCACCATAAGGCTTACATTGGGTATAAGTTTTTTTGCTTCGGTATAAAATTTATATAGGTCTTCTATAGCAGGAATATTTTTATCAACGGATGGTTGTAAAACAAGATGTGTTTTTTTTGCGATATCATTTATTATGCTAACAGATTTCTTTATTTCCAAAATATTTGTATTTTTGGTTATAACGCATTTAATAAAAGTTTCACTTGTGGCATTATCTGTTGCAATTTTTAAGAACTTTCTATGCTCTTTCCAAAAACTTATTCCACATTCTGACGTCAGTTTAAAATCCATGGAAATTACGTCACATAGTTTTACGATCTGTTTCAATTTTTGCGATAACGTTCCATTGGTTTCAAGATAAATACTAAAACCTTCTTTTTTCAATCTGGGAAGCAATATTTTCAAAAACTCTGAATATATTAATGGCTCCCCTCCAGTAAAAGCAATAAAGGGATTTCCAGCAGTAAATTTTTGTCTATTATTTTTATATAATTCCAAAATCTTTACAAAGAGATCGTCCGAAGTATAGAGTTGTGTGTTTTCTGATACCGCAATTGAGTAAGGAGTGTCACAGTAATTACATTTGATATTACATCCAGCAAAACGCACAAAAATCTGAGGAACACCTGTGTACAAAGCTTCCCCTTGAAATGAAAAGAAAATTTCATAAACTGGAACTCTATACCCACCTTCATTTTTCGCATTTTTATTTGAAATACTTGGATTACAAGGCAGGATCACTTAATTTAGCCTCTTTAAAGCCTTTTATTCTCAATTTACATGAATCACATTTCATACATGGCTTTTTGTAACCGTTATAACATGTCCACGTATTTTTATAAGGAACATTTAGTTTTGTTCCAAGTTTTATTATTTGTGCCTTATTTAGTTTTAAAAGCGGTGCACAAACAACTATTTCTGTTTTAAGCGTTTTTAAAACATTATTGTACGCCTTTATAAATTCAGGAGTACAATCAGGATAGTTTGAAAAATCTACAGCATTGGCACCGATAAAAATTACACAAGCTTTAATAGATTGTGCATAGGATAATGCATACGAAAGAAACAGCGTATTTCTACCATAAACGTAAGTTGACGGAATCGTTTTGGGTAAATGTTTATGAACGGGAATTATTTCACTACTACTAGTTAGCACATCATTAGTCCACGGCAAATTCATCTTTATAATAACATTCTCAACTTTAACAAGGTTTGCTATCTTAACAGCAGATAAAAGCTCTTTTGAGTGTCTTTGCCCATAATCAAACATCAAACATTTACATTTATATCCTTTTGCCATCGCATAATACAGAACCGTAGTTGAATCCAAACCACCTGAAAACAAGACCACAGCTTTCCTATCTTTCATCATTATTATATCCTTCTCATTACTTTTAATTCAAATTAAACGCTTACCGTTGCTGAAGAAGACTCGCTTTCCCATACCTCAACTTCACAAATTTTAGCATTTTTAGTTTCCACGGTTTTCATTTGTTCAAAAACAAAAGACGCTATGTTTTCTGCTGTAGGGTTAACTTTGTCGAAAGGTGCAATTTCATTTAAAAACTTATGATCTAAATATACAACAATTTCATCTAAATATTTCTTTATATCCGTGAAATCTATAAGAATCCCAGTAACATTAAGCTTTGTGCCAACAAAAACAACCCTTATTTTCCAATTATGTCCATGTAAATTTTCACATCTACCTTTATATTTTCTTAACAAATGAGCAGAAGCAAAGCTTTTTGTGACTGAGAGCTTGTACTTCATTTTTTTAGTCTATCTCCATTTTTTTTATATAAGACATTTTCTTTCCAAAAAAACGACGACCTATTATCCTAAACTTTTCAGAGCTATCGCTTACATAAAACTTTATTTTCATATTTCTTTTTTTATTTGCAAATAGGAATTCTTGCTTTAAAACACTTTTAACTTCTTGGGCTGTAGCTTTAGCTGAATCTACCAGTGTAATGTTTGTTCCCAAATTTTTTTTTAGACTTTTACTTAAAAGGGGATAATGAGTACATCCCAAAACCAAAGTATCTATATTTTTATTCAAAAGAGGTTTCATATACTTTTTTACCACATTATCAACAATTTCTCCACTGGTCCATCCTTCTTCCACAAGTGGAACGAATAGCGGGCAAGCTTGTTGGTATACATCCGCTTTTGAAATTTTATTTATTTCTTTAAAATAAGACTTGCTGTTTACCGTCCCTTCTGTTCCTATAATACCTATTTTTTTATTTTTTGATGCGGATACCGCAGCTTTTGCCCCAGGACTTATTACACCTATTATTGGTACTTTAAAAGTTTCTCGTAAAACAGGTAAGGCAAAAGCAGATGCTGTGTTGCATGCTATCACAACTAACTTTACTTCCTGCTTTATTAAAAACGATGTTATCATTTTCGAAAATTTGATCACTGTATTTTTTGATTTTGTTCCATAAGGCACATGAGCTGTATCTCCAAAATAAATAATATTTTCTAATGGAAGCATTTTATTTATTGCAGACAACACAGTAAGTCCTCCAAAACCTGAATCAAAAATACCTATAGGACTATTATTCATTATTTTGTTTTTTTGTTTTCCTTTCATAGAGTACTACTCCATCGTATATAGACCTTGCTATTGCCATTTGAAATTTTTTTAAACCGAATTTAGATCCTCCAACGCAACAAACAGCTTTCACTAGCAAGGCAGGCATTTTGGCGCCCTTTAACACGCGAAAATCGGGTTGTCTCTTGTTTTGTGTGTCTCCTACGTAAAATTTTGCTTGTTTACCATCTTTGGTTTGTGTATTGAATCTACTAACTATCAAACCACCTAACTCCAGAGACTCATTCATGTACTCATTGGCAGCCATCGACCCCAACATCCCATCAAGCAAAGTGCGTTTTTCACCATTGGTACTTTTTGATTTTAAAACGGAGTGTCCAAAATCCGTGGTTTTTTCTGACAAACAGTAAACCTCAAGCCTCTCGGCATTGTTCCCCGAACTTGCGCTGCATTGCACAGATATAAACAAGTCCGCCTTATGCTTATTTGCTATATCTATTCTTTCTGCAGGATTAATAAATGTGCCACCTTGTCTTGTTAAAATTATTTTGTAATTTCCGGCTTTTTCAAAAAATGACTTCAAAATACGTATTATTTCAAGATTTATATTTTTTACTTTTGTTCCATTTTCACTTGCAACACCACAATCTTTATCCCCATAACCAGCATCAAGAGCTATAATTTTTTGATGCTTTTTGAAAGATTTTTTGATACTTTTTGTTTCAGGTGCATCCTTGATTGTAACAACATCCTCAACTATCTTGGGCTTAGGTACATCCTCTTTGGTTATAGCGATATCATCATGTATTGCAGAACTATCATCAACTATATTGTTTTGTTCGAATTTTGTAACAGGGACATTTTCGAAATCTTTATCACTTTCATTGTTTTCAATCATGTATCCAATTTCACTTATTTGAGCTTGACCATATTTTTCAGGTGATGTTAAGTCACTGCTTTTTAGGTTATCACTTAACATAACGTATTCCTCTTTACCAGTTGAAATTCCTGCTTTTGTTAAATCCGATGCAGCGACATCTTTGGAATGGACAATATTGACAGATATCCCATAAGGGTTTGACAGTTTTGTAGCTTTAACGGCTTTAGGATGGTGTTTAAGGGTAATTTTGACTATAACAAATCGCCCATCAACACCGTATTGTATGTTTTCGATAACACCATTATGAACATCTATAGAATTGCTTTTTATTTTTCCACGCAATATTTTTAAAATTATAGTTTTTGAGGTTTTTGAAATAGTATAACGTAATGGCTTTTCAAATTGTATAAAAATCTGCGTACTTTCAGGTTTTGTGCAGTATTTTACAGCGGAAATATTTTCGTGATGTGATATATTCAACGTTAAATTAGATAAATTGCATTTAGCATCAGATTCAGAAAATTTTGAAAATTCGGGCGACATAAGAATTTCAGGAGGAACATAAATATCATTTTTTATTAATATGGACGGCAAAGACATTTTTTTTATCGTTTTTTCAAAAACAACGTCAGTACTATTTACTTTAATAATCATCATTTTACCATTATTAAAATACATCCTTACTTGCAAACTTACAGATTTCCATTCGAGACTGGCATTGTATATTTTAGCTATTTCTTTAATGGATAAATATTCTGTTTGTCCAGACACTTTATACACCTTTATGCCACTAAACGCTTTGCCATCAACAACAACATTTATATGTTGTGACGGAACAGATGTCTGAGCATATATGTGGTAAACCAACATAAAAAATAAAGAAAACAAAATTATTAATTTCTTCATATAAAAAGAGATTTTACCGCTTCAATAACATTATTCGATGAAAAAATATAATTGCCACTAACTAACACATCCGCCCCAGCCTCAACACACACTGAAGAAGTTTGGGCATTTATCCCACCATCAATTTCTATAAGACAGTTATACCTATTTTTATCAATAATACCTCTTAAGTATTCTATTTTAGGAACCATATCTTTCATGAAAGACTGTCCCCCAAAACCTGGCTCAACAGTCATAATTAGAACTAAATCAACGTATGGCAACAATCTTTCTATTTTAGAAATCGGTGTTTTAGGTTTTATTGATATGCCAGCTTTAATATTTGACGCTTTTATGGCTTCTATAAGCGGCATTTTATCAAACTCAATTTCATCATGAAAAGTTATTGAATTTGCTCCAGCTTTTTGAAAATGTTGCCAATATTGTCCTGGATTTGTTACCATAAGATGCACGTCAAAAAATAATTTTGTCACTTTTCTTAATGACTCTACAACCGCAGGACCTATTGCAATGTTTGGCACAAAGTGGCCATCCATTACATCAATATGGACCCAATCCGCACCAGCTTCCGCTATTGCTTTAAGACTATTCTCCAACGATGCAAAATTTGCAGATAAAAGTGACGGCGCAATAATTGTCTTTTTCATTACTTATTCCAAAACGGCATCTCTACTAGCGATACTTAAATTTATAATTTTTGCATCTGTTACATCATCATCGGGCTGGGGGTATTGTCTTATAACAGTGTTGGGATTAACATTTAACACCTCTTCGCTTTTTATATTTACAATAATGTCATACCGTGATGCCCATATCTTTGCTTCTTCAACATTTTTATTTATAAAATCTGGCATAAGAATCATTCCTTCTGGTGGAAACCCATCTGAAACAACAACATTTACAACAGAATCTTTATCTACCTTTGTTCCAGCTGCAATATCTTGAGAAATGATCACACCTTTTTCCATTACAATTGAGAATTTTTTTAGAACCTCACCCATTACCAATGTCGAGTATCTTAAAGCTATATCAGCAGAACGAATAGTCTGACCAACTAAATCAGGAACGTAAACAATCTTTCCACCTTGACTTATCGTAATTTTGATGATTTTTCCAACTCTAACAATCATCCCTGCAGGTGGATTTTGCCTTAAAATTATACCTGCAGGAATACCTTCATTGATTTCTTCGCCCTCTTTCTTAAGCCCGAACCCTTTACTTGAAAGTTCTTCCAACGCATCATAAAGGCTTTTCCCCACAATATCTGGAGTTTTAATTTCCTTCTTACTATGAATCAATGCGGTCATAATCATGTTTAAAGCAAAACAAACCGCAGCGCCTAGGATTACCACGGCGATAAACCATCTTAAAAATTTATTTGACAAATTTATAAACATACTAACTCTAAAGTTTTTAAAATGGACAACAAAAACACCAGACGATTACTCAATTAAAAAATATTAAGTGCAATGTGTTACTTATATTCTTGCACTAACAAAACTTACATTTTATTTTTTTACCCAGGCCATTTTGGAACGTAACCTGGCTCCAACTTTTTCAATTGTCCTTTCGCTTACCGTTTTTCTCTCTTTATTGAAATAAGTCCTATCGGTTTTATTTTCCTCAATCCATTTATTTGCAAACTTTCCAGACTGAATATCAGATAAAACATTTTTCATTTCCGCCCTGACCTCATCAGTTATTATCCTTTTACCTGTTATATATCCACCGTATTCTGCTGTATCCGAGATTGAATGATTCATTTTATTAAATCCACCTTCAAAAATTAAATCAACGATCAGCTTCATTTCATGGCAACATTCAAAATACGCAATCTCCGGTTGATAGCCTGCAGCCACAAGTGTTTCAAAACCTGAATTAATTAATTCCATAACACCACCGCAAAGGATAGCCTGTTCACCGAACAAATCGGTCTCGGCTTCTTCTTTAAAAGTTGTTTCAAGGACACCGCCTCTCGTACCTCCAATCCCTTTTGCATAAGCAAGAGCTAACCCTTTCGCTTTACAACTCGCATCTTGTTCTATTGCTATCAAGCATGGCACTCCTTTACCTTCTTCATACTGACTTCTTACCAAATGCCCCGGACCTTTGGGTGCAATCATAATAACATCCAAATCAACTGTAGGAATGATTTGTTTAAAACATATGTTAAATCCATGCGAAAAACCCAAAATTGCACCCCTTTTAATATTAGGCTTTATATCCTCATCCCAAACTTTTTTCTGAACTTCATCTGGCAAAAGAATATGAACCCAATCCGCCTGTTTAACCGATTCTGCAACACTTAACGGTCTCCAACCATCTTCAATAGCTTTACTGTAATTATCTCCGCCAGGCCTTTGTGCTACAATAACGTCCAAACCTGAATCTTTAAGATTTAAGGCATGTGCGCGTCCTTGACTTCCATAACCCAAAATTGCAATAGTTTTGCCACGCAAAAGACTTAAATCTGCATCATTCTCATAATACATCCTTGTTTCTGCCATTTTTTTCTCCTTAACTTACTTTTCTTTACTTAGTACCAGCAAGATGCCCGCCACCTAAAGCAACAAAACCCGTTCTACATGTTTCTTTTATACCGTAAGGCATAACAACTTTCATAAAAGCGTTGATTTTATCTTCATCTCCTGTTATTTCGACAATCATTGAATCTTGCGATATATCTATAACTCTCGCCCTAAAAACTCCAACTAATTTAATAATCTCAGTGCGTGATGACCTTGTTACGTTTATTTTTATGAGCGCAACTCCCCTTTCAATACACCCCGCCCCATTAAAATCATTAACTTTTATAACATCAACCAATTTATTTAACTGCTTTGTAACCTGCTCAAGAATGGAACAATCACCTTTAACAACAATAATCATTCTCGAAATCGCAGAATCCTCCGTCTCACTTACGGTAAGTGAATCGATATTAAAACCACGAGCTGCAAAAAGAGTAGATATTCTTGCAAGTACCCCGAATTTATTTTCCACTAAAACTGATACCATATGCCTCATACAGCATCCCTCCACGCGCCAATTATACAAAACATTTGCTTCAATTCTACTCTACACCAATTCCAATTATTTGATATTTATCCATTGTTTCGTTAATTTTTTAATTTTTATTTAACAATTTTGTTAAATTTGCTTGGCCAGCTATCCGCTTATCCTGGTTATAACATCATCTAGAGACGAACCTGTAGGAACCATAGGAAAAACATTTTCTTCTTTTTCAATCCATACGTCTACAACAACTGAATTTTTTGTTTCGATCATCTTTTTTATGGCAGGAATAACATCTTTTTTATCTGTTACACGTATCCCTAGGGTCCCATAACTTTCCGCCCATTTCACAAAATCTGGAACATATACAGGACATCTGTTTCTGTCTGGAGTATTGCACCACTGCGGACATTTTTTACGCTTTGCAAGACAACTATGTGAATATCGCTTACCATAAAACATTTCTTGCCATTGACGTACATTACCAAGATATTGATTATTCAGTATAACAACTTTAACACTAACATCATTCAAAACGGCTACTGCCATTTCTTGCATATTCATCTGAAAAGAACCATCGCCGGCTATAACTATAACTTCTTTATCTGGATTTCCAAATTTTGCTCCAATAGCTGCCGGGTATCCAAAACCCATTGTCCCAAGTCCACCAGAACTTAAAAATAAGCGCGGACGTTTGGCTTTATAGTATTGTGCTGACCACATTTGGTGTTGTCCAACCTCAGTTACAATAATGGCCTCTCCTTTTGTTAGTTCTGAAATTTTTTCAATTACGTATTGCGGGTGAAGGTTATTGTCATTTCTATCATACGATAATGGTTGTTCCGTTTTCCATTTGTTAATCAACTTACTCCAATTTTTCCTTTCTTTCTTTTCTATCAGAACAGACATTTCTTTCAAAACTGTCTTTGCATCACCTACAACCGGAATATCAACATCAACAACTTTTGATATGGCTGTAGGATCTATATCTATGTGTATTATTTTTGCCGTCTTTGCGAAATCGCAAACTTTACAGGTACACCTATCATCAAATCTTGCACCAATAGCTATGATGACATCTGCTGCCTGCACAGCTTTATTTGCGCAAAAAGTCCCATGCATTCCAAGCATTCCCAAACTTAGATCACTATCGCAAGGATACACACCAATAGATAATAACGTATTGGTAACTGGAATATCAGCTTTTTTTGATACTTCAAAAATTTCACTTTCCGCATTGGAAATTACAACACCAGTCCCTACATAAAGGACCGGTCTTTCGCTGTTATTTATGATATCAACAGCTTTCTTAACCTGTACAGGATGCCCGCTATTATTAGGTTTATATGAACGTATTTCAACTTCTTTAGGATAAACAAATTCATGAACTGCACGTTGAACGTCAATTGGGATGTCAATTAAAACAGGTCCTGGTCTTCCAGTAGTTGCAATATAGAATGACTCTTTTATAGTCTTTGCTAAATCTTTTACATCCTTAACTAAAAAATTATGCTTCGTTACTGGTCTTGTGATACCTATCGTATCAACCTCTTGAAATGCATCTTGTCCAATTACACTCGTTGCAACCTGTCCCGTAATTGCAACAATGGGAACAGAATCCATATATGCAGTTCCAAGCCCCGTGACTATATTCGTTGCCCCTGGCCCCGAAGTGACTATGAATACCCCAGGCTTACCCGTAGACCGAGAATAGCCATCTGCCATATGCGAGGCCGCTTGTTCGTGCCTTGTTAAAATAAAATTTAACGTTGACCCGTAAATCGCATCAAATATCGGCAAAGCCTGCCCGCCAGGAAGTCCAAAAACAACCTCAACTTTCTCTTTTAACAGACTTTCTATTAAAATCTTCGCCCCACTTAGCTCAAGCATAACTCCAGCTCCACTCGACAATTATAATACCCTGATACATTTTCACAATTTTTTTAACGGATCATCGCATCGTTAATTACCTTTTTACAATTGTCTTCCATACTTCACTTAACAGTTCACCTTTATCCAATTTAGAAGTATCAATTTTTGATAACATCTCAGTTTGTCCGTAGAACTCGATACTGTTTTAACCAAATCCATTTTACCAACACATTGTTCCACTGATAAAAATCAATTTTTTCATCTACTTTAGTATGGCACCAGTATCTGCCGATTGCACCAATTTGGCGTAACGAGCCATATACCCAGATTTAACTTTAGGCTCTGGTTTAACAATTTTGGAAATTCTTATTTTTATCTCTTCATCCGTTAATTCAACATTTAATATCCTTTTTGGGATATCTATATTTATTATATCTCCATCATCAATCGCAGCTATCACCCCACCAGCAGCAGCCTCAGGAGAAATATGCCCTATACAGGGACCTCTTGTACCACCTGAAAAACGCCCATCTGTGATAAGCGCAACAGAATCACTTAACCCCATACCATGTATTGCGCTTGTTGGGCCAAGCATCTCCCTCATCCCAGGGCCTCCTGCAGGACCTTCATACCTTATAACTATAATGTTTCCAGAAACAATTTTTTTGTCAAATATTGCTTTCATCGCGGCTTCTTCGCAATTAAACACACGTGCTTTACCTGAAAAAACTTTCATTTTCTCACTTACAGCAGCCTGTTTAACAACGCAACCATCGGGGGCAATATTACCCCTTAAAATCGCAATACCTCCTTCCGGTTTATAGTAATTTTTCACCCTTATTACATCTTCATCTAAAACCTTTGACAATTTAGCAATATCTTTTATATCAACACCTGTAATAGTTTTGGATGAAATTAACCATTCAGAAAGCACAGACAATACTGCAGGTATTCCACCAGCATTATCTAAATCTTCCATATAGTAATCTCCGGCAGGTTCTAAACAAGTAATCTGTGGTGTTCTTTTAGAAATCTCATCAAATAATTCTAATGGTAATTTCATCCCAGCTTCGTTAGCTATAGCTGGAAGATGTAGTACAGTATTTGTAGATCCGCCTAAAGCCATATCTACAGCAATTGCATTTTTAAAAGCACCAATAGTCAAAATATCTCGTGGTTTTATATTTTTCTTTACGAGCTCAACAATTTTTATACCTGATTCATAAGCGATTCTTTTCTTTTTTGCACTAACAGCAAGTGCAGTTGCACAACCCTGTAAAGACATTCCCATTGTTTCAGTTAAGCATGCCATGGTGTTAGCCGTGTACATTCCCTGACAAGAACCAGCACCCGGACATGTTGCTATTTCCAATTCTTCAAGTTGTCTTGCAGTAATTTTTCCAGCTTGGAACTGACCAACAGCTTCAAAAGTATCCCTTACTAAAGAACGTCTTTTTTTCTCATACATTCCCGTCATCATAGCTCCCGCAGTAACAACAATTGAAGGAATATTAAGCCTTGCAGCTGCCATGAGCATTCCAGGTGTAACCTTATCGCAATTTGATAAAAGAACAAGCCCGTCCAACATGTGCGCATTTGCAACAACTTCTACTAAATCAGCAATTATTTCTCTTGAACCAAGGGAATAATGCATTCCACTGTGCCCCATAGCTATCCCATCGCACACCGCAGGAACACCAAAAATAAAAGGAACCCCTCCTCCTGCAGCAATACCTCTTTCTATATATCTTTCCAGATCACGCATTGAAATGTGGCCTGGAACTAAATCTGTAAAAGATGAAGCAACACCTATGAAAGGTTTATCCAAATCCTTTGGGCTTATCCCTGTAGAATACAACAAGCACCTGTTTGAAGCTCTTGCCACCCCCTTTTTTATTTGATCACTTCTCATATAAATCTCCTAAATTTTATTTTTTTAACACTATGATATAAAGAATTTCATTCTACCAAATTTTACTTATTATGTTACGTATACATGTTCTGTTTTTTTGTAAAGATTTGATGGAAAAACATCATAGAATTTCTGAAATCGATAAAATTTGTTTTATATTTAATTTCCAAGCATACATCTCCTATATTTTTTATTCAAAATAACGTTAAACTTTGTTTTACGAATTATCAAAACAATTTTTAATTATTATTTTATTTATTGTTTTCGTTTTTTTGCTATTTCGTATAAAATTATAGATGATGCACACGATGCATTTAATGAAGAAATGATATTTCTTTGTGGTATAGATATTAAAAAATCACAATGTTTCTTTGTTAAGTTATGAAGCCCAAAACCTTCGCTTCCCATTACTATGGCAATAGGGAAAGGAAAATCCACTTCTCCCAATATTTGTCCTCCCTTTTCCGCACCAACTATCCAAAATTTGTTTTCTTTTAACAAGTTAATTGCCTGATTAATATTTATAACTTTCGATATCTGAATATGTTCTACTGCTCCAGATGAAGATTTAGATACAGTCTCATTTACACTGACAGCTCTCCATTTAGGTATTATGATGCCATCAACACCAAAAGCAACACAATTTCTTACAATTGCACCAAAATTATGGGGGTCATTAATGCCATCTAATATCACGAGTAAAGGCTTGTAATACTGTTTTATTTTATCTATCAAATTTTGTAATTCTATATATTCTACAGGTGAAACTTCTACAACTATTCCTTGCGAATTTTTAGAAAATTTATCAAGCTTTTCTGGTGGAACGCTGTGTATAGCTATCCCTTTTTCTTTTACTAGCTTAATAATTTCTGAAACCACAGTACCCCTTGCAGTACTTGAAATCATCAGTTTATTTACAGTTCGTTTACCAGCTTTAAGAAGTTCTAAAACTGAATTGCGTCCATAAACAATGCTTTTTGACAACTCTTGCCCTTTGTTTCTATTATGCATCAAAGAACCTTTTTATCAATTAAATTTTCTTCATAAGTACTGAAGAACAGTCTTTGTTGTCTACTATTTTATACCCATTTTCATCTATCAATGTTCTAAGTCTATCAGCCTCTGCCCAATTTTTGTTTTTCCTCGCTTCATTTCTTTCTTTTAAAAGATTTTGCAAATAGTAATCGCTTTTTTGTTCATTTGGTAGCATAACTCCCAAAGATATTTCAGTAAAATCTTCAAGAAGTTTCTTTAATTGAGCAAGCCTTGACATGTTGGAAATAAACATTTCATTTAGTATAGTATTCTTCAATTCATGAAGATACGATAATGCTTTTTCAGAATTAAAATCATCATCAAGAGCTTTCAAAAATTCTCCCTGTAAATCTAATAAATCATCATCCTTTATCGCTGATATCAACAATTCAGTTTTTTTGGTGATTGCAACCAATCTCAAATAAGTGTCATCTATCCCTTGTAACGTATTTTTTGCAACTTCAAGACCAGTATCAGAAAAATCCAATGGTCTAGAATAATGCTGTGCTAAAAGGTAATAACGAACCACTCGCGGATCATATTTTTGAAAAATAGTTCGCATTGTAAAAAAATTGTTTAAAGATTTAGACATTTTCTGTTTATTGACAGTAACAAATCCATTATGCACCCAATATTTAACAAACTGTTTACCAGTCTTGGCTTCACTTTGAGCAATCTCGTTTTCATGGTGAGGAAATATCAGATCCTGTCCTCCACCATGTATATCTATTGTATCACCAAGCAATTCAGTCGACATCACAGAACATTCAATATGCCAACCAGGACGTCCTTTACCCCATGGGCTTTCCCATGCAACAGCTTGAGATTCATCTTTTTTTGTTTTTTTCCATAAAGCAAAGTCAAATGCTGATTTTTTTTCATCACAAATGTTCACCCTAGCACCAGCTTTTAAACTGTCAAGAGATCTTTTTGATAGTTTTCCATAATTTTCAAATTGCATAATTGAAAAATAAACGTCGCCATCAACTTCATAAGCAACACCTTTATTAATAAGGATCTCAATAAATTTAATCACTTCTGGGATCATTTCTGTAACACGAGGATATTCGTCAGCTTTTAAAATGTTTAATCTTTCAGCTTGTGTAAAATAATCATCTATATAAATTTGTGCAAGCTTTGATGGTTCTATATTCTTTTCTTGGGATCTTTTTATAATTTTATCTTCAATATCCGTAAAATTTTGTACATGTTTTACCTGATAACCTCGTCTTAACAGATGCCTTTTTATAATATCGAACACCACATAAACTCTTGCATGGCCTAAATGCATCTCATCATAAGGAGTTACACCGCAAACATACATAAGTACAAATTTTTCCTTTTGAGATTTAAATTCTTCTTTTTTCCTAGAAAAAGTATTATAAATTTTTATCATTATTACAGTCCTATCGTTATCAATTATCTAAATTACGCGACGCAACAAATATCGCAATTTTACATATGGAAACAATTGCTGCGGCAGCTATACCTTCACCGCGCCCAAGAAATCCAATTTTTTCATTTGTAGTCGCCTTTATGGCGATTCTTTCTCTTTTTAATTTAATTGTTTTTGAAATATTTACCTTCATCGCATCAATAAAAGGATATATCTTTGGTTCTTCCGCTACAATGGTAACATCCACATTATTAACACTAAATTTCTTTTTTTTTAATTTTTTATAGACAAGTCCCAAAAGTAAAACACTTGAAATGTTTTTATATTTAGGATCCGTATTTGGAAACAAATGCCCGATGTCATCTAGTCCGGCTGCACCAAGCAAAGCATCCATTAAAGCATGAATAACAACATCAGCATCACTATGCCCGTCAAGTCCTTTAGAACAGTTTATTTTAACACCACCTAAAACAAGATCTCTAAATTTACAAAATCTATGAACATCGTACCCAAAACCTACATACATAATTTTGGTCCTTTTGAACAAATTTGTATCCATATTTTTTACAATTGGAAGACACATACACGTAATCGCAAATTTTACTATAAACTTCAAACATCATCACAGTTTTAATAATTTTTCTGCTAAGAGAAAATCTTTTTTTGTTGTTATTTTAAAATTCATAGCACTTGCTTCAACAACAGAAACTTTAATTCCCAAATTTTCAACCAGTTCTGAATCATCTGTAATATTTGTCAATTTTGTTTTAGAGTAGGCCTTTTTTAAAATTTTGGCATCAAAAATTTGCGGAGTTTGAGCATTTCTTAAATAAGATCTATCCAAAGTCTTCAATATTTTCTCTTTGTTGGATATCAATTTTATAGTATCTTTTACTTTTTCTACAGCAATAGCTGCTTTTGTTTTTTCAGCCTCGCATAAAACCGACATGATGTCCTTTTTAAATACAAGTGGTCTGGCTGCATCATGTATGGCAACAAAATCAATACCTTCCTTTATCATGGCAAGTCCATTTTTTACCGAATCCACCCTTCTCTTGCCACCAGCTACACATTCAAATCGTAATTTGCATTTCAAAGATATGGTTTTAACCATATTCCCAGGCACAACTACAACTATTTGCTTAAAACTTTTTATAGAACTAAATGTCTCAACACTCCATAAAAACATAGGCTTACCATTAATTTTCAAAAATTGTTTGGGAATTTTACTACCAAATCTCTTTCCTGAACCCGCTGCCACTATTATCACAGCGTTTTTCATCCCAACTGCCCTATTATTTTTCCAAAAATTATTTTACCTGTTGGGCCAACTGTCACAGATGTGATTGATAAAACAACATTTTTTCCTATAAAATTTTTCCCTTCTTTTGCAATAATCATAGTCTTATCATCAAAATAACCTACGGCTTGATTATGTTGAGCCCCATTTTTAACTAAATACACATGTACCTGTTCTCCCGGCAGAAACACAGGATAAAGCGCAATCTCTAAATTATTGATATTTAAAACATTTATATTTTGTAAAAATGCTTCTCTATATAAACCAAAGTTTTTTGTTATTATTTCAGCCTTAAGAGATTTTGCAAGGTTTATAATCCTAGCAGTATCTTTTTCATTTTTTGAATTTACATTTGATATTTCTAATACCTTCACTTTTTTTGATTTTTTTAATTTTTCAACTACAGCCAATGCTCTCTTCGAACGCCAACAGCAAACTGGATCCAAAGAATTAGAAATATTTTCCAACTCATCTATCACAAACGATGGAATGATTAAGTCCAAAGACAAAAATCCTGTGTTAGCTATATCACAGATGCGGCCATCAATTAAAACGCTTGCATCAACAATGGCTAACCTTTTACCAACATTTTTACATTTCATCAAAAATATCATCAAAATAATTGCCAGGCCCAAAAACAAACAAAATATAATCATTCCTTCCTTTTAAACAATTTTTTTAAAAGCTTTTTAGCAACTCCTATATCAGGGTACTTCCCCGTCCATATTTTAAATCCAAAAGCTCCTTGATAGATAAGCATTCCATCTCCAGTAAAAAATTTTAATCCATTGTTTTTTGCAAATTTTACGAAAGGGGTAGTTTTGTTATAAATTAAATCGTATATTATCAAACCTTTTTTTACTTTACCTACTTCAAACGGAAGAGCATCCGTTTTTTTCATTCCACAAGAAGAACCATTTATAATCAAATCTATATCGCAATCACAGACAAAATTCCCCATTTTATTCATATCTATGCTCTTTAACTTAAATACTCTCGCCAGCTCTTGGGCTTTTGGGAATGTTCTATTTACTACATAGGCATTTTTAACTTGTCCAACTTTTAGAGCATATGCAATTGCCCTAGATGCTCCACCTGCACCTATTAGTAATACATTTTTGCTTTTTAAATTGATCTTTTTTGAGGCCAAATCTTGAACAAATCCCAAATAGTCCGTATTGTATCCATAAAATTTGTTATTTTTAATAGAAATCGTATTCACACTTCCTATTTCTCTTGCTACTTTATCCATAACATCGACGTATTTCATAACTTTGACTTTATAAGGAACTGTTATGTTAAAACCACAAAAGTTTAGAATTTTTAAAGATTTAATAGTTTTGTCAAAATCTTTAGGAGCTGGTTCAAAAGCTAGGTAGACACCATTAAAATTCTCTTTTTTAAACCATTTGTTTTGTATTTGCGGAGAAAATGAATGTTTTATAGGATCACCAAGAATTGCAAATAACTTTGTTTCTGCATTTACCATCTCTCAACCTCAATACAACGCCACCCGTATAATTTACACATAATCAATGTATCAATCCATACAAAATTCTTGAAAATTTTGGTCTTCAAATATTGCACGATTGACTACCACTTTTATGAGAAATATAAACAATCAGGAAAATAATTAAAAACACTAGAACCTGGCGGAGAGATAGGGATTTGAACCCTAGTTACCCTTTCGGATAAACAGTCTTTCCAGGACTGCTCCTTAAACCACTCGGACATCTCTCCTTTCAGGCATTTGTTCACAAATTAAAACGCTAATTCTAATTTCTTAGAATAGTGATTTTATAACATTTACCTGATTTGTTCAATCTTACCATTTGGATATAACACTTTCTCTGTCACTGTCACCACTGCACAAACATCTCTTCTCTCTTAATACATACGAGAACAGAACCCACACATTTCGCACAGGCTCCGTTCTATTCCTCATTTACATTACACTTAACTCTTCTAACTCTTCTGCTATTTTCTACTTCCTTCTAAAACTTATAACTAAATCCTAAGTTCGCTCCTATGTCCTGGAAGTGTTTGGCTACCGCGTATTTCACCATCACTGATGTCCCAAACCCTTTTCCTAAGCCCAAATTTAATCCTAACGCTACCTCCACTACGTCCTTCCCTTCTTCTATCCCCCCTCCTTCTATCTCCTTATTCTTCTTGTACTCATCCTTCTTACTATCCGCTATCTCTCCTATCTTTACCTTCGGGACTTCCCCACTCAACAATCTCCTGTATCCTGCTCTTAACCCCACCACTCCTACCTCTCCTACCTTCGCACTTACTTCCCAGCCTATTCCTAATAACGCTCTACCATAATCTCCCTTCTTTATTATCTTCTTTTCATCTTCGTCATAACTCTCTGTCGACCCTTCCATTCCTACCCACGGACCCATAACCACTCTCTTGCTCACTCTTATCTTATACTTTCCCTCTAATTCCCCTCCAATTCCTCTCCCATCAAACTTCGTTTCTTTTCCCTTATTAAATACTCCTTCGTTCCCCAACTCATCCACCTTATACTTATTCATCCTTCCTCTCAACAACATCCTTACCTCAAAATTCGGATCTATATATCCTCCACACATCCCTAATACTACGCTCCTTACTTTCCCTTTGCTATCTTTCAATCTCATTATATTCCCTTCCAATTCCTTTGTTCCTCCATCTGCTGCCGGTGTTGCTGCTGCTTCTGCTGGGAGTGTTACTGCTTCTCCTCCTTTCTTCTCTTCTTTCTTGTACACCTTCTTCTTCTGCATCATACTATGACCATCAACCCCTACAAACGCTCCTATCACAAATCCTCT
>JAITTL010000016.1 GCA_031286985.1 Endomicrobium sp.
ATGCCCAACGGAAAAGACGAACTAAGTTGTCGAGGGAATAATAACTGTTGAAAGGACTGATACCTAAAAGAGCATGCTCCCTAGAGAAAAATATCTCCTCAGATTCTGAATTGACAAAACAGGCAATAATATTTTAATATGACCCGGCGTTTTACGTGGCAATGCGCAAATTTGATGGTTAGGTAGGGTGGTATGGCGTTGACTGAGGTCATTATAGCTGGTTTTGGCGGACAAGGTGTTCTTTTAGCAGGGACATTAATTGCGCAAGCCGCAGTAGAGCAGGGGTTGTATACGACATGGTTTCCATCGTACGGGGCAGAAGTTCGAGGTGGTACAGCCAATGCTACAGTGATTGTGTCAGATGATGAAATAGGTTCACCACTTTCGTTTAACCCAAACGCTTTGGTGGCGTTAAACGGGCCGTCTTTGGATAGGTTTGTGACAAGAGTTGTTAGCGGTGGTATAATAATTGCAAATTCATCGATCATTTCGCAAAATAAAGAATATAGAATAAAACCTTATTTTGTGCCTGTAACAAATATTGCGGATAAAGAAATTAGTGATGTGAGAACTGCCAATATGGTTGCCGTTGGAGCGTTGATAAAGGCGCTCGAAATGCATCGTTATGATGCTAGTTGTCTTAGTCTGAAAAGTGTATTGTTTGCTTGTGAAGAGGTTTTCGTTTCAAAGCCTCAGTTTATTGAGATTAATAAAAAAGCAGTTCAAGTAGGATACGATTTTCTAAATTGATGGGAGATGATGGCGAATGAACATAAGACCTGCAAAAGTTACGGACGTAAAAGAAATACATAATCTTGTTGAATATTATGCAAACAACAAAAAGATGTTGCACAGGTCCTTGAGTGCCATATATGAAAACATTCAAGAATTTGTTGTGCTTGAAAATGAAAATAAAATAATTGGATGCGGTGCTTTGCACGTATCATGGGAAGATTTGGCAGAAGTAAAAGCTTTAGCAGTAGCTGAACAATTTAAAAGACAGGGTTTTGGTAAAAAAATAGTAGAAATACTACAAGAAAATGCAAAAAAATTAGAAATAAATAGAGTTTTTGCATTGAGTTTTACTCCTGAATTCTTTATAAAACTTGGTTATACTGTTGTTTCAAGAGAAATGCTTCCACACAAAATATGGAATGAGTGTGTTAACTGTCACTTGTTCCCAGATTGTGGAGAAGTTCCATTGATTGTTTCTATATAACGGTACAGTAAATTTTTATGAAAAAATCAAATAGCTTAGGGTGTCGTTGTTTTATGAGTCTTTGTTCTGTTTATAAACAACATCTTCGGTTTTTGCCTTATAGTCATAGTATTTTTGATTTATCTTATATATTAGATTGAGTCTGTAATTACCAATCTTGTTTCAGCAAGTCCCAGTGTCTGCGAAGATAGGCCTTGATATACAAATAGAATCAAAACTAAGGCCTTCAAGACATATCGACTATATGGCTAAATGCTATAGAATCATTCTTAAATAACAAAAAAATTTGAATATGCTACCTTTAGAGAACCACCAAGAATTTCAATAAGAAAAGGTGTCTAAAAGGAAATATCAACAACAAATAGTTTTTATAAGTGATTGTTGTTATATTTTTAGGTTACGTAAAATGGTACATGTTAAAGTTATAGCGTCAAAACTAAAAAATCGATAACGAGTTTTTAAGTTTTCTAAATTGTGGGGTGTAAATATGAATTTTTCTAAATTTACTGTTAAATCGCAGGAAGCTTTAAACGATGCACAAAATATGGCATCAGATTATGGAAATCAGGAAATATCGTCAGACCATATTTTGTACACTTTAGTTAAACAGCAAGGTGGGATAGTTGGATCAATAGTTAAAAAATTTGCTGCAATAGGTCAGGAAGATGTGTTATTTTCAAGCATTTTAAAAGATTTGCTTTCAGAAATTGAAAGGAAACCAAAAATTTCAGGAGGTAATTTATTTTTGTCTCCAGGGGCAATGAAAATTCTAAATGATTCGGAAAGAATTGCCGCGAATTTAAAAGATGATTTTGTTTCTACAGAACACATTCTTATTGCTATATCTGAAGAAAGTTCTGAAAACTCTTCAAAGATACTAAAGAAATACGGTCTTACAAAAGATATCATTTTAGAAACACTTACGAATATAAGGGGTACTCAAAAAGTTACAGATCAAAATCCTGAAGATAAATACCAAGCTTTAGAAAAATATGGAAGAGATTTAACCAATTTAGCAAAACAAGCCAAACTAGATCCTGTTATAGGAAGAGATGAGGAGATACGCAGATGTATGCAGGTTTTATCAAGAAGAACAAAAAACAATCCGGTTATAATAGGGGAACCTGGTGTTGGAAAAACAGCAATAGTGGAAGGATTGGCACAACGCATAATTTCAGGAGATGTGCCTGATAGTTTAAAAGATAAAAAAATTATAGCTTTAGATTTGGCAGCATTGATAGCTGGTGCAAAATACAGAGGAGAATTTGAAGATAGATTGAAGGCTGTTCTTAAAGAAATAGAATCAGCTCAAGGGAAAATAATTCTTTTTATTGATGAGCTTCATACCATAGTTGGTGCTGGTTCGGCCGAGGGAACAATTGACGCCGCAAATATGTTAAAGCCCATGCTTGCCCGAGGGGAACTTAAACTTATAGGAGCCACAACAATTTCAGAGTATAGGAAATATATTGAAAAAGATGCGGCTTTAGAGAGAAGATTCCAACCAATTTTTGCAGGGGAGCCTTCTGTTGAAAATACAATTGCAATTTTGAGGGGTATAAAAGAAAGGTATGAAGTACACCATGGTGTGAAAATAAAAGACTCCGCTCTTGTTGCGGCAGCAACGCTAAGTGCAAGATACATAACAGATAGGTATCTTCCTGACAAAGCAATAGATTTAATTGATGAATCTGCAAGTAAATTGAGAATAGAAATAGATTCTATGCCTTCAGAGCTTGATGCAGTGGAGCGCAAATTAAGACGGCTTGAAATTGAAAAACAAGCGGTAAAAAAAGAAACTGACATAACATCTAAAGAGCGACTTACAATCATGGAAAAAGAAATAGATATGTTGAAGCAAGATTCTGCTGAAATGAAAGTCCATTGGGATAAAGAAAAATCTTCTATTTCGGAAATTAGACGTATCAAATCCGAACTTGAAAATTTGAAAATTGAGGAACAAAAAGCAGAAAGAAATGGTGATTTGGATGTTGTTGCAGAAATTCGTTATGGTAAAATTCCAAATATGCAAAAACAATTGGAAGAAGAAAATAAGAAACTCCTCAAACTTCAAAAAGAGAAAAAAATGTTAAAAGAGGAGGTCGATGAAGAGGATATTACAGGGGTTGTAAGCAAGTGGACGGGAATACCTGTTACTCGCATGCTAGAAGGAGAAATACAAAAACTTCTCAAAATGGAACATAAGTTGCATGAGAGAGTAGTTGGACAAGATGAAGCTATAACAGCAGTAGCGTCTGCTGTACGTCGTTCTCGTTCTGGGCTTTCAGATCCCAATAAACCTATAGGCACATTTTTATTTTTGGGGCCTACTGGGGTTGGGAAGACGGAATTAGCAAAATCGCTTGCAGATCTTCTGTTTGATGATGAAAAAAATATAATAAGAATAGATATGTCAGAATATATGGAGAAGCATAGTGTTTCACGCCTTATAGGTGCACCTCCAGGATACGTCGGATTTGAAGAAGGTGGCCAATTGACAGAAGCTGTAAGAAGAAGGCCGTATTGTGTAATTTTATTTGATGAGATAGAAAAAGCAAATCCTGAAGTGTTTAATATTATGCTTCAATTATTTGATGATGGTAGACTAACAGATGGACATGGAAAGACGATCGATTTCAAAAATACTGTTATAATTATGACGTCGAATATAGCTTCTCAACATATTCAAATAAATGATAAATACAGTGATACTAAAAAGAAAGTAACACAAGAACTTAATAATTACTTTAGGCCTGAGTTTTTGAATAGAATAGATGAGATAATAATTTTCAAAAATTTAAGTGAACAACAGTTAGGTGAAATCATTGATATGCAAATCATGTCCTTTGAAAAACGGCTTACTGAAAGAAAAATGCATGTTGAACTTACAAAAAAAGCAAAAAACTTTATATCTTCAAAAGGGTATGATCCAGCATTTGGGGCAAGACCCTTAAAGAGGGCAATACAAACGTATCTGTTGAACCCTCTCTCTTCGAAACTCATTTCTGGAGAATTCAAAGAAGGCGATAGCATCATCATAGATGTATCAAAAAATAAGGATACTTTGGATTTCAAAAAAGATATATAAATTAGAATTTATACTGCTTGAAAAACTGTGTTTTTATGAGGTTTGGTAATTGTTATTAATGTAGTCAATCTTTTTTCATATTTTTGCTAAAGCTGCACATTACATTAACTCCTGTGCAAGCTATTGCTTTTGGCGTGTTCGTTAGATAATTTTCAACAATTGTTTTATGGTCCAACTTTTCGATTTAATTGTATTTCTTCGCAGTCGTATCTTGGGGTTTTAAGAATTTTTGTAAAACAAAAGCAAAATGATTATAATTGCTACAGTTTTCATAGGTTTTTATTTGTTAACAATTGTTTGCTTTACATTATGATTTAATATAAAAATGTCCGTATCTTATTAAAGCCAACGTCAATGGCAAAGTGAATTTGTTTTCAGATTTGTGGAGAAAGAATGATTGGAGTTAGTATTATTGGGATAACAGGGTACACAGGCGAGGAACTTTTAAAAATCCTTTCCAAGCATCCAAACGTTAAAATAACTGGTCTTTATGGTAGATGTTTGGCAGAAAAAAGGCATTTAAGTTATGTGTATCCGCATTTTGGTTTTTTAGATTTACAAATAGAACCTTTGAATGTGCAAAAAATTGCAGATAGCTCTGACGTTGTGTTTCTTGCTTTACCACATACAGTTGCTTTCGGGATAATTCCGCATCTTATGGAAGCAGGTATTAGGATTATAGATTTATCTGCTGATTTTAGATTAAAAAACCCTGAAATTTATGAGAAATGGTACGAGGTAAAGCATACAGCAAGAGAATATATAAGCAAGGCAGTCTACGGGTTACCTGAGCTTAATGCTAGCGAAATAAAGAAAGCTTCTCTAATTGCCAATCCAGGATGTTACCCTACAACGGCTATTTTGGGATGCGCTCCTGCCATAAAAAATGGTTTTGTAGATCTAAAAGGAATAATAATAGATTCAAAAAGCGGCGTTTCTGGATCCGGTAGAAGTGGTTGGCAAAAATATTTTACAAATGAACATCCAAATTTTAGAGCATATAAAATTGCTGGAAGACATAGGCATATCCCAGAGATAGAGCAAGAACTTTCGATTTTGTCAGGGGAAGATATAACAATAAGCTTCACCCCACACATTATCCCAGTTGAAAGAGGTTTGCTGTCTACTATTTATGTAAATCTAAAAAAACGTGATGCTACTACACCTGTGATACTTAAAGAATATAGAGAATTTTATAGAAGTAGTCAGTTTGTAAAAATTTTAGATGAAGATGTAATACCAGGAATAAGAAGTGTTATAAATACAAATTACTGTGAAATAAGTATGAAAATTGACGAAAGAACGAACAGGCTTGTTATAGTTTCAGTTATAGACAATTTAGTTAAAGGAGCTTCTGGACAAGCTGTGCAGAATATGAATATTATGTTTGATTTGCCTGAAACTACAGGGTTAGTATACGTATAAAATATATAGTTTTGCAAATTGTTATTGTTTTTAATGCAACAAATATTTAAGAATGGTGAAAAATGTGACTTTGAAAATATTGTCAAAAGATAAGATGGTGTACAAAAAAACAGCTGAAATAATAAAAAACGGGGGGGTGGCTATCGTACCAACTGAAACAGTTTATGGGTTTGCAGTAGATGCTTTTAATATTGAAGCTCAAAAAAATGTATACAAAATTAAGGAAAGAAGTCATAGAAAACCTTTTATTTTAATGACCAAGGACATTGAAAGTGTAAAAATTTTTGTTAAGATTCCACAAAAAATTTTCGAAATAGCAAAAAGGTTTTGGCCTGGGCAACTTACATTGATATTTCCAACGACAGAGATTGGTAAAATTGTATCTGGTGGCAGGAAAGATTTAGGTGTAAGAATTCCAGATAATAGATTTATGTTGAGTTTGTTAAATGAAATAAAAAGGCCAATTTTTACAACTTCTGTGAATTTATCAAACACAAGAAGCGCAAAGAACGTAAAAGAAACTCTAAATTTTGACGGAATAGTTGATGTTATAGTAAACGGTGGACAATGTAAATTTTCTCTTGAATCCACGGTTGTAGATATGGTACAATTCCCGTATACTGTCGTGCGTAAGGGTTGTTTTGATGCCAGTAAATTATTAAGGTACATGTGAATCCGGGGGTTAGTGTGGGGAGTTTGAAGTCCACTGATGTTGAAATTTATGATGTTTTGGTAAAGGAGCTTAAGAGACAAAGAGAAACTATAGAGCTTATCGCTTCGGAAAATGTAACTTCGCAATCTGTGATGGAAGCGCAGGGGTCTTGCCTTACAAATAAATATGCTGAAGGATACGTTGGTCGAAGATATTATGGTGGATGTGAAGTTGTGGATATGGCTGAAAGTATCGCAATAGAAAGAGCAAAAAAACTTTTTAATGTCGATTTTGTTAATGTTCAGCCTCATTCCGGTGCACAGGCAAATTTTGCTGTGCAGCTTGCTCTTTTGAAACCTGGCGATACTATCATGGGACTCAATTTGTCACATGGTGGGCATTTAACGCATGGCAGTCTTTCTAATGTTTCAGGTAAATGGTTTAATGTTGTTTCTTATATAGTTGACGAAGGAACTGGTTACATAAGTTATGGTGAAATGGAAAAACTTGCCATAAAGCATAAACCACAGTTAATAATAAGCGGTGGTAGCGCATACTCCAGGATTTGGGATTGGAAAGCGATTGGTAGTATTGCAAAAAGAGTTGGTGCTTATCACATGGCAGATATTGCGCATTATGCAGGCTTAATTGCGGCTAATGTTTATCCTTCCCCAGTAGAATATGCAGATGTCGTAACAACAACAACTCATAAAACTCTTAGAGGACCAAGAGGTGGTTTAATTCTTACTAACAGCAAAGAACTTGCAAAGAAGATAAATTCTGCGGTTTTTCCAGGTGAGCAGGGTGGACCATTAATGCATGTTATAGCTGCAAAAGCCGTAGCTCTTGGTCAGGCTCTAAAACTAGAATTTAAAGAATACCAAAGACAAGTTTTAGCTAACGCAAAAAAACTCGCTGATGTTTTAGGAAAAAGTGGCCTGAAAATAGTGTCTGGTGGTACTGATTCTCATTTGTTTTTAATAGACTTAAGATCGTTAGGTATTAAAGGAAAAGTAGCACAGGAATCTTTGGAAAAAGCAGGAATAACATTAAATAAAAACGAAATTCCTTATGATATGGAAAACCCGACAATGACGTCTGGAATAAGGATTGGTTCTCCTGCCGTTACCACGAGAGGAATGAAAGAAACTGAGATGATTAAAATAGGAGAGGCCATAGTTTCAGTTCTTAAAAATATCAATGATGAAAGCATAATCGCTAAAGTTAGAGCAAGTATGTTTGAGTTGTGTAGACAATTTCCAATATACGATGGGTTAGAATACTGATTTTACCTTTTTGAATGTTGCAGTTGTGTTTTTTGTGCCTTTTTTGTTACAATGGCGAAGTCTTGGGGATGTGGTGTAGCCTGGTTTAACACACTGCCCTGTCAAGGCAGAGACCGCGGGTTCAAATCCCGTCGTCCCCGTATGTCGGTTCCTATCAAAATAAGTAATTCAAATCTTTGCGTAAATTTCACGATTTTTTGTTGTTGTTTGTCGATGGTGTGTTTTGGGATTATAGATGGTAAAAAATAAAAAAGAATATGTATTAAGGATAGTAAAAATTTTAGAAAGGAATTTTGAACAAACAAAATATCCAATTAATTTTTCCAATAATTTCGAACTGCTTGTGGCTGTGATTTTATCAGCTCAATGTAGAGATGAAATGGTTAATAGTGTAACAGAAAATCTTTTTAAGAGATATAAAAAAATTGAAGATTATGCAAATGCCAATATTTTTGAATTTGAAAATTATATAAGATCCGCGGGTTTTTTTAGAAATAAGGCAAAAAACATTATTAGATCTGCACAATTGATAATGAATAGCTACAACGGTGTTCTTCCTCAAACCATGGAAGAACTTATCAAGCTTCCTGGAGTCGCAAGAAAAACGGCAAATATCGTTTTAAGTGTAGCTTTCAACAAATCTGAAGGTATTGCTGTTGATACGCATGTTATAAGAATAGCTAATTTACTAAAACTTACAAAATGTAAAAATCCAATAAAGATTGAGGAAGATTTAATAAAAGTTATCCCAAAAAAGTATTGGGCAAATTTTTCCTTTTACATACAAAGTTTGGGGAAAAGAATTTGCAAAGCTAGAAATCTAAATCATTCCGTTTGTCCGTTAAATGCAATTTGTCCGACAGGCCGACACCATGTGTAGGTGATTTAGATATTGTCAATCAACTGCTTACTGCTGCTTTGAAGAGTTCTTAAAAAATCCCAACCACTTAATAAAAACTTACTGAAATTGTACAGGTTAAAACCCGAGGGTTTGACTATTTATTATTTCTGTAAATCAAAGCCATAATCGTAACCATCCCAGCTAATAAAAGGGTGAACATATACCCAAACATCAACACATAATCTTTGAGGATGTAGCCGTGTAAGACAGTAAAGATCTGTATAAAATTGAATCCAAGGAACATGGGAAGAGAGAGGCCTTTAGTATTTTTAGTTTTATACAAAGTGAAAGC
>JAITTL010000024.1 GCA_031286985.1 Endomicrobium sp.
GAGGTATATACAAAGCAGCATTAATGAAGACGGCGAAGCCAAAAATTAACTCAATGAAATATTCTACGCGTTCGAACAATTGGCACCTCCCCAAACCCAAATGTTGACAATAGGGAACAGACAATAAAACGAGACATTTTTCCCAGCTTTCCCAGCAACCTCATAAAGTAGTCTCAGATACGTGATATTTCGCATAGACATTTAAGTCAGCATTTGATAGACTTTGTCAGCGCTTACGTTTTTGCTAAACAGATATTGGAGTCTTTGAAGGAACTTGCATCGGTATTATCGTTTCATTGAATATGATATTGATTGTGTCTAAGTTGTTGCTAGGTAAAACAGAATGGATTATGGTAAAAGTATGGTCGTGTGTAGATATGTGTTTTTGATATCCACATTTGCTGGTGTTGTGGGGCTTTATTTGCTGCATAAACAATTTGTTGTTTTGGGTTGGATATGTATAGGTGTGTGGGCTGTTCTAGGTGTTACTGTAAGAATTTTGATAATTAGGAAAAAAATTGACAAAAAATCGAAAATATAGAAAGGGGATGTGAAATGGAATTATTTAAAATGGCAAAAGAAGCAATGAAAATGAAAAGCAAATTAAAGGAAATGGATAAAGAATTAAGGTCTAAAATTATTGATGTTGAATATAAAGGTATCAAAATACAGGTGAATGCTAAAAATGAGTTTTTAAAATTGCACCTTCCGGATGATTTACTTAAGGAAGAAAAAGATAAGGCAGAAAAACTTATATTGTCAGCGTTTGAAGAAGCTAACAGAAAAGCTCAAGATGTTATGGCTGAGGAAGCAAAAAAATTAACAGGAGGAATGACGATCCCAGGATTATATTGAGGAAGTGTATAGTGCGTCGGTGTAAAAACAGTGTTAGATTTATACGATGCTCCCCTTGTGGGTTTAGCGTTTCTTTTGCGGTCAAGCGCTATTTGAATATCCCACCTGTATTTTTGCTCCAGAAAAGCATGTCTAAGTGTGACATCGGGATTTCGATTGTTTTTGAAAAATTTTGCATTCGTTTCTCGGTTTCAAGATATGTTTTCGCATTAAGCGTTTTAGGAATTTCTTCAATTGCTCCATAAAGTTTAAGATTTTCTAATATGTGTCTGTCCAATATAGCAAGATTTTTGCCTATACCGATATTTCTTAAAAAATGTCCGGCCTCTTTGTAACCTATGCCTTTAACGTTTTTTACGAGCCATTTTCTTAGTTCGTTCGTACATTCAAAAGATTTTAGTTTTTCCTTTATTTTAATTTTATTGTTAACAGTAAACACTTTTTTTGCCTCAACTAAATATCTTGCTTTATTGTTTCTGAATCGAACCCTGTTAATCATTTTAGCGATATTGGAAGCGTTTGAACTGAAAATCATGTTTTTTTCTGCAAGATCGCTTACTGCAGACCAACACAGTGTCGCTTTGCTTTGAGGAGTAAAAAGACAAAATACAAGTTCTGCAAAAATTTCTTCATCAGTTCCTTTCTTCCATACGTAGTCAAAATGTTTGTTTCGGTGTACAATAAGTACTAAAACTTTTTTCCAAAAACTTTTTAATCCAGCAATAGTATAAGAATTATCGATTGGCGTTTTCAGGAACCTAATTGGTATCAAGTTGTTTTTCATTACGAATATATTATACAATGAAATGAAGAGGTGTTTGTACTGTTTTGTGCAAGAAGAAGATAGTATGGTGCGAAAGAGTTGGGGGGAGTCTTGCGCACTTGAATGAGTTGGTTGTGGTTTTTAAGGATAGATTGGACATGCAATTTAATTGAGTGAGGAGGTAGTGAAAAATGAAGGGGTGTTTTGTAAGATTAGCAAGAACTGGAAGGCGTATAAGTACCGAAGAAAGAGATGCAAAAGTGTTTTCAGTGAAGAAATATATAACGGTTGGAGCCGTTACGTTGTTGATGGGGCTGTTGATTTCAATCGTACACGCTGATGTTGAAGATGTTAAGGATAAGATGAAAGATTGGAAAAAGTGTGACATGAAATCGCAAGAAGCAGAGACAAAGCTGAAAGAAACTATAAATGCTGAGGTAAGATCGATATCGCAAGTTCTAGCTACTGTTAAAGTAATCAGTCGTTGTTGTGACGAGAACGAACAATATGATTTTGGTAAGGCGGTTTCTGAAGAAGCCCAAGGGGCTGGAGATGTGCTTGCTGGTGTTAATAATAGGGTGTTAGGTTTGGTGTTAGGTTTTTGTTCCAGGTACGAGCCAGTATCCGAGTACGAGCCAGTATCCGAAAAAGAAATAGAAGCGGAATTGCTAAAAGAATTAGAATGCTTTAAGGATTCGACAAAAAGGCCTGAAGTATTCGATGAAATAGCCAAAAGTTCTAGATTTCAAAAACTTCTTGATCATGATGTGAAGAAAGAGCTCGAAACGCTTCGTTTTATGTTAAGTATTGGGCACAAAGATGATGAGTTGAAATCACTCAAAGAATACATGAGTTTGTATTTGACCGTGGTGGCTAATCCTTTATTATTGGCTTCTTTGCCAGATGTAGACAATTTGAGTTTCTTGGCAAATATG
>JAITTL010000020.1 GCA_031286985.1 Endomicrobium sp.
CTTCCACTTCTCTCCCTTCTCTTCTTCCTCTTTTACCATTCTTACCATCTCTCTAAATACTTCCTCCCCATAACTTACACTCCCTACGCTCCTTATCATGTTCCCCACAAATCCTAAACTCCATTCCGCTTGACCCCTCACATCTGCATCTGTTGATAATGCTGCATTCATTGCTTCAATTTTATCTGATTTTTCTGAAACTTCTTTTTCATCACCATTGCTAGCTCCTCCCTTTGGACTGTGCAACCAAGAAGTAAAAGCAGTACCATTGGAGATCAATCCACTGCCTATCCTCTTTATTCCACTGCCTACACGATCATACATATAATTACATGTTTTATAAATTTTGGCAAACCAACCCTCTACTTGTGGTTCATTTGCTCCTATTTCTGTTTCTAAGGATTCCGGTTCATCATCGTCCACTATCACTCCTTCTTGATCGACATTTTGGACTTCTTCTTTAGCAAGCCAGCCATCTTTCGGTGATCCACTTGCTTCCGTGTCTACTTCTAAGGGTTCATCATCGTCCACTACCATCACTTCTTGATCTACATTTGGGACTTCTTCTTTAGCAAGCCAGCCATCTTTCGGTGGTCCACTTGCTTCCATGTCTACTTCTAAGGGTTCATCGTCGTTCACTACCACCACTTCTTGATCGATATTTGGGACTTCTTCTATGGGTACTACATTATCTGCTGGTACTTCAGTTGTTATGTCACAACCACCTGTTACTATTTCTGTACCTCCTTCTGTTAATGCTTTTGTTTCTATTTCTGATTCTATTTCTGATTCTATTTCTGTTTCTGTTCCTTCATAATTTGATAGTTCTCCAGCTCCTTCTTCTCGTTTTGCTCGTGCTTCTTCTCGCTTTGCTCGTGCTGCTTCCCGTCTTTCTCGTGCTGCTTCCCGTCTTTCTCGTGCTTTTTGTGCTTCTTTTACGAAGGCTCGCACATTTACTCCTGCTTTTTGTGCTTCTTTTACGAAGGATTCGTCATTACACGCTTCCTCAAGCACAGCAATAAACCCATGTAATATCTTAACACGACAAGTTTCTTGATGAGATATGTCTTCTCCAACAAGAAGGGTGATGGCGTTTATAGTTCTGTTAGCGTATCCATTCCTACGAGAGATTTTTGGCTCCTGATCGATAAAATTTTTTAAGTTTTTTAACTCCCCACATGTTGATTTAACTGTATATTTACCTCCACATCTTATCTTTTTACTAGGTCTAAAACTCATCTCAAATTCAGACCACGCACCTTTTGATAAACCAACTACAACCATACACACAAGGCATAAAATCATTAAGTATCTAATCTTACTGTTTACTACCCTCTCAATTAGTCTCATGTTGCCTCCCTTTCTCTCCTCTGAAACTCAACAATCTTCCCTTATCTTCACTTTATACAACTCATGTTCTTTTTCAACACGATTCACTTGTACGATTTTTCACCATGCCTTCAGCTCCACTCTCCAACTTCTTTCACTCTATGATACGGCAAACAACTAAAACCATTTCACACTTCTATTAACTTCCATAGCCTCTTTTCTTCTCTTTTCCTTCCAAACTGTTTCAGAGCTAACGGTTCTTAATGCTGAAATTTCTTTATATATTTTCCATCTTTGCTTTTTTCATATGCAATAACACGCTTTTGTCTTCTACGTATAAACAGTTCATATAACTACCCTCTTAAGTTTTTTAACGTATGAACATCTCATCCATTTTTAATTTCTCCTTACCTGTTTGAGATATTCTTTTCATTCTGTAATTCATGTTCTCAAATGTCTCTCCACATCCCTTACACTCGTACCTCTGCCGTCCCTCACATACCCCTCTCTTTACATATTTCTTACTTAAACATAATCTTTTGGGAAAACAAAAACACTACCGTGGCATCCCTCCCCGATCTTCTTTTTAGGGCTATGTCGTACATACGTCTATTTTCTAAACATCCTCAAAAACAATTGTGGCAAAACAAAAAAAAACACAACAATTCCCGCTGGATACCCTCTTGTTGGTATGCCATTTATGCGCGTTTTAGTTACTATATTATTGCTGTTATGCGTAAATTATTTGTAATTATTGACAATTATTGCGTGTTGCGAATAGTCGTTTTGCCTTAGAAGGCCTTATTCTAGCACTTAATTATATTCTCTTTCAAGGTATTTTCTTTTTCAATTTTTTTCGGTAGGATAATAGAACTTTATGCTTATAACAAAAACTATAAAGTGAATGTTCATCAAATTTATAAGCAAAAAAATCGGGATACTGCTACCTTTTTAAAGAAGTCGTATGTGTTTAGTTACCACCAATCGCCTGTTTTTTCATATGGAATTCTTCAATCTAAAAAGTGATATACTTGCCATTAATGTTTCAATCGTATTTTAAGCAACAGCTTTCTTTAGCTGCAGAAATACAAAAAACCGCCCACTGTTTACGATAATAACATTATATCCTAACCTTTATACTACTTTGTGATGCTCAACGACATACTATGTGATTTTTTACATTTTCTAATATTTTCGAGTATTTGAAATATATGAAAATCATTTCATTTCATCAATTTTATTGATGATAAATACTCCAAAGATGCTTCAATAGCATATCGACTTTTTTTGCGTCGGTTGACCCGGATTCTGATTTGCCGTTTTTATAGCTTCCTCCAAAATAGGTTTTAAAATTTTCGCTCTTTTTCCCATTTCATTAGCAACAGTCATCACATTCTCCAGTATCTCGACCTTTGTCTTATCTTTGTCTACAAATACTGACTTACTAATTCTTCAACTTATCTTAAAATAAGATTATCAATAAACACATTTCTTGTTGCACTATTTTTAAAAATCACGACACACAAAAGAATGATCTATACTTTCAAAGATCATATTTTTATTACTTTTTTCACAAAAACTTCCATATCAAAAACAATCGATTTTTTAACAGATATTTCAATGGCCTACTTCCATAATGGAGCATATCCACCAAATAAGAAAAAAGACGCAAAAAACTCTTTTAGAATTTATTTTTATCAGCAAAAAACACGACAGTTTGCTTAGCAAACGCCCGTATAAAAATACGTTAGTAGAATTTATTGTAGTAGTCGCGAAATCGTATTAGTATTCTGCCAAATCGCAGAAAAGCGTCATGGTAATTTTAAATAATAAAAATAGACACACTTAAATTAAATTGATACAATCCAGGCGTTGAGTAGAATAATGGGTGCCATATAACAACAAAGCTGAGAAAGGAATTAAATTCCTTAACCATTTGAGGCTAATTGTCTCGGGAACCTGATGCGGGTAATGCCGACGTAGGGAATATTATCAAAATATGAAATTGGCACGATCCCTTCAAGAATCCGCGTTCTTGAAGGTTTTTTGTTTGGGAGGAAAAATGGAAGACGATTTTTTAGAAATTGCAGGACTACAACTTAAAAGCAGACTCTTCATAGGAAGCGGAAAATTTTCGAACAATAGTCTTATACCACATATCACAAGTGCGGCTGAATCACAAATAATAACGGTTGCTGTCCGTAGATTTGATTTTGAAAACATCTATGAAAATATTTTAAACTATATTCCAAAAGATATGTATATAATGCCAAATACATCTGGAGCAAGAACATCTGACGAAGCTGTTCGTATAGCAAGGATTGCAAAAGCTGCAATCGGCGTAAATTTAGTAAAAATAGAAATTATCAATGATAATAAATATCTTTTGCCAGACAATTATCAAACCGCAAGGGCGTGTGAGATCCTTTCAAAAGAAGGATTTAATGTTTTTGCTTATATGAATGCAGATCTGTACGCTGCAAGAGATATGCAAAATGCAGGAGCAAAAGCCATAATGCCTTTAGGGGCTCCTATTGGAACCAATCGTGGACTTCAAACCGAGGAAATGGTTAAAATTTTGATAGAAGAAATAGACACACCCATAATAGTCGATGCCGGACTTGGTAAAACATCAGACGCTTGCAAGTGTATGGAAATGGGTTGTGCGGCGGTAATGGTAAACACAGCTATATCTTCAAGTGTTAATCCTGTTTTAATGGCTGCAGCGTTTAAAGATGCTGTCGCTGCTGGGCGTAAAGCATATGTAGCAAAAACCGGAGATATTTCATATACAGCACAAGCCTCGTCACCTTTGACGAGCTTTTTAAGGGATTAAAAGATTTTATGAGCTTCTATAATGAAATGCAGAAATATAAAAAATTTAATTTTGATGGTTTTGCAAATGAAGTTTCAGATGCTGGGTTAGAAAATATTATTAACAAGACTGATTTATCCCATGCAGATTTCCTTGCTTTGATTTCACCAAAAGCCTTAAATCGTGTAGAATCTATGGCTAAAAAGGCAAACGAAATTGCGGTAAAAAATTTCGGCAAGAACATACTTTTATACGCCCCTCTATATGTGTCGAATTTTTGCGTAAACAATTGTTTATATTGCGGTTTTTCTACAAATAATAACATACAAAGAGAAGCTTTAACTTTTGAAGAAATAGAAGCGAATTGCAAGATAATTTTTGGGTATGGTATACGCCATATTTTGCTTGTGTGCGGTGAAAGTCGCATAAAAGCTTCTGTTGAATATCTTAAAAAATCCGTTGAAATTCTAAAAAAGTATTTTGACGCCATCGATCTGGAAGTGTATCCTCTCAAAGAAGATGAATATAAAGAACTTTTTGAAATAGGTGTTGATGGCCTTACAATATACCAAGAAACTTATGATGATGAGCTCTATAGGGTTTTACACACGAAAGAAGCAAAAGCTGATTATAAATATCGTTTAGAAACATGTGAAAGGGCGGGACGAGCCAATTATAGAAATCTTAATGTCGGAGCATTACTTGGTTTAGGAAATTTCACTAAGGATGTATTTTTTGCTGGGCTTCATGCTCAATATTTAAGAAAAACCTTTCCACAGTCTGAAATTGGAATGTCTTTCCCAAGGCTTCGCCCAGCTGAAGGAGGTTTTCAGCCAAAAGTAACAATAAGCGACAAACAATTAGTTCAAGCTATGTGTGCTGTTCGTCTTTTTATAAATAGAATAAATATTACAGTTTCCACCCGTGAGAACTCAATGTTAAGAAATAATCTTATTCCTCTGGGCATAACAAAGATGTCTGCAGGTTCAAGCACAGAAGTTGGCGGATATGTAAAAAGGCTTAAGCATAACGAGGCTTTAGCCAAAGGGCAGTTTACAATAAACGACATAACAAGTGTCAAATCCGTCAAAAATATGATTTATAAAGCTGGGTACCAACCCGTAATGAAGGACATGTTTTAGATGAAGAAACAATTGCCAAAAGGGTTGTACGCTATTACAGCTGAGAATTTTTCAAATGGTCGCGACAATATAACTGTCGCAAAAGAGGTTCTCGATGCTGGTGTAAAAGTTTTGCAGTATAGGGATAAATACAAAACAAAACTAGAAAAACTTAAACAATGCGAACAAATTCGCAAGCTGACTTTAGAATACAATGCGTTTTTTATAGTTAACGATGATATTGACATAGCTCTTGCCGTTACCAGTGACGGGGTGCATTTGGGACAAGATGATTTGCCAATATCTACAGCTAGGATAATTGTCAGCGATAAAATGAGTATAGGTATCTCAACACATTCGCCTGCTCAGGCGTTGGCTGCCCAAGAACATGGTGCTGATTACATAGGTGTTGGCCCGATATTTAAAACTTTCACAAAAGACAATATTTGCGATTTTGTAGGATTGGATTATCTCGATTTTTGTGTAAAGAATATTAAGATTCATAAAGTTGCTATTGGTGGGATAAAACTTTCTAACATTAAACAAATATGCCGGTTTAAACCTGAAGGTATTTGCATGGTAACTGAGATTACATCTTCGTCATATATTAAAGAGACAATTAACCATGCTTTAGAGGTGATGCATGGTAACGATTAAACTAAACGACAAAGATACAATTGTTGAAGATAATTTATCTCTTTTAAAACTATTGGAAGATAAAAAAATTGTTCCAGAGACTGTTGTCGTTGCACTAAATCTTAACGTTGTCAACCAAACCGACCTATATAAAACTTTTCTTGCAAATGGAGATAAAGTTGAAGTGTTAAGATTTGTTGCTGGTGGATAAATTTATTATGGACAATTTTTACGAAAGGTATAAGAGTCATATATTGCTTGAAGAAATAGGCATTGCCGGTCAAAAGCGCATTAAAGCTTCTAACGTATTGATTGTTGGTGTTGGAGGATTAGGTTCACCAGTTGCAATGTACCTTGCAGCAGCTGGGGTAGGCAAAATAGGTATTATTGACTTTGATACCGTTGATATTTCGAACTTACAAAGGCAGATTCTTTACAATGTCACCGATGTTGGTGAAAATAAGATTGAGATTGCAAAAAAACGTATAAAAGAGTTAAACCCTGAATTAAAAGTTGTTGCCTACAATGAAAAATTTTCTCAATTGAATGCATTAAAAATAATTAAAAAATATGATGTTGTTGTGGACGCTTCAGACAATTTCCCAACTAGGTACTTAGTAAACGATGCTTGCGCTTTTGCTGGTATTCCAGACATTTGGGCATCGGTTTATAAATTTGAAGGACAGATAAGCATTTTTGACGCAAAAATGGGAGCATGTTATCGTTGCTTTCATCCGATTCCTCCAAAAATTGGGACAGTTCCATCGTGCGGTGAAAGCGGTGTAGTAGGAGCGTTAACTGGAATTATAGGATCGATGCAAGCCTGCGAGGCTTTGAAAATCATAACAGGGGCAGGTGTTCCGCTGATTGGACGATTGCTATATTTTGATGTTTTTAACATGACAATAAAAGAATTTAGGATTGCAAAAAACAAAAATTGTTCATTATGTGGAGAAAAACCTTCATTAAAGCAGTTGGCAAATTATGATGAATTTTGTCATATCAATGATTTTATTGAAAATGAAATTACCTCCATTGAGTTAAATAAGAAAATTAAAACCGGAAAAATACAAATAGTTAACATCGTTGGAAAAGCTGAAAAAAACGATTTAATATTTCCAACAGCGATAACAACTTCAGTTAACAATCTTATATTTTTGAAGGATAAATTTAATCCAAACTTGGAAATTGTCTTTGTTTGCAAATATGGTTACAGGAGTATTTATGCCATGCAACTGCTAAAGGAATCAGGATACAAAGGAAAAATGTACAGCCTTAAAGGCGGTACTCGCAAACTATCCATTTACTCATTCTAACAAAAATGTGTGAAAATAAATGAACTAAAAACGCCCACTGTATTGAATCGCAATTTTGGGATATGATGTTTTATCGTTTGTTGTTTTGTCACTTATTACACTATTATCTAAATCACGATTACCCTTACTAATGTTATAACCACAGACTAAAAACAAATTTTCTGCCAATTTGAATTTTACATCTATTGATCCAGAGTTGAAAGCACAACTAAACGAACAGCCAACAGCGATTCTATCCATAAGATTTTTTTCAAATGAATAGTTTGCTTTAGATAAAAAACCTAGAAGACTACGGTCTGTCTTATTGTTGTCATTTTTATCGCTGTCATCAATAAAAAAATTAAAATCATCGATAAAGAAGTTAAAGCCCATTTTTTGAACGAACGTTTTCACAAAAGGTGTCGCAAAATGTTTATCAACCGCATTTAAAAGCCCACTCTGCCCATCCAGAGTTTTATCCGTACTCTTTTGCAATTTATTCTCCACACCAATATTAGTATTTTTCTGACGTACGTTTTGACCACTTACTGAAATAAGATCATAAAGTTCAGATATTTTACATCTTTTAATAAAAATGGAAGGCTCTTTGTCTTTACTTGACGATACAAGTTTTTCATATTCAGCAGTTATATAAATTTTGTTATCATCTACTACTTCTAGCTTGGCCATTGGAACATTAAATTTCACACCAAAATGATTAATTAACTTTCCATCTGAAGTTGTAACTACACCCCTTACGTTAGGATGATCATAATATCCCTTAATCGACAAAGAGCCATCTATCAATGCTGAAAAAAAATAATTCTCAAATTTTGTATTTTTAGAAGTTGCCAATTCCAAATCCAACTCTATGTTATCATGAATCAAAGAGCTTCCATTTCCTGGCCTTCCTGGAAAAGTAAAATGTGTATTGTTAAGTACAACACGTCCTGAAATTTTTGGACTTGCAGGAGTACCTTGTATCTTTATATCAAAACTTGGTTCGCCTGATGAATAATTTTTCAAAACAGAGTTTAAAATCATAAAAGTTGAGATTGGCAATTGAGGAATGCGCAAAGGAATCCCCTTTTCTCCGGTTGCAACCCTTATATCGAAACCACTACAGCCAAAATTTTCTAATTTTAATTGTCCAGAGACATTAACTTTTCCAGAGCCTGATCTAAAATTAAATTTATCAATTTTTGCCAAATTTTTAACCAATGAAATCTTAACAAATACATCTTTTATTTTATTGAAATAATCTTTAAATTTAAATGATCCACCAGTTACAGAAAGTTGACCATCATTATCAAGTTTTTCACAAGTTCCAGTAATAGATCCTTTAAAAAACATTTTTCCAGCATTAGCCCAAATATATTTACCAGACAAATGTTCCAAAATACGTAATTTATAATCGTTAATTTCATAAGAAATATTTACAAATTTCTTTTTCATTTCATTAGATAAAGTTTGATCAAACCATAATGGAAACTTTCCATGAGCAAATGCATGAATTTCATTGCGTTTAAATAAAGACAGCTCTTTTATATGAACAAAATTGTTACTGTAATCTACTTTGACATCCAAATTATCATATGGGATTTTAGAAAAAAAACCATTTGTCGAAGTCAGTGACATATTTCCTCTTGGATTACTAACATTTCCTGATAAATTAGCGCTTATATTTATATTCCCAATAAGAATTGGAGACAAATTTAAAATATCCGTTATATAACGCCCATTTATGTTCGATCCATCGACACCAACATTTATAAAGCCATTTGAAAAATCTGCAAATAAATTTAAAAAAACTTTATCTTTTGAAATATTTAATTTTTTCACAGATATTCTATCTCCAAAAGCAACTACGCCCGAAAAATTATATTGGTCCACAGTATCGACTTTTTTATGAAATTCTAGTGTTTTGTCTTTAATAACATAATCAAAACACGAAGACAGTTTATGCTTATTTATCCATAAATTATTCAAACTAACTGTTCCTCTATATATGAATTTACCCTTCTGGCCGGAGGAGACATTACCTGATAAACACACGTTGCCAAAAATATCTACAACTCCTGCATGAACGTTTATCAAAGACAAATTAAGTCCGTATTTCCCATCTTTGATGTTGAAATACCCGTTATCTAACTCTATTTTACTGTCTAAAATTCTAGCAGAAGCGTTACTTACAGTAATTTTATTATCACTAACTTCAATATCCGATTCAACTTCATTTAACTTCATATTTTCGATATAAACTGTTTCAGCTGTTAAAAACATTTTCAATCTTTGTTTCTCATTTTTAACCTTAAGAAATCCTTCACTAGAAATATTTCCTTTTAAAGGTATTTTGAAATTAAAAAATGTGTTGATGCTATTTTCAGTTAAATCACTGATTTTAAAAAAGAATTTACCCTCTTTATAATACTGCCCTTTTGCTTCAATTTTTGTCTCATCTACTAAAAACATGACTTTATTTACATTAACAATCCCATTTTTATACTCTAACTCAGATGATATAAAGAAAGGTTTGGATAGATATTTTCCATTTATTGTAGAAGCTGTAATCTCTATATCGGGGTCACTTAATTTACCCGAAAACTTCACAAGAAAATTTAAAAATCCAGACACGTTAGGATAAATACCACAAATATTCACATTCTTAAATTCAAAATATCCGGATAGCTTATTTTCTTTAAATTTTGCTAACAAAGAAGCACCCACACACGTATCAGATTTAACATTGAAAATTTCTAATTTTTCATTCGAAATCACAGCATCTGCTGAAATGTTACCAAGGGATACCCCTGCTACAGTTATTCCAGATCCATTAATACTACCTTCTATGTTATTGTGCCCAATTAAACGGCCTTTAAATTTTACTGATCCGTTTAAGGTTACTCCGTTTATATTTATACCATTCATATCAATATAAAAGGAAGATGTGGAATTTTTATCCTTAAGATAAAATTTCCCAGCCATATCCACCGCCACCTTTCCTGAATAGTCAATGAGAGCAAAACGCTTAATATTTATCTCTTTTGAGTCTGCATTAGCATTCACCTCAATCTTTTTAAATTTACTACCACATATCGTACCATCAAAAATCTTAATATCAAGTGCTGTTAGCAAATCTTGTTCATATTTTACATGTCCATTCAATAAGCCAGAAATATTATGATTAAAATATTTATTTGCAATGCCAACTCCAACAAATTTTAACTCTGTTGAAATTATTTTTCCATTTTTGATAACAGCATTTAAAGAAATTATATCGCCATCTTTACCAACATCTAATATATACGTACCGTTATTTCGCGTTAAAGTTCCAGTTATATCTGCATTGTTTACATCTGACAAATTTAAATCTTTAATTTTGAAATCAATCCGTCCTAAAGCTTTATCTAAAAATCCGGAAACACTTATAGTTCCTCTATCGCCTTTTGCAACCAAAGGGATTAAAAAAATATCGGAAACATGAATATCCTTCATATCAACTAAAATTTTACCTGTTTCGGTATTACCACTAATAACACCTACTATTTTATTTTTAATGATAAAATTAGCTTTGTATTGGTGGCCGTCATCTGTATATATAATATCTATCTTTTTACCGGTTTTGGGCGTGGAAGATACGTTATAATTATTCTTGTCTTTTCTACGCAACAATCTTAGATTTCCACAGTCAAAACCATAAATCGCTAATTCAGTTATATCCAATTCTACATTGGCAACATCATTATATTGTCCTTTAAAATTTAATTTAACTGTTCCTGAAATATTTCTATGGATTTTTGAAATGTCAATGTTGGACTTAGCCTCTATCACACCATCGGATGCATAATTAAGTTTAAAATTGCCAAACATTCCCGTTAGATTTACGTTACTGTTTTCTGCAGTTCTCGAAAAAAAACAAGAAGAAGTGTTTAAATTGAACCCGTTGTATAGAAATTTTTCAATCACAACATTTTGAATAACATCTAGCGATGAAAAATCTATTGTTCCTTCTGAACGTAAATACATGTCCACTTTATTTTTTGCAACAAAAACGGATGAGGTATTAAAAATATTTTTTGTTTTTCTTTCAAATTGTGAACTGAATTTTATTGGAATATTTGATGCATGCATAACAGAATTAATGATAATTTTGTCATGATTGGCCAGTATGTCCACATCTGCAATTTTTAAAAACTTTGAATTCTTAACAGCCACACACTCATCTACGCAAATTACAATTCCATGTTTAGGAAGTTTGGCAAAAAAATTACCTCTACTTAATATGAGATTATTACGTTTATTACCAGCATCTTTGTCTAAATAGATTTTAAGTTTTGAAATGTTTACTTTACTTATAAAATCAGACGAAGAAGTCATGAACATAAGTAATCTTAATGGTGTTGTTTTAAACGTAATTTTATTAGCTTCAATTATTCCATTTATTTTCAAATTTTTTAAAGTTAAACCGAAAGGTACTATACATAATTTTTCAAAAGTTACTTCATAACCTGTTTTAGCGCAAAGATATCTGTGAACGATATGTCCTAACGTATGCGTTTTTGCGCAATATCCATAAATCAGAACAATTGAAGTGACAAGAACATATATGGTATATCTTGAGAATCTGCGCATAGCTTGTGCCTTCAACCTTATTTACAAAATACCACTACGAACTTACACTTACAAACTAAATTACTGATAATTCCAGTAATAAAAACTTATTGCCACTTCATTTGATTGGGGTGCCAGTTGATCTTGTAAGATTTTTAAACTCTTTCATGAGCTCTAATGTTATATTACCAGGCTTTCCATCAGCAATTTGTCTTGAATCAACAGCTATCACAGGTATTATTTCAGCAGCAGTCCCGGTTAAAAAACACTCAGCAGCTGTGTAAACATCATATGTACTGATCCGTTCTTCCTTTACAGTAAGCTTTAATTTATTTCTTGCAATTTCCATAACGGCATCTCTTGTTATCCCTATCAACGCACCATCCGTAGAGGAGGGAGTATAAAGAATTCCTTTTTTTACTAAAAAAATATTATCTCCTGAACATTCAACAACATATCCCTCAGCATTTAACATTACAGCTTCCATGGCACCGCTTTTTATAGCTTGCATTCGTGCAAGTACATTATTTAAATAATTGAGAGACTTAATATTGGGACTCAAAGAATCTTGTCTTATTTTTCTAGTTGAAACAGTAACAACTTCCATACCTTTATCGTAAGATTCTTCCGGATATAGAGAAATGTGATCTGCAATAATTATTATAGATGGAACACATCCTTTTGGACTAAGCCCTAAACTTCCGGATCCTCTTGTAACTATAAGCCTTATGTATGCATCTAAAAATTTGTTTACTATAAGAGTTTTAATAACGGCTTTTTCCATTTCTTTTTGCCCAATAGAAATTGTAAGATTAATAGCTTTTGCTGAAGACCACAGTCTCTCCAAATGCTCTTTTAGTCTAAAAATTCTTCCATTATATGCTCTTATTCCCTCAAAAACACCATCTCCGTAAAGTAACCCATGGTCAAACACAGAAATTTTTGCATCTTCCTTTTCAACAAAAATTCCATCAAGATAAATTTTCATCAAGCTCTCCTATATCAGGATTTTAACAAATTTGCACCTACTCATATACTATTTCCCCTTCTCTCATTTTTATCACCTTGTCTGCTACAGCAGAAATCGACTCATTATGTGTAACAAAAATAAGCGTCGTCCCCAATTCTGCAACAATTTTAAATAACAATTTCTCTACCTCCAAACCAGTAAATTTATCGAGATGACCAGTTGGCTCGTCTGCAAAAATTATCTGAGGATCATTTATTAATGCTCTCGCAAGAGCAACTCTTTGCTGTTGGCCACCTGAAAGTTCGTTTGGAAAATAATCCTGTCTATTTAAAAGTCCAACTCTATCTAAAATGCTTTTAGCTTGATTTAATTTTTGATTCTTTTGAGCCCACACAGGGATGAGAATATTTTCCAAAACTGTAAAATCACTCATAAGGTAATGAAACTGAAAAATAAAACCTATACTTCTTTTCCTCATGTCACATAAATATTTGTCATCTTTTGAAAAACAATCAACCCCATTTATATAAACGTTACCAAACGTAGGTCTATCCATAAGACCTAAAATGTGAATCAAAGAACTTTTACCAATACCTGATGGACCGGTTATAGCTATTTTCTGACCAGATGTTATATTCAATTGTACATCTTTGAACACCTCAACATCATGATGCCCTTTTTTTATATAACTCTTACATAAATTCTCAGTTATTATGTTCATACGAATTTGCCTATATTAAACTCTGTTTATTATCCATGGGACACATTCATGAATCTTCATTTTCATTTCGTATGTCATCCACATCTCATTACCTCAAGAGGATTTAGTTTTGAAATTTGATATGCAGGATAAGTCGCAGCTATTACTGTAATCATAAACGCGCTTACAGCAACTATCAATATATCTGACGGAATTATTGCCACAGACAGCTTATCTACATAATACATACCTTTTGGCAACTTAAATATATTGAAATATTTCAATGAAAAACTTACACAAAGTCCCGATATAATCCCTAAAATGGTCCCAATCAACCCTACAATGAGTCCTTCAAAAAAAAATAGTTTTGAAATTGAAAACCTCGAAAATCCCATTGCAGACATTATGCCTATTTCTTTTGACTTTTTGACACTTGAAAGCAAAAGGTTGGAAATAATGTTAAATGCAGCAACAATTACTATAAGCCCTAAGACCAGAAACATCATTATTTTTTCAAGTTTAATAGCAGAAAAAAGATTTTTATTCATCTCTATCCATGTTCTTGTCATATAAAAATAAGATACACCTTTTTGTAATTGTTCCGCTGTCATAGAAACTTTGTCAAAGTTATCTGTATGTATATCAAGTCCTGTTACTTCATCTTGCATTGAAAACAGCGTCTGCCCTTCTTTTAAATCAATAAAACCAACAGTAGAATCAAAATCATACATTCCTGATTCAATCAAAGCCGAAATATTGAATTTATACATTTTAGGGATAGTTCCAAAATTTTCAGGAAACATTAAAATTATCTTATCACCTGCACTTACAGAAATATTTTTTGCAAGCTCACTTCCAATGATTATTGATCTTTCACCAATTTTTTTGTTGTCAAACTTTATATCTGAAACTGTTATTTGTTTTGAAAAATTAAGGACCTTATCTTCTTTTTCATAATCTATAGCTTTTATCACTATACCCGTTTGGGATACTTCATCCATTCCTCTAACAATTCCTTGTCTATATATAAACGGAGAAACACTTACGACATGTTCATTATTTTTTATTTTGTCTTCAATCGAAACATAATTCTTAAATGATTCCCTATCAATTCTTGTAAGCACTATATGCGGCTGTATGCCCAAAATTTTATCTCTTACATCATTTTGAAATCCACTCATTACAGCAAGTGTTATAACTAAAGCTGCTACACCTAAAGCGATACCACCTACTGAAATAAAAGTAGTAAGCAAGGAAAAAGAACCTTTTTTTCTAGCCTTTATATACCTTATCGCTATAAAAAGTTCAACGGGTAATGTGATCATAAAGATTTATTCGTGTCTCATTGCCGGGAAGGTTATTACTTCTTTGATTGAACTTACTTCTGTTAAAATCATAACAAGTCTATCTATTCCTATACCTAAACCGCCTGTTGGGGGAAGGCCTTGTTCAAGAGCAAAAATAAAATCTTCATCGTACGGCATAACTTCATCATCTCCTTTCTTTTTTGCTTCCATTTGCTGTGTAAACCTCTTTTTTTGTAGTTCCGGATCATTAAGCTCCGAATAGGCGTTTCCTATCTCCATTCCATTCATGTAAAGCTCAAATCGTTCTGCTATTTCGGGTTGATCAAACTTAACTTTTGAAAGAGGTGAATATACAGCTGGAGGATCAATGACAAAAGTGGGATTTTTCAAATTTGGTACAATTTTTTCATCAAAAAGCTGATCTAAAATTTTCTTTTCAGTAGCATTTTTAGGCAAATCAAGATTTAAATGTTTTACTTTATTCAACATTTCCCCGCTTTCGACATATGGCAATAAGTCAAGATCTGTATACTCTTTTATTAGATCAAACATTTTAGCTCTTCTAAATTTTAAATTCGCGGTATATCCAACCTTTTCAGCAGCAGTTTTTATCAATATCTCCGTAAGATCCATCATATCGTTATAATCAGCATATGCTTGATATAGTTCCATCATAGTAAATTCTGGATTGTGGTTTTTATCTATCCCTTCATTTCTAAAATTTCTTCCTATTTCAAACACCCTATCCATCCCTCCAACAACGAGACGTTTTAAAAAAAGCTCTGGTGCAATTCTTAAGAACAAATCCATATCTAAAACATTATGATGCGTTACAAATGGCTTTGCGTTCGCTCCACCGGCAACGGACTGCAATACAGGAGTTTCTACTTCCACAAATCCAAGATCTTCAAGCTTTCGCCTGATGGCTGAGACGATCATACTTCTTTTTATAAAAACATCTTTTATGGAACTGTTTGCTATTAGATCCAAATACCTTTGTCTGTATCTTGTTTCTGTATCTTTAAGACCATGCCATTTCTCAGGAAGAGGCCTAAATGCTTTTGTGAGCATAGTCCACTCTTCAACCATTATGCTTAATTCATTCGTTTTTGTCCTAAAAGGTATGCCATCAACAGCAATAATATCGGATGTGTCAACCATATTTTTGAAAAATTTATACTGCTCCGCTCCTATTTTATCTTCACGAACATATACTTGAATTTTTGCATATCCATCTCTTATATCCAAAAAAGCAGCGCGTCCCATATTTCTATAAGTCATAACCCTCCCAGCTGCCTTGACTTTCACATTCGAAACCTGCTCTTTCTCAAGAGCAATAAACTCTTTTTGAATATCTGCATTGTTTCTGTCTATAGCATATTTTGCAGGATATGGATTTATTCCAAAATTTACAAAATCTTTTGCTTTTTGTTTTCTTTGCTGAATTATTTGTTCTATAGGAACCTGTTGTTCTTTGTCTCTTTTTTCCATTCCTCTACACTCACCCATCCATTTAAATTTATCACCATAACTAATTTGTTAAAATACCTACGTCTATATCTTTTTGAAATTTTTTCCACTTTCGACACACTTTCTACACAAAACAACAACGTGATACAGGTCCTCGATTGTATAATTTTTAGAAAATTCAGTCAAAATCGCGCAGGGTTATAATACACTGCAACAGGTATCGTGTTCTGGTAACAGCCACTTGTGTATCCTTTACATATGTATGGATTTGTAAAAAAACAATTGCAATTTAATTTTATAGCTTTCTAAAAAGAGCCATGCACCTTTGACTCTAACGGCTTTATCCTTATGATTGTTCCTACAATTTTGTTATTGTCATTAATTGAAACTGCCATAACGGAACAATTCCCTATGCGATCTTCAATTTCTTTTCTTTTATTTTCATTGGCTTTTGTTACAATTTGTATCAATTCCGAACTTTTTGCCTCCTCGAATATATGGCAACCTTTTTTATAGTTTTCTTTCAAAATATTTCCTATATTATCATAAGCATAGACGATCTCATTTAGTGAATTCAAGATTATGAATGATTCATTATCTCGGATTGAAGTTTTTTGCAAATACTCTATAATTTTACTCAAACTTTCGTTATGTTCATTGAGTATTTTCATTCTTTTCGTAATTTTATCTCTTTCACTGGTAAAAATATCGGTAATTTCATTATATTTACCATCTGTTATATTTTCTAAAGCCTGGTTTTCTAAGATCTTCTTTGTTCTATTAAACGGTGTCAGTATAAGAAGTTTCGAAAAAAAGTAAAAAACCGTTACGATAATGAGCGAGCTTGACAAAGCGATTGTATGATATTTGATTCTCCAATATTTTGAAGTTTCTTTTGCTCTTTGCATGTTAATTGTGCAAAACAGTGCACAGTTATTTATAAGGGGTTTTGAAAACAGTAAAGATTCTTTACCAGGCATTTGTTGCAAGAATTCAGTTTTATGTTTTATTGCGTTATTATAAATATCGGCATTTTTTTCTGTGGTCCATTCGTTTACATCATTGTGTATAATCACTTTACAGGTTTCATCAAGAATAAAACATGAAGTAATATTTTCAATTTTTATTATGGATTCAATGTTCGAAAGAAGACTTATATCATCTAAGTTTAAAATATCTTCGTTAAGGTATGGAGCTATTGCTTTTATGCTGGATTTAGCTTTTTCCACTAACAGGGTTTGAAGGTCTTGGGATTTATTTTTCGAGATTAGTTCGGTTATAGGGTAGAACAGCCCACATATGAAAAGTAATAAGAAAATCGACAAAAGGGCGATATTTTTCTTCATGCGTTATTGTAGCATAAACTTCTAACAACTCTTCTATTGTCATAAGGAGCAAATGTAATAAAGATATGAAAAATATAAAATTGGGTATAAATGTAATTAAGGCGAACACATTTTGGGAAAGATTTTGGGGTTTTATGTTTAAAAGGGATGCCAATTATGCAATTTTTTTTAACAATTGTAGATCAGTGCATACTTTTTTCGTACTATTTAATCTAGATATTATTTATTTAGATAAAGAAAATAACGTTGTAAAAATTATAAAATCGTTAAAACCTTTTAGGATAACGTTACCAGTACAAAATTCAGTTTCAATTATTGAAATCCCTTCAAAAATGGTTAATATTGAAAAGGTATTGCTGTGTGAAAAATTTGACTTGGATTTCAAATAAAGACAAAACACTGTTTTTTCAAAAACTAAAATACGTATTTGGACTTTTATGATAACAATAAAACAAATAGCCCCCTTTCCAATCAATGGATAAAACAGTAAAATATAAATTGTGGACAAGTTAGTAATGATAGTAGCAGAGAATGTTATATGCCGGTTAAAGAGGTTTAAGATAGTACCAGATAAGATATACAGAAACAAAAGAAAGCGTTTTGGATTAAGATTCAATTTGAAAACAGGAATGTATAATTTTGCACTTTCAGTAATGTTTGATTTGTTGTAACATCCAAAAGATACAAAAAAGTCCTAATTTTACTGCACCTTTACTTTATGCTACAATTGGGTCGGTTGCCACGTTTAGGAGCCCAACATATTATGGGTCATCAACATCGCCGGGGTGGTGGAATGGCAGACACGTGAGACTCAAAATCTCAAGTTGCTTAGGTGACGTGCGGGTTCAAGTCCCGCCCTCGGCATTTACTGCTGTAGAGCGCGGTGTTTATAAGTTTCGGAATGACCTATTCTTTGGTATCTAAGTAAGAACGTATCCGAAACGGCACACCTATTTCGTTTGCGATGGTTTTGACGTTAGAAACATCAAATTCTGGAAGTTCAACAGCTGTTATTATAACTTTCGGGATGTGTTTTTTTGCTTCTTTAGCAAACTTTAATACTTCATCAAAAGATTTTTCACCAAACATAGGACGATTTAGTTCATTGTGTTCTTTAGGATTTGAACCATTCAAACTTATTGAAATGATATCGACAAGTCCTTTTAATTCTGGCAAAACATTTTTACCATGATAGCGATTTGCTAAACCAGCAGTATTAATTCTTACCTTACCATCGTGTTCCTTTATCCATTTTGAAATTTCTTTAACAGCTTCTATATTGACTAAAGAGTCGCCAAATCCACAAAAAACAATTTCATTGTATTTTTTAGGGTCTCCTATAGATTCTATCACCTCTTGGCATGATGGTTCTTTTTTCAGTTTTAAATCGTTATCATTAAATTTGTTAGCCCACTTATGTTTTATGCAATACGGACAGGCCATCATACACTTGTTTGTTATATTTAAATACAAATTATCTCCAAAAACATAAGAAATAGTATCCATCTAATTCCCCTTTTATAAAATATCATACCGGTTTTGGGAACACAAACAACATATATACACAATAAAAGAAGGTCAAAACTTGGATTTAAAAAGTCGGAATAAGACTCAAAAATTTAAAAACAAAGAAAACAAAAATAAGTGAAGAAACAATGAGATGGATGAAAAACAAGTACCAACCAGGACTTAACGCAAAAAAAACACCATTGAAGAAAACATAAACAAAAATCTTTCTCTACTTTACTGATCACATTTATACTTTTTCACTCCTTTTTTTACAAAGTAACGCACAAACTAAAAATAGACTAGCCGAAGGCGGGAATCGAACCCGCGACCACCTCCTTACCAAGGAGGTGCTCTACCACTGAGCCACTCCGGCACTACATTAAAACTTGTAAGTATCCAAAATAGACCTCAAAAAAAAGAGCGGGAGACGGGAATCGAACCCGTATGGCCAGCTTGGAAGGCTGGAGCACTACCACTGTGCTACTCCCGCAAAACATTATAATTATAATCAACTTGGGGGCGGATGGATTTGAACCACCGAAGGGCAAGCCCGCCAGATTTACAGTCTGGTGCATTAGACCACTCTGCCACACCCCCAAATGCAGACAAACCCGTGTTAATCAAAGCAAACCAATCGCTAACAACCTTACACGAACGGTCTACGATCGTATAAAAAAATACATCTTTTGTCAAATGTCGAATTGTTGCAAGCGTCAATAGCATATTGGGCTTTTGAAGAAGGCAGAAAAGAAAGAATTAGTTCACATTTTTGACACGGTATATATCAAGGAAACAGTAGCCAACACCGCTTAACTCAAAACCGCTTCTTCCATGGACCAATCGACAGGTCGAAAAAAAATGAACAAAGCCGTTGAAGAACACCGCATAGACAATTACAGAAAAAGTCCTGTTTAAAACATTCCAATGAGCCTTCAAGTAACTTTGATACTTTAATGATTTTTGTAAAACAAAAATAAAACAATTATAATTACGACAAATTTCATGGGTCTTTAACACTAACAATTATTAATCGTTTGGTTTCGTCTATGGAATTCTTTAATCTAAAAAGGTTATGTGTTTAACTTTAACGCAGGAGTCCAAGTATGTTTTTTTCCATAAAAGAAGCGTTTAAATTCACTTTTAAAACTGTCAAGAAGAATTTTGTTGCGGTATTTACTGTTTCAATTCTTTACGCTGCGTGTATATTTATATTTTTTAAAATAAGGATTACCAATCGTGAACTTGCTTTAGCGATAGCAAAAGATTTGGTGCCACTAATAGCAACTTTCGTGATTATCTGTTCTCTAACAAATGTGTTTTTATATGTCTTTGATGGATCTCCGATTAAATTTAAATATTATTTCCCTGGCCTAAAAAAAATATTGAAAATTTTTGCTGTTTTGACAGTTTATTTCTGTATGTTAGGATCTTTAGTAATTTTTTTATTAGTTTTGCACCATTTCTTACACTTTTCAGTTGAAATTGACAGTTATACAATTCTTATGATCGATTGTATCAATTGTTTAGTATCGTGCAAATATGGTTTTTTTATGATAAGGTTGCTTGAAAATGAGGAATCAGTTATAAATGCCTTAAAGTACAGTGCTAAAATAACGTTAGGTAATCGTAATAAAATATTTTGTCTTCTTTTAATGCTTGACATAATAGTAACTTTAATAACAAGATGGCTAGGCAAGTACTACTTATCGTGTGAGTGTGTATTTGCATTTTTGTTACCACTTGATATTTTAATAAAGCTTAGTGTATATAAACAACTATCATTTTTGCAAACAGAGCGGATAAATACCGAAAAATAGCGATCAGTAAAATTTGCACATATTCAAGTATTCAACAGTGTGTTCGTGTGGGTCGCTTTGTAGCATCGGATTTTTAAGGACTGGTCTCTATTTTTGTACCATTTAAATTATTAGAATTTGTAATCGTTTTCTCATTTGTGTTTTGTACGCTAACTGGTATTCTCCAAATTATTGTTCAATTTTTGAAAATTTAAATAAATTAGAAAATGAAAATTTAATTTTTATCATGCAAGCAAAACCAAGTATAAATATCACTATTAATTGTAGAAGATGGTATATTACTGTACATGCAAACCCTATATTTTTATCTATCCCTATTGTGTAGAGAGCTAAAACACCCATCAATTCAAATGCTCCAAAATACCCAGGGGCAGCTGGAATTACTGCGCCTACCCCAATTATAATGACAGTAAAAATTGCACCTAAAATTGAAAGCTGTATTCCGCAGGCATATGCAACAACAACAAGACACAACGCCTCAACTATCCAAATTATTACAGATATTATAAAAATCTTTATCAAAATTGTTGGATTTTTAAGAACTATAAGCCCTGTTGTAAATTTATGAACAAATTTTGTCATCACTAATTTGATTATCTTAGCTAAAGAAATTTTTGACAAAATAGTTAAAATTTTTTTTTCATACGTCAACATGATATAAAATAACACAAGGCAAATTACTAAACATGTAGTTAAAATATAGAACGACTTTTTTATAAATTCAGGAAAAGACATGAAAAAAATTGTTACAAAAAATAACAAGGCAAGTGCAAATACATCGAAAATTCTTTCCATTACAATCGTAGCAAGCGCACTGGCACGCGATATTGAAAATCGCTCCCCGGTTGTTTTAGCTCTTATTAACTCCCCCAATCTTAACGGAAGTACATTATTTGCAAAAAAACCCAGTACTGTATAAGGGAAATTGGCCATTATGCAAGTTTTTTTTAATGGAAGAATAATGAAATAATATCTCACACTTCTTAGAATATAAGTGAAGGCATATATGAAAACCGCTGGGATAAAAGCAAAATAATTTATATTTCCTATAAACTCTAAAGAATTTCTTAAATTTATATGGCGCAAAATTAAGCACATGAAAACACCACTAACAAATATTCCTAGAGATATTTTCATAAAATTTTTTTTTAACATTTATATTCATAATCCTTACACATGATCAACTTATTTAAAAATCAATTATGGATGATGGAATGAATATAGCAATGAAAGATGCTATTGATAAAAATGGGCCAAATGGCATATAATCCTTCCTTTTGATTTTCTTAATAGCTATAAGTACTAACCCAGTTATGCTACCTAAAATAGCTGCAAGCAAAATTGCAATTAACACTCTTTCAAAACCTATAAAGGCTCCTATACCAGCCATAAGTTTAACGTCTCCACCACCTATTCCTTCCATTTTATAAATCAATTGCCATAAGGATCCAAGCGCAAATAAAATACCACCACCTATGAAAATACCTAACAAAGAATTTGCAAATCTTAATAAAAAAGTCTTCCCTAAAGTTGCATTTAAAAAACTAAACATAATACCTATGATAATTAAAAGAACTGGAAACATTACTGGTATTATCTTATGAAAATAATCCACCACAGAAACGGAAAATAGAGAAAATGTAAGAAAGGCAAATAAAAAAAATGGTATAGAAAAAGAAAATTTGTAAAAAAGAAGTGCAAAACATAATGCAGAAAGAAACTTAATTAAAAATACTTTACATATGCTGTTACAGGCACTAAAACCTATGTAAAAAGCTAAACATATTCCCAAGAGAAAACACATCATTATTATAATTCACTCCATCTCAAATGGGAACAACCTTCCATATTGGACAAATTGAAAACATCATTAACTTTGCCCACCATTTATATTTGGAATCATTTTGATCAAACATTCTTTGACAAAATTGCAATGTATTTTTTTAGTTTCTCTTCTACACATTTTGGCACAAAAGCGGCCGTACTACCACCAAGCATTGCAATTTCTTTTACCATACTGGAAGAAAGAAAAGTATAAGATTGATCTGGCATCAAAAAAATAGTTTCAATATTTTTATTTAATTTTCTGTTCATTAATGCCATTTGAAATTCATATTCAAAATCAGAGATAGCTCTTAACCCCCTTATCACAACAAAAGAGTTAATAGTTTCAAGATAGTTAGCCAAAAGCCCCGAGAATGACACAATTTTTACATTTTTAAAATGGTTTGCAGATTCTTGTAACAAATCGATTTTTTCCTGCAGAGTAAAAGTATGGACCTTATTTACGTTATTCGTTACGGCAACCATTACTTCAGCAAATAGACCAGATGCTCTGGATATAATGTCCAAATGCCCATTTGTAGGAGGATCAAAATTGCCTGGATAAACAGCTAATATTTTTTTTGTCACAGTAAGGCTTATATCAATTTTGAGAATATTTTGTCAATTTTGCCATAAGGCCCATAAGATTTTTGGATGCTATGCTGTACCTGGACTCTTTCAGTGTTAAAAATCATAAAAATTCTTATTTATAAACATAAAAATAAAAATTACAGCAACGTATAAAGAAAAAATCAGTAATTATTTCCCGTAATTTAAAAAAGCCACTTGAGATTTTTCTATTGCACATCTCCATATACGCTATACGTTACACTCACTATTTTTTCTTCGAACTTTTTTCAATGTTAAGTCCATACACTTATGTACGGAGAGGGAGGGATTCGAACCCTCGATACAGTTTCCCGTATATTAGTTTTCGAGACTAACTCCTTCAACCAGCTCGGACACCTCTCCTCCATATAAAATAAGGCTACCTCATATATACTTACTATCACTACTACTTTTATACTCCATTTTACTAACAACAATATCAGTATGGTATACCACAAATAAATTACATTTTCATATTGCACGCACAATAAAAACCAGAAACGCGCCAATCTGGTCCTGGTTTTCTAAATTTTACGCCAACATTGATATTATAGCAGTGTAAAATTAGACAAAATTTAAATTCATGTTCATGCGTTGTCCCAAATGACGTGATCCTGGCATTATAGTCTAGTCTGAGCTTAGATTTAAGCAAAGTTCCAAAACCAAAAACGCTGCCTATTTTACAATTGTTGCTATCTTGTTTACAATCAGAGTCTTGTTTACAATCGTAATTTTGGTATAAAATACCAAGATTGAAATAATGTTTTTCATATCTGCCAAATTGTATATCAAAATTACAAGAATTCATCCTAGATGTTTCTATAAGTTTGGCACCTCTTGCATATAAAGTTACCAATTTTTCGGGAGTCCATATTATTTCAGTAACAATCGGAGACCATCTATCAGGAACACGTTCTCTATTTCGTAACATTCTATACTTTGTTGCATTTCTAATTATTGTACTATCTTTAATATACATAGTGTTAGTTAATGAAATGGTATTTATTTCTGTTCCATAATCATTTGCAGAAGTATCAATATCGAAACAATTTGGTTTGGTTCTGGCTCCATATGAATAGAGTATATTCCAATCCATCCAAGTCGCAGCTCTAAATCTCGCATTTAGCGATCCACCATACCGTGCATAGGAAGCAAAAGCAAAATCTCCCAAATTGTTTCTATCCCAGCAGTTTATAGTAGCCTTCAAATCAGTTTTTAGTACCAATCTCTTCCCAAATATGAAATTTTTTGCCAAACTATTTCCTAGCCAACCTCCTTGTCTATAAAATTTTTTGCCAGGACTATGTTGCTCATAAGAATTTTCATACTGAAAGCTTGGGTTGTGGACTATTCCCATAGAAATATTTTTTGGATGACAACTCAATACTACTTTTGGAAGTTTTAGAGATGATATTTTATAATCTTTGGCCAAGTCATCATAAATGACATTACGCTCAACATCTACCACTAAGTTTACATTGTGATCTTGTCTTGTTATAGATATGGAAGCAGGCAAAAAATTTAAGCCTTCCTCTGAACTATTTTTGCTAGAAATTTTATTAAAATCTCTATCACTCATAAGCCGTGCTTCAGATCTTATGATCCATGTATCGTTTAATTTATGAAAATAATCTTCAGTTAACATCCATCTTTGCTTATACCTATGTTCCTTATTTTTATCACCTAGCAAATCTTTGGAAGTATAAGCACAAATATTACCTTTTGCTCCATCTGTTGCATAATCAATTTTCGCCCCATAGCCATGGCCTCTTTTTCCCAACCAGTCATATTTAGCTTCACATGTAAAATCATTATTTAATGGAAAAGACAAAGCTGTTTTTAATGTTACGCCCTCACCATCAGAATACCCAGGTTCAAAATTGAAAACCAAATCCGAAAAAAAACTTTTGTCTCCATTAAGCGATTTTGTAATCATTGGTAAATAAAATATTGGCATTTTGCCAATATAAAAAACGGGATTGTACACAGTTATTCTTTTACCTAATAAAAGTTTCCCACGTTTCGATTTAACATAAGTGTGTGGTTTGTTTAAATCACAATTTGAAAGCTTCATGTCGTGTACTATAAATATATTTTCTTCTTGATTTTCGATGGATTTTGATTGCATAAATATTTTTGGAGAACAATTTAAAAAACAAATAAAAACATCTTCTGCATGCATGGTTTTTTTATTGATATCCAGTTCAGCGCTACTAGCGCTTATTTTTTTGCCATCCCAATGGATAACAACATTGTCATTGGCATTTATTTTACCACTACTTTCATCACATCTAAGATTATCTGTAGTTATGTTGATTTCACTAGCAAAAACTGTTAAATTTGTTAAAAATATGAGAATAAACATCACATTTTTTATTATTAATTTATTCATTTGCATACACTGTTTAAAAAATATAAATCACATCTAAGATTTACAGATAAAAAGTGCACGCTCAAGATAAAATTTTTCAAAATCTTTATAATCAATCTAGGTTCTCTTTTTTTGATTTTTGGGGTGAATATATCACTCTATAATTTTCAAAATCTCACCAGCAAGATAAAAAGAACCTACAGATACGGCAGTCTCCCCGGCTTTTATCATACTGAGAGCATTTTTTACACAATCCGTTGTGTAAATTTTACGTTGCTTGGCACATTGTGAAAATTTCGCCTTTAAAATATCAGGGCTAACAGCTCTCTCTTTCATTAACCGCGGCAAAATTATTTTGTTTGCAAAAGGAAGTAATTTTTTTAACATATTTTTATATTTTTTATCCTTCATTACAGCAAAAATAAAAGTGCGCTTTTTTTTTGCAAATCCAAGCTGCTTGAATGTTTCAATAAACGTATCTAAGCTTTGAATGTTATGTGCTCCATCAATAATTATTTTAAATTTTCCCACTCCGACATCAATTTTTCTTATATCAAAACGTCCTGGTAAAATGGTATTTTGTAAACCTATTTTTATACAAGTTTCATTTAAACAATATCCTCTTTTATTTAAAAGATTCGCAACACAAATAGCTACACATGCGTTTACAACTTGATGTTTACCATTAAGCTTTATTTCAATATTTTTTAAGCTCATATTCTTGCTTACATAATCAAATTTTTGTCTAACTATACATATTTTATTGTTCAAAGCTTTAAAATCTTTTCCATACAAATGTAATCTGCTTGATTTGTTTTCTACAACCCCAATTGCCTTCTTAGGTAAATTTCCACAGACGATACAAGCATTTTTTTTGATTATTCCGGCTTTTTCAAAAGCTATTTTTTCAATATTATCCCCTAACTTTTCTTGATGTTCTTTCGCGATAGACGTTATAACGCAAGCCAATGGATTTTTTATAACATTAGTCGCATCAAAACGTCCACCAAGCCCTGTCTCAAGCACAACAATATCTACCTTATGCTTGGCAAAATATATAAACGCTAGCACTGTTAAGTATTCAAAATACGAAAATTGGCATTCTATTGCTTGTTTTAAATACTTTTTTGATAACTTATCAAAAATTTTTGGAGATATATTCTTATCGTTGATTTTGATTCTTTCTGTGATATTAACCAAATGAGGAGAGGTATACACTGCAGTTTTATATCCACCAGACTTTAAAATCGTAGACATAAAAGCCGAGACCGAACCCTTTCCATTAGTGCCAGCTATATGTATAACATCAAATGCATCTTGAGGATTACCAATATTTTTAAGAAATTTTTTTATTCTTGAAAGTCCAAGTGTCATACTTTCGTATTCTTTTAAAGTTTCAAAAAATTTCATCTGTTATAAAAAAATTTTAAAAATTTGGTAATGATTTCTTTCATATCTTTTCTCTCCACAACGATATCAATCATCCCATGATTTTCTAAAAATTTAGCAAGTTGAAAATCTTCTGGAAGTTGTTGCCGTATTGTTTGTTCGATAACTCTTGGACCAGCAAAACCTATCAAGGCTTTATGTTCAGCAATATTTACATCTCCAAGCATTGCATAACTTGCAGCAACACCGCCTGTTGTCGGGTCAGTTAAAACTGAAATATACGCAAGTTTTGCCTTTGCAAATTTTGCAAGCGCTGCACTTGTTTTTCCCATCTGCATAAGAGACACTGTTCCTTCTTGCATTCTTGCTCCACCGGATGCAGATACAATAATTAAAGGGCATTTCTTTTTCAAAGCTTTTTCTACAGCCCTGACTATTTTTTCACCTACTACTGACCCCATACTTCCACCCATAAAAGAAAAATCCATAACTGCAATTACAACATCATACCCATTAATTTTGGCCATACCCGTAACAATTGCATCATTTAATTCCCGATTTTTTATTTTATCACCATACCCTGTGAAGTTCAAAAAATCCACTGATTTAAGATTTGCGTTAATTTCTTCAAAACTTCCCTTATCTACTGTGAACTTAATTCGCTCTGGTGGACTAAGCCTTGTATAATATCCGCATTGTGGACAAACCATGAAATTTTCTTCAAAATCCTTTTGAAGAAAAAGTTGGTCACATTTTTTACATTTTGTCCAAATTCCAGCTGGAAGACCTTTTTTTTCAGATACTGTTTTTGCTTCCACTATTTGCCTCCAGCTTACAATAAACTTTTTGTTAAATATTTAAATCTATATTTACTTAAGCAATACCTTCATCTAATAAATCACCCTGATCTAAAATACCCAAAAGCTTCTTGTTTTTATCTACAACTGGCATGTTGTCTATGCTGTATTTTTTTAAAATTCTAGCAGCGTCAACCGCCATTACATCTGGCTCTACAATTTTTGGAATTTTCATCATGACAGATACTATCTTTCTTTTTAATATTTTTTCATCAACGCTAAGATATCGGCGTAAATCACCATCAGTAAAAAAGCCTATAAGCACGCCCTTTTCATCAACTATACTTGTAGCTCCCACTTTAGTGCTTGTCATAACAAGAAGAGCTTGCTCAACTGTTGCGTTCACTTTTACAATTGGGTTTTGAGCTCCTGTTCGCATCAAATCTCTTACTCGCATAGTAAGCTTTTTACCTATCACTCCAAGAGGATGTAGCATTGCTAAATGTTCTTTTTTAAATTTCTTTAAATTCGAAACAGTAAGAGCCAATGCATCCCCCATGGCAAGCATCGCTGTTGTTGATGAAGTTGGTGCAAGATTGTACGGGCAAGCTTCTTTTTTAATACTACAATCAATTATGTATTTACTATTTTGCCAAACTTGGGCTTTTGGTTTCCCTGTCATCACTATAATTTTTATTCCCATTTTTCTTAAAATCGGAAGAATTTCCTTTATTTCTTCCGTTTCTCCGGAATATGAAAGTATTATCACAATATCATCTTTTATAAGCATCCCTAAATCCCCATGTAACCCCTCCACTAAATGCAAAAATACAGACGCAATACCAACAGAAGACATGGTGGCGGAAATTTTCCTACCTATTAAACCTGATTTTCCAAGGCCAACAATAACGGTATGACCTTTACAATTTTTTATTAAAGAAACAGCATTGGCAAAGTTTGAATCTAAGTGTTTTACCTGTTCTGCTATCGCTTTGGATTCTATTTCGAGGGTTTTTTTGGCGATTTCAAATCTTTGCATTTTTAAATCCTTAATTATTTTTTATAAACCCTATCAGGGTCAAATAATTGGATACCTACAATTTCAGTATCCATGTTTTGCGTTACCCTTCTAAAAAAACAGCTTCTGTGTCCCGTATGGCATGCAGCCACCCCGATCTGATTTACTTTCAAAAGTATACAATCTCCATCGCAGTCATAGTAAAATTCTTTCACTTCTTGAATATTTCTTGAACTTTCACCTTTCATCCAAAAAGACTGTCTTGAACGACTCCAGAAGGTAGCTTTTCTCGTTTCAAGGGTTATTTTAACAGCTTCTCTGTTCATGTAAGCTACCATTAAAACAGCATTATCTTTAAAATCCTGAACAACAACGGGAATAAGACCTTTGTCATCAAATTTTAATTTTAAACTTTCAATAAATTTTTTCGTAATATTTGTTGTTTCCATAGCAAACGAACAATTTCACCTTTTATAGATTTATTTTGTACGATCCAAAAATAAAATCTTATTTGGTCAATCTAACAGATATATTTTTATACATTAAATATTCTTTCACTTGTCTTACAGTTAGCTCTCCGTAATGAAACAAAGAAGCTGCAAGTAAAGAAGAAGCTCCCGCTTCACATGCTTGAGCAAAATGTTCCACTCTTCCAGCACCACCAGATGCAATAACTGGTATTGTTAAAGAATTTGTAATTATTTTTAAAAGGTCTATATCATAGCCATCTTTCGTACCATCTTTATCCATGCTAGTCAACAAAATCTCCCCTGCCCCAAATTCAGTAGCTTTTTTAGCCCAATCAACAGCGTCAAGCCCAGTATCAAATCTACCACCATGTGAAAATACATTCCATTTATTTTCACTTACTTTTTTAGCATCTATTGCAACAACAACACATTGTCTTCCAAATCTATAATTTGCTCTCCTTATGATTTCAGGATCTTTAATTGCAGAAGAATTAAGTGAAATTTTATCAGCTCCAGCATTTAGGAGACTTCTTATCTCGTCCAACGTTCTTATCCCTCCCCCAGCAGTAAGCGGAATAAAAACTTTTTCTGCCACTCTTCTTATCAAATCAACAGTAGTACCGCGATTTTCATGTGTAGCCATAATATCTAAAAAAACGAGTTCATCAGCATCCTCTATACCATATTGTCTTGCAACCTCTACAGGATCACCTACATCCTTTAAATTAACAAAATTTGTACCTTTAACAATACGTCCATTTGCAACATCTAAACAAGGAATTATTCTCACTCCAAGCATCATCCACCTTCTAAGTTTTCTAATGTTTTTATCGCATCTTCAAGTTTGAATTCATCCGTATATAACGCACTGCCAACCACAGCTGCAAAAACACCATTTTTTTCATGTTGTTTAAGTTTAACTAAATCATCAATTGTTTTAACGCCACCTGAAGCAATTATCCTCATACCACTTTTTGACAATTGTTTTAACCCTGCAAAGTCAGGACCAGTGAACATTCCATCCCTGGATATATCTGTGTACAAAATTTCTTGAACACCTATTTCTTTAAGTCTATTTACAAGATCTAAAACATCAATTGAAGTTATATCCTTCCATCCACCTATCGCAACCTTTCCATCTTTTGCATCAACAGCAACAATAATTTTACTCGGACCATATTTATCTACAGCCTTCACAACAATTGCAGGATTATAAACTGCTACCGTACCTAAAACTACAATCGCAGCACCCAAATCAAATACTTCTCTTATTTTTTCCATACTTCTTATTCCACCACCTACTTCAATTGGACCATCAACAGAGGCACAAATATTTTTAATAATTTCCTTATTTACATTAATTCCACTCAAAGCCCCATCTAGATCAACAATATGCATGCGTTGCGCACCCTTAGCCTGCCAAAGTTTAGCAATAAATACAGGATCTGTGGAATGAATTGTCTCTGCATCTATTTTCCCCTGTTGCAGCCTCACAGAATTACCTTGCCTTATATCAATTGCAGGAATTACGATCATGCATTTACCTCATTTATAAAATTAGATAATATTTTCAATCCTTTTTCTCCACTTTTTTCAGGATGAAACTGACTTCCCCATATATTTTTATACGCTACAGATGAGCAAAACCTTTTTCCATAGTGGGAGAAACTTGAAATTTTTTGAAAATCTTTAGGTAACACATAATACGAATGGACAAAATAAAAATATTCTTCCTCACCTATCGCATTGAACATTTTTTTTGAATCCAATGTGCTTGTTATTTTTATATCGTTCCAACCTATATGTGGAATTTTTAAATTTTTATCCTCAAATTCAAATTTTTTCACCTCTCCAGGGATAAGATTTAATCCGTCGTGTTCTCCATCTTCATATCCCTTGGTAAAAAAAAGCTGAAATCCAAGACATATTCCATAAAGCATTTTTTCTGAACTTACATAATCATGTATAGCTTTATCAAATCCTTTCGTTTTTAGAAATTTCGCTGATGGGCCAAACGCCCCAACGCCAGGCAATATTACTCCATTAAAATCCTCAATTTGCAACGCAGAGTCAACAACACAACCTTGAGCACCGCAGAAATCTAAAGCATTAATTATACTTTTAATATTACCAGAACCATAATCTATAATAGCAATCTTTTTGCGCATTATTTTAAAGAATTCCTTTAGTTGAAGGAATAATACTTTTATCCTTAGAATACGATACAGCCTGCCTAAAAGCACGACCGCAAGCCTTAAAAATAGATTCCGCTATATGATGATTATTTCTTCCCTTTATCATTTTTATATGTAGCGTAATTTCCATATTACTCGCAAAAGCATAAAAAAACTCTTGTATTAGATCATAATTAAACCCTGTTTTTTGAAACTTAATATTAGCCTCATAACTCAAAAAAAACCTCCCTGACAAATCTAAAGCCACATAGCTTAAAGATTCATCCATCGGCAAAAGAAAATGACCGTACCTGGCAATACCTTTTTTATCGGCGAGAGCTTTTTTAAAAACTTGTCCTAAAACTATACCTAAATCCTCAACCAAATGGTGGTCATCCACACTGGTATCACCACAGGCCTTAATTTTAAGACCTACCCCAGAATGCATTGCAAAAAGCTCAAGCATATGATCTAAAAAACTTATTGTTGTAGATATCGAAACCGTCGACTGTTTATCAAGATTAATATCTATCACAACACTAGTTTCTTTAGTTTCTCTTTCTATTTTTGCTTTTCTTTGCTTCATACATTACCTTTGCCAACTTCAGATTGAAAATCAAATTAATGTAAACTCTTCACTTTTGATTATTGCGCAAGTTACTACTACATAATGATGATACCCTTACATCAGCAGATTTTTTGTGGTAATACATATTTTCAAATTGAGCAAAATCAGCAATAGTTTCATACGCTTTTTTATTATTTTTATCTATCTCTATGTATGCAGATCTTTTTAAAAATGTCATCACTGATAATCCACTCGAAAATTTTGCAGAGCCATTTGTAGGCAAAACATGCGACGGCCCTGCCAAATAATCGCCGGAAGCCGTTGGCGTCTGGTAACCTGCAAAAACAGCCCCTACATTTTTAATATCTTTCATTAAATTTTTATGATTTTTTACCAATAATTCCAAGTGTTCCGGAGCTATGGCGTTCACCATACGAATAGCCTTGGCTATAGAGCAAACCTCTATTTTTAATTGCTTCATAGCTTGTTTAGGAATAAGTTTTTTAATTTCAGATACTTTACTTGCCGATTCGCATAAAAGATAGGCTTTTGCCATAGGATCATGTTCTACTTGCGCCATTATATCAGCTACTACATATTCCACCGGAACATCTTTGTCTGCAATTACCGCCACTTCACTTGGTCCTGCAAGAGAATCTACTCCAACATCACCAAAAACCTGTCTTTTTGCTTCGTTAACATATGTGTTACCAGGGCCAACAATCATATCAACTTTTTCAACAGTTTTGGTTCCATATGCAAGCGCTGCCACAGCCACAGCACCACCGACACAATATATCTCTTTTATGCTACATAACTTAGCAGCAAACAATACAGCATCGCTTATATTTTTCGGTGGAGTAACCATGACTATTCTTTTTACACCAGCAACAACAGCTGGAACCGCTGCCATAATTACAGTTGAAAGATAAGGAAAACGACCGCCAGGAACGTAGATACCAACAGAATCCACTGATGTGCAAAACTGGCCAATGATTAGGCCTTCGTTACCGACATAATACCATTTTTTTTTAATTTGAGAACATTCATACCTATGATATGCCAAGATGTTTGAGTAGGAAGCTTTTATTGTCTTTTTCAACGATACGGGAACATGCTTAACAGCATCATCCATTGTTTTCTGGGAGATTTTATATCCTCTTTTAGATAAATCTACACCGTCAAACTTTTTAAGATACTCAAAAACAGCCTTGTCCCCACTATTCCTAACATCATCTATTATGTCCGCAACACAAGAACCTATTTTTTTAGCATCCATTTCCGCAGTATTGTATAAAAATTAAGCGCTTTTAACAAATACCAACATTTTTTAGATTTTAGTATCTATAAGATATTGAAACAAACGCATTGTTACTACGATCCTTACCATTTCGCATATCCATAGCGTGCCGTTCGCCTAGCAAACTCTTACAACAATAACTTGCGATACCGAAATTCAAAAACCAATCTTTTATAGTTGGGACAGAGCAAGTCGCTTCGATATTAAATCCTCTACCAAAAGTCATCGCTAGTTCACAAGATATATGATTCAACTTTGCACCAAAAGTTTTACTAACCCCAAGATTAACTTCTGTTGCCGATTTCCCATGAATTACTTGTTCCACACCAAACATTAAATCTAAATTTTCTCGCACTTTATATCCACTAACGACCTTATAGGATACTCCTCTGGTAGTTATATACGAAAATGTATCAGGAACTCTAAAACCTGCAATTTTCAATGCCTTTAAGTTATTATAATCCGTATAATCCGACCAATCGAAAAAACGTGCAATAACTGAATATGTGGTTCCACTCAATAATGTAGACACAACATTGGCAAAAACAATATCTCTTTTTTTTACAGATATTCCCATCTTTTTATAGATATTTTCTATTCGCTCTGAATCAATCAGTATATCGCTATCTTTACTGGTTTTGCTGGCCTCATATGAGATTGTGTACAATTTTCCCCAAACATAGGCAAAAGCATAATTTCCACTTCCAGAAATATTACCTTTTTTATGTAACTCATTGCTAATTCTTTCTGTAAAATAAATCTGATTATTGAGCCCACCTGCAGAACATATAAGACTTTCATGCAACGACAATTTTTTATCAACACGTATCGGATAACCTCTATGTGGTCTCACTAATTTTTTGAGAAAAAACTTGAAAAAATTTTGATCCACTTTAAAAGGGCCCAAATCATCACTATTATTTACTGCACAATCCTTCGGCATCATATAGTCACAACCAAATGCCTTGCCTCTAAGCGCATGTCCAATTTCATGAAACGATAGAGAAAACACACAATTCACCCAACAACAGATAATTGCGTATGGAATTTTAACCCACTGATTTTTTATGCGTTGCCCTATCCTTGTTTCAACCTTTATAAGGTCTAATCCAAAATTAGCCAACTGACTGTTCGTGTATAGCCCAGGATCAAAATAAGCGGAACTAATTGTAAAACTATCACTCTTTGAAGAATCTATTTTTACGTTATTTTTATGATTACATGCCTCTTCTTTCTCTTTTGATTCTACACCATCTTTATTTGTTGTCAGATCTATCTCACAATCACGTTTAAATTCTGCATTATCATCCAACACTTTACCATCTGAAGTTTTACAATTATCTTGAGAAAATAATTGACAACAGCAAAGCAACAAAAACAAAAACCCTAACAACATTTTTCTTGTACAACTATTGACCCAAATCACATTCACTCCTTAAGTAGTTAAAAAATAAAAATAGGATTAATTGCATTTCATCATTATTGTTTCACATTTTGTCATTCTTTTGCAAATTGAAGCTTGTACAGATTTGCATAATATCCTCCCAAAAGCAAAAGTTTCTTATGTGTTCCTACCTCTACAATGTTGCCAGATTCAAACACATATATTCTATCAGCGTTAATTATTGTAGACAAACGATGAGCTATAACTATTGATGTTTTACCTCTCGTCAATCTTTCAAGACCTTCTTGAACCATTTTTTCAGAATTAGAATCAAGTGAACTTGTTGCTTCGTCAAGTAAAAGTATTGGAGCATCTTTCAACATAGCTCTTGCGATCGATATCATTTGTTTTTGCCCTCCTGATAAATTATCGCCTCTTTCACCAACAACAGTGTCATACCCTTGATTCTGATTTATAATAAAATCATGTGCCGACGCATTCTTTGCTGCACTTATAACCTCTTCATCCGTCGCATAAATTTTCCCCATCAAAATATTTTTCTTGATGGTATCATCAAAAAGCACAACATCCTGCGAAACAAAAGCTATTTTATCCCTCAAAGACTTTATTGTAACATCCCTAATATCTTGTCCATCAATTTTTATACTCCCCTCTCCAACGTCATAAAATCTCAATATCAAATTTATTAAAGTGGACTTTCCAGACCCAGCAGAGCCCACTATTGCAATCTTTTCTCCCTCTTTTACTTCTAAATTAACACCGTGAAGAATTTGAATATTTGGTACATAACAAAACTTTACATTCTCAATTTTTATAATTCCTTTTTTGACTTCTAATATTTTCCCATTCAATTTATCAATTAATTTAGGAGCTTGATCCATAATAGAAAAAACACGTTCAGTAGCAGCTGCTCCCATTTGTACACGCGAATTTAAATTTGCCAAAGACTTCATAGGTTGATACGCCGCAACTATGGCTGTCAAAAACACCACAAAATCACCTGTGGTAAGAGTCCCTTGCGTAATCCTATACCCACCATATGCAAGAGTCCCTGCAGCTGCAACACCCCCCAAAAATTCCATCAACGGACTTAAAATATTATTATTCTTTGCCATCTTCACTTCAATATCTGCTATCGCATCAGCATTATCTCTTATTTTTTTTGATTCAACCGCTTCTATGTTATAGGATTTTACAATTTTAATTCCTTGAAACGATTGTGCAAGAATTGCCTGCAGATTACCAAAGGAACTTTGTTGCTTATGAAAAATTTTCTTTATTTTTTTACCGAAATAAACTACAGGATAAAACCCTATCGGAAAAAGTATAAACATAATTATTGCCATATTAAAATTGTGCCAAAACATAAGTACAATCAAGAAGACAACTGAAGACGCGTCCCTAACAAGCGTTGTAACACTATTAATTACAACGTCTCTTATTGTATTTAGATCACCTGTGAAATACACCAACAAGTTGCCTGAGTTATTTTTACGAAAAAAATCTAAGTCTTGAGCGACCAATTTATCATACAGATCACCTTGTAATTTTTTTGTAAAATTCGCTCCTAACTTCGTCATGGTGACAGATTGCACGTACTGAGAAAATCCTTTTATGCCGAAAGCAATCACAACCTTAATGGCTACAATCGCAAGAATATTTATATTTTTTTCGATGAACACCTTATCAAAAACAGGCTTAAGCAAACTAACAGACCAAACATTTGAGAATGAATATACTCCCATAAAAATTATAGAAATAGCTAAAAATTTCCATTGCGGTAAAACATAACCAGCCCATAAACATTTAATTTTGTTTAAAGCTGCCTGATTTTCATTGCCTAAAATTTGTCCTTTTATTTTTAGAAGAATATGCATTTTTATCCTCATATTTTTGCAATTAACATATACGCAAATCGCATCTTTGACACATTATATCTCATTGATCACCTAACAATTTTTGAAAATGTTTCGACTCCAGTTCTAATTCCTCAACGGCACAAGCAAGTTCTTTATATAAATCTTCTATCTCAACCTTAAGAATTTTATTAAGTTTTGCTCCCTCAGCTAAAAAAGAAGTGTATCCTTTTAGAGAAGTCGATATAAGTTTCTCTGTATTGCAATTAATCTCTTTTTCTTTATCAGATATATTCTTTTCAATAGCTTTAATCTTTTCTTCTAATGGTTTTAAAATTTTTGATTTATTCTGTACTATCTCGGCTCGCATCCTTTTTATTTCATCCTTACCGTTTACAACACTCTTTTTTTGAGATGGATCCGCTTTTAATTTTAAATCCTCATCTCCCCATCCTCTCTTATCAAGAAAATCTTGATAACCACTATCAAAAACTGATACGTGATCCCTATCAAAGATTATAAGTTTAGTTGCCACACTATGCAAAATCTCTTCATTATGTGTAACCATTACAACAGACCCTTGAAATTTGTCAATTGCTTCTATTAAACCTTCACAAGATTCCATATCAAGATGGTTTGTTGGCTCATCAAGCAGCAAAAGATGGCATGGACTTGACAAAATTTTACCAAGTAAAACTCTGCTTTTTTCACCACCACTCAAAACTTCTATTTTTTTTAGCGCATCATTTCCACTAAACATAACGGAACCAGCAATATTTCTTGCTCTTTGAGGTAAACAGTTGTTATTCGTACTAAGGATTTCTTCGTAAACAGTTTTCTGCGGATCTAAATTCACACTATCAGATTGCGCAAAATACGCTATTTTTAAATCAGGATGTTTTTTTATACTACCATCGTACGGCTCTAATCTTTCGTATAACAGCTTTAAAAGCGTTGATTTCCCTTTACCATTTTTACCTATAACGCAGATTCTATCTTTTTTTAAAACATCAAAATCCAATTTATTTATCAGAATGTTTTCTTTTGTATAGCCAAAAACCAAATTATGAACTCCTAACATCTTTGCTGCATGAAAATCCAACCCCGAAAAATAAAAATCTAAATCCTCTATTTTTGCCAACTCCTCAAGACTTCCATGTTTTTCTAAAGATTTAATACGCGATTGTACCTGACTGGCAAGGGTAGCTTTCGCCCTAAACCGCCTTATAAAAAGCTCAGTCTGTTTTCTTTTTTTCTCAACATTTAACCTTGTTTTCTCATATATTTCTTCTTCTTTTTCTATTTGTTCATAAAGCTTTTGTGTACCTCCTTCAATTTTTCTAGCTTTAGTTCTATGTATTCCCACACAATGTGTTATAACAGAATCCATGAAATTTCTATCGTGCGTTATCAACATGAGTTCGCTTTTCCACGAGCGTAAAAAACTAATAAGCCACCTTGTAGCCACAATATCAAGATAATTATTAGGTTCATCAAGCATAAGCATATTTGCATTTGACAACAAAACTTTTGCAAGATTTATACGTATTTTATATCCTCCAGAAAAACTTAAAGGATTTTTCAACATATCACTTGATGAAAACCCTAACCCAGAAAGAATCTTTTCGGCTTTCCATTTTTCATTTTCTTCATTTTCAGCTAAAGAAAGACAAGCCTCCTTAACAACAGTGTTTTGCGTAAAATTTATATGCTGTTCTAGATAGCCAATTTTGTAATTTTTGGGTATACTTACACTACCAGAGTCGTACTCGAGTTTTCCTAAAATTATTTTAAGTAAAGTTGTTTTTCCGTGTCCATTCCTTCCTACAAGTCCAAGCTTTTCCTTTGCATTCACATTCAAATTGAGATCGGCAAACAATATTCTGCTACCAAATAATTTATTAAGATTAGTAATTTTAACCATAGTTCATCACCCATCAACAATATTCATTTCTATAACGCGCATATTTTTCCATTTATTAGATCTATATCTGAAATAACAACTACACGCCAGAAAAACAGTGCTAAAATTACACGCGGTCCAAACTATGTATATGTTGCTCAACTTAAAAACTATAACCGTAAGATAGGCAGGTGCAATTGTTAAAAATATCATCGAAAACATAAGTTTTTTCATAACAAAGGCCGTATCACCAGCCCCTCTGATAGCAGATGAAAATACCACATACATTGGATCAATCATAAAAAAAAGTGTCGCAATTTTTAAAAGATTCATAAATATGTGTCTTACTTCATTTGTCATAGCTACTTGCGCACTTCCCAAAAATACAGAAGCGAATAAATTTGGGAATAAATTCAGAACAAGCACTGTAACAATCATATACGTATACACTACATGAATAGAACTCTTCACACTTATTTGTGCTATTGACGCCTTATTTTTACCCAAATAAATACCAACCATTATTGATGTGGCCATACAAAAACCCAAACAAGGCGTATAAATTAAATTATACATAGTACACAATATATTGCCCGCTATAAGCTCTGAAACTCCAATTCTTGCAATAATAAGCATAAATATCCCGAATTGAGCTATCTCAAAAAAATATACTAACCCATTTGGAAACCCGTACCGTAATAACTTTTTCATAAAAACAAAATTGGGTTTAAAGCACCTCGTATTATAGATATTATTATTTTTCCTACTTATTATTAAAAAAACATAACCTAGGCACATGACAAAAAAAGATATGCCGGTTGCCAAAGCTGCGCCCGTGATACCTTTCTCAGGGAAACCCCAATTGCCAAAAATTAAACAATAATCTAAAACAATATTTGTAATAGCTCCCAAAACATCGATAAATAGAACTACTTTACTATTGCCCCTCCCAGAATAAAAAGCAAATAGTGCAGAATAAGCAATAGCTGGGAAAGCTCCGTAACATAGCATTTTGAAATATTTTATTTCTTCAACTACAATAACACCGGAGTGCCCAATATTAATAAATATTTGTTCAGTAAAAAAAGAAACCACTAATATTATCAAAGCAGCTATACCAGCTAAATATACACTTTGCCAAACCGCAGGACCTATTGAACGATATTCTTTTTTACCATAATATTGCGCAACAAAAATATCGACGTAAGCAACAGTACAACTAAAGAGACATTGTATAGACAGAAACAATGCGCCTGCAGGAATGCAAGCAGCATAAGCTCCTTGAGAATACCTAGCAAGAAAAACCCTATCTATAAAAAGTTGAATAGCGAAAGTACACATGGTAAGAAGAAGTGGAAAGGCAATTTTTAAAAATTCTAGATAACCTCCCTCGGCTTTATATTGTTTTTTAATACAGTTCAAAATGTTCATATAACTTATATCTTCCTTATTATTTTTGCTTTATTTTGTTAAAAAATAAACCCACAGCAAAATATTGCCTGTAGGTTGATTAGTTATGTGATGTGATTTAACATATAAACAAATACCTATTGAAAATGTTCAAAAAATCACGAATTCGAAGACACCAAGTCCCATTAACCTACTGTTAGATGATTAAAAAACAGATTTTTAGGTAGCTCTATCTTAAAAACCACAAACATCCGACGAGGCAGCCGATGAGAGGAATTGAACCCCTGACCCATTGCTTACGAAGCAATTGCTCTACCAACTGAGCTACATCGGCGCTGGTTCAAAATTAAAAATGGCAGGAACCCTCATACTGACACACAACGAAAGATACGCTGAGGGACAGAATTGAACTGTCGACACCAGGTTTTTCAGACCTGTGCTCTACCGACTGAGCTACCTCAGCATCCTATAATAGATCAAAACCTCCACTGGCTCTCGCAATGACCTGCCACAAATTTAACAAAAACTCAACAATATGTCAACAATCTATATTGATTAAATACTCGTATGGTCTTTAAGATTGTGTGGTGTTGAAATATAAAGAAAAAGGTGAGAGAGATTGTGTTGTATGGAATATAGATGTAAAGATAGGATATGGAAAGAGGAACTATGGGACAAGTATTACATCAACAGAGGTTATTCGTAAAGCAATGGATACCAAATCGTATATAAAAAATAAGAAAATTGTGTTTTAATTAAAAAATGGGAAAATAGCCATAAGAAGAACTTTTTGACAAAAACAGAACAAAGGGAGTTATGTCTCCACCCAGCGAATATGTCAGAGATAGCAGATTTTTCAGTTTGATTGTGTGTTATATCGTGAAAAATTCAATGCTTTGGGGGGGGGTAAATTGAAAGAGATAAAACTAAGCCATGGTTCCGTCAGAACATACAATTTTGACACTATTAAATTACATGCTTATGAAACCAAAAATCCACTGACTGAATGAGGAATGCTTTGTAGTGGAACGCATTTCAAGAATATGAGAAAATATTCTACAAATGGAGCTCAAGAATACGCAAAAAATGGTACAGGTAAAATATTAGTAAACGAATTTTCAGTAGCTTTCGGTAAAGATTTTGACGCAACAATCGCTGAGATAACTGACATTATTGTTGGTGAAAACATCAATATCGGAGGCATTGATTTTTCTGTAGTTTATCCATCTTGTACTTTAAAATGCAATCGCGAAGCTTTTGACATTGAAATTCCAGAGATAAATTCCATATGTACGCACATGCTTGGAGCAGATTATCATTCCATGATTACTGGAGAAAATGACATAGATTCGCTTGTACGTGACCTGAAAAATTATGTTGCAAAAAAATACGATCTTATTTTAACATCGCATCATACTCCAGAAAATTTGAGCGCCGTAGAAATAAAAATAGCATATCTAGAGAAGATAAAAATATTGATAAGGGAAAGCATTTCTGCGGAAGAGTTTAAAGACAAGGTCAAAAAGGAATATCCTGTGTACCTTGGAGAAAATTACCTTGACATGACCGCGGCGAGGCTTTTCAAACAAACGCTTAACCGCTGATGTTTAAATTAGCGACTACTTTGACACATCCTTTTAACAACTCCAAACTTTGTACCTTTTCAACCAACTCATTTGTAATTTTCTTCAACGATTGTTGTATCATTGTTTGTGTTATTATTTGCGATATTTATGAGAAACTGATGAATGTGCACCATTGCCAGTGTATCCTGGGCACAATATTTTAGTAAGTTTCTTTTTGTTTCTTCTACTTTTTTTTCATCATAGAGTCCCATTGCCATAAAAGCAAAGGCAGCGGACGCATCTCCTCCTTTATCTATTTTTAAATTTGCGTAACTCAATTCAGAAATTAGTACGGGCAGCACTTTTTTTATAGATGTTCGACCGTGAAAATTTATGTCGTAATAATTCTTTCTAATGATTAATTCTAAATCAACTATTCTTTCAGCTATTTTATCAAGTTTTTCACTTAAATCAGAAAAGAGATCGGCAAGCTTAAGTATGGCAATACTTTCAGCGTTTGCATAAGTTATAATACTGCCGCTTTCACCAAGATACTTTATGAGTTTTTCAGCAATTTCTCTGCGACAATCTTTGGTTTGATCAGCAATATATTCGTAATGGTCTAATATATTCCCAAAACTGTCTGCTTTATCCAATGAAAACTGTGTTAAAAGTTGTGTATGAGGCGCAATTTCTGGATATAAAGGCATCACAGTAGTTACAGATTCAAAATCAAGATAGTAAAATGGTTGCTCTATGTTTGCAAGTGCAATCTTTAAATTATCTGACACATAAGGTGTATTCGTTAAAACACAATTTTTGGCAACAGTCTGCATTTGCGTGAATTCAAAATCGTCAGGAATTTTGTCAATTGTGTGGACACCTAAAGCTATCAATTTTTCGGTTGCAAGTTTAGAAAGTCTTGGTAAATCAAAAATATGATTTTTTATACCTTTTCCTATGCAAATATCAAATGTTGGACAGTTTTTACAGTTTGTTTTTATGCAAGGTTCAGGCATATTTTTAGATTCAATATCTTTAAAAGCTTTATTGGAAAGAGCTAAAAATTCTTGCATTTTCAATTCAACTTTCTCTGTACAATCAATTTTCGTAAAAAGCTTAGACGCATCCATCCCCAACCGATAATCATTTGATAAATAAAGAATTGTAGTTTTATGTACATTTATACCTGATTTAGTCAAAACCATTACGCTAAAAGCGATGTCTCTAATATATTTTGCTTTATACCTACTTCCTGACTTTACTCCAAACAAGTGCCATGAATTATCCTCAAGTTTTAATCTTTGTAATATGTCAACCCTTGTAGAATAACCGTCACCAGTAAACTGCGCGTCACAAATTGTTTCAATGTCTGAATCTTGGATTAATTTTTTAAAACTTAGGGAATCCATATTATTTATTGTCTTTTTAACGTTAACTGCGTCTGGAAAAAGTTGCCACGACATTTTGCGAACATTTTTCCATTCTAGATAAAGAAACTCATTACTAAGTCCGGTAGGTTTCGGAAGCATGTCCCTCTTTGTCATCCAGCCTAAAGTAGGGCAACTTACGTAGTTAATAAAAACAGTTTTATTTATATGTTGCATAATTAGCAGCGATGAACGTTACTTGAGATATAATCATTACACTTGAGTTGGCAAATGTGTTCTTGGATTTAATTTAGTGTATACCATCATCGTTTTTTTACGTCTTTTAACTTTTCCAATACTGAATAAGGTACTTTGATTTTACCCATAACAGGATATTCTTCATTGAAAGGACCGTGGCAATCTGAACCACCAGTTACAACAAGATTAAACTCTTTTGCTAAATCTAAGAATTTTTTAACACTACATTCAGAATGTTTTATATGCCAAGCCTCTATACCAGCAAGACCGTCCTGTACAAATGTCTTAAATACATTTTTATCGCTATAATGAGCATAGTACGGATGAGCCATGATCGGAGCACCACCTATACTCAAAATAAGCTCTATAGCCTCTCTGACTGAAATAGAATATTTTGGAACATACGCAGGACATCCATTAGATAAATATTTACGAAATGCTTCTTGAATGCTTCCAACAAACTTCTCCTTGACCAAAGCCCTAGCAAAATGCAATCTTCCAAGAGCTTTATTTTCAACACTGTACAAAAAATCTATATTTTTCAGTTCTATTTTATTTTTTTTTAGTGTTTCAAGTATTTCTATAGCCCTATTTTGTCTTGCTTTTTTTAAAATATCTAAAGCTTTTTGCAATTTTTTAGATTTATAATCTAAAAAATAACCCAAAATATGCACTTCACTTTTTTGGGAATCCAATGTTACTTCTGCTGATAGTTCAATTCCTGGGACAATCTCGACCCCTGTTCCTAACGCAGCTTCTATAGCTTCATCAATACCATCTACAGAATCATGATCTGTTATACCTATAGCAAAAAGCTTTATCTTCGAAGCATACTCAACAACTTCTTTTGGAGAAAATACCCCATCAGAATAATTTGTATGTATATGTAAATCTATATACGAATTACTATGCTTATCACTATCCATAAAAACAGCTCCTGGAGTTAATTTCTACAATGCTCCACTTACCTGAAAACACGGCCAATCTACAATCAAGCTGAAAAACTAGGCCTAGGTTTTTGTAGAAGTTGAAAATTGTCATTTATGTATGCAAATTTCTACATTTTGAATAACGGACTCCTTCTCAAGCTTATTTAAACACAACAACACCAAACATTATCCTCTCCACAACTGTAACATAATCCATGGGAATTAGTTAGCACAATACATATTAGAATATGGATTTTTACTAACTGATACATATTTTGAAAATGATTCTATTTTTAAATGGTTCAAATTCTTCTTAAAAATCTTCGAATAAAAATCAATATGTTTTTTTAGAAAAAATACGTCTTCGTCCGCAAGAACAACTTTAACAGCCTCTTTGCCAAACAAATATTCATCATCAGAATCGCTATTTAAATAAATAGATCCTCCATGCATACCTGTTCCGCAAAATTTACCAACTATCGGTTCTCCTTTTTTAATATTTAAACCAAGTAAAATGATTGCTCCACCTGCCATATATTCACCAAGAAATTCACCAGCTTTTCCACCCACCACAATTACAGGTTTCATTTTTTTATATTCCTTCATATGAATGCCAACCCTGTATCCAACATTCCCTTCAACATAAATTTCACCACCTCTCATGGCATATCCCAAAGTATCTCCGCAATTACCATGGACTATTATGTTACCGTAATTCATTGTATTACCTACAGCATCCTGAGCGTTTCCAAATATTTCAAGCTCAGCTCCATCCATACATGCAGCCATATCATTTCCAGGTATACCGTAAATTTTTAATTTAACTTTTTCAGGTAGCCCTCTTCCTATGTATCTCTGCCCAAAAACATTTTTTAATGAAATGGATTTATCTGCTTCAATAGCTTTATCAATCAAGCTGTTTAACTGGCGATAACAAATATTTAAAGCGTCTATAGTTTTCATAACTAACCTCTTTTTAAAAACACAACTCTCAAAACATTTAGAATCAAGAAAATTCCGTTCAAAGATACTTCACAACAATTTCCACATTCTACTTCTTTACTAGTGTTTTTATTCGCCTGCATATTGAATGCCAAGAATACTCAGCTCTTTCTCGTTTAAACCAATTCCTCTAAGCATAAGCCTGTTGCCTCGCAGGCTCTCAATAGCATTAATACCCATACCGCCAAGCATTTCCTGAATTTCATGATTCCATGCAGAAACTAAATTTACAAGCCTTTTATACATGGTATCTGGATCCAGTCTTTTTACAAGATCAGAATCTTGAGTTGCTATTCCCCAATTGCATTTTCCGACTGAACAGGAATGGCACATGTGGCAACCTAAAGCTATAAGAGCTGCTGAACCTATACAAACAGCATCGGCACCTAATGCTATAGCTTTAACCGCATCTGCACTATTTCTAATGGTTCCTGAAACCAGAAGAGAAACTTGATTCCTTATCCCTTCTTCTCTCAATCTTTGATCTATTACAGCTAACGCAAGCTCTATTGGTATACCCACATTATCTCTTATCCTTGTAGGAGCTGCACCTGTACCTCCACGAAAACCATCCACTACAATAGCATCAGCTCCAGCTCTTACAATCCCCGAAGCAATAGCAGCTGCATTATGAACTGCAGCAATTTTTACAAAAACAGGTTTTTTATAATTTGTAATTTCCTTCAATGAAAATATGAGTTGTCTTAAATCCTCTATGGAGTAAATATCGTGATGAGGAGCAGGAGAAATAGCATCAGACCCTATTGGGATCATTCTTGTAGCAGATACGTCTTCACCGACTTTTCTTCCAGGTAAATGCCCACCTATACCGGGTTTAGCTCCTTGCCCTATTTTGATTTCGATTGCAACACCAGCTTTTAAATATTCTTTATGAACGCCAAACCTTCCAGAAGCTACCTGAACAACAGTATTATTTCCGTATTTATAAAAATCCTTATTCAACCCACCTTCTCCTGTGTTATAACAAATTCCAAGTTCTTCAGCGGCTCTTGCAAGTGATTCATGAGCATTTTTTGAAATCGCTCCATAACTCATTGCAGAAAACATTATTGGTACTTTCAATTCAACCTGCGGAGGGATCTTTGTTATGAGTTCTCCCTTAGCGTTGAATTCAAGTTTTTCAGGTTTTCTACCTATCACAACTTTTGTTTCCATAGGCTCACGTAGAGGATCTATGGACGGATTTGTAACTTGGCTTGCATTAAGAAGCATTTTATCCCAATAAATAGGGAACGGCCTGGGGGTTCCCATACTTGAAAGTAAAACCCCACCTGTTTGGGATTGCTTATAGATTTCTTTTATCGCACTATCTGTCCAATTTGCATTTCCTCTAAATTCAAGAGGATATTTCTTTACTACCAAAGCCTTCACAGGGCACATAACCACACATCTATGACAATTAACACACCTTATATCATCTGTGTATAAAACATTTCGCTCTGCATTGTATAAATGTACCTTATTGGAACACTGCTGCACACATACACGACACTTTATACATTTTTTATCATTTCTTATCACTTCAAATGTGGGACTGTTAAAATCTAAATTCATCCTTATGCCCCTTCCAACAAAGCAACAACCGGTTCCCCTCCTTTAGGGGACCACACTTTGTCAGGATTATCACATATTATTCTTATAGCGCTTTCTTCACTTGCAACATAAGTCCTATCGCCTTTTTCTGCAGCAACCATAGAGCGAAGCTTTATTCTGTCGTTTAAAGCTATCATTCCTTTTTGACATCCTAAAATTATCGAAAATGGCCCATTTACAAGAACGCTGGCATAAACCGCACGAATACTTTTAAGTTCTTCACCAATCTTTCTATTTTCTCTTTCAATATCATTCCAAAAAGGAGCCACTACCGCTTTTATAGCCTTATCCATCGATATTCCATGTTTTCTAACTAATAAATCGAAAAGATATGTTATCACTTCTGTATCTGTCTGCAAAGCGCAATTGTACCCAAACATCTCAACAAAACGCCTATTGGCATCGTAAGAGGATATTTCTCCGTTATGCACTACAGCCCAATTAAGCATCGTAAAAGGATGGGCTCCTGCCCACCAACCAGGAGTATTAGTTGGAAATCTTCCATGAGCAATCCACATATAGGCTTCGTACTTTTCTAACATAAAAAATTCGCCTATATCCTCAGGGTAACCAACGCCTTTAAAAGTCCCCATATTTTTACCGCTTGAAAAAACATATGCACCCGCGTATTCTTTGTTGATCTTTGTGACACACCTTGACGTAAACTCGTCTTCATCCAAAATTTCTTCTTCTATCGGATAAATTCTTGGAGAAACAAAATAACGCCATATCAGTGGTCGATTCGTTATATTTTGAATTGATTTTGTAGGGATATTACCTGCGTTTTCTATTTTAAAATGTTTTGCTAGAAAATCTTCTACCTGAGTTTTAACATTTAAATTATCATAAAAAATGTGGAAAGCATATAATTCCTTGTACTGTGGGTAGATACCGTACGCTGCAAAACCGCCACCCAACCCATTAGATCTTTCATGCATTAAAGCTATAGACTTAATAATTTCCTCTCCACAAAATTTTCTACCTTTTTTATCTATAATACCGCTTATCGAGCATCCTGATGAAATCCGCAGCTGACCTTCTTTTAGCATAGGATCTTCTCACAGCTGCAACAAACACACACGCTCCCAACACCCACACTCCACCTCCCATCATGAAAATTTACAAAGCATGCAAACAACCCGCTCTACCGTCAGAAGTGTACTTAAAACGTATCAGATAGTCAAATTTTTGTAACTGTCCATAACATACTAAACTTTTGATTGAAATAATTTAATTTATACACAATTAACAAAAAAGCAAAAGGCAAAAAATTTAAAAGATTATTTAGCTATTACAGCAGCATACTTCAACATTTAGCATTAAAAAATCACATTACAGATTGATGCAATAAAGTAATAGAACATCGGGCATATATTTAACCTATGCCCTATTTAAGATTTTAATTGCCCTTCTACTATTTCGAATTTTTATCTATTTCTTCCAAAAAGATACTTAACGATGGGCGACGCACATATTTTGTGAGATAAGATTCCACATAATTCAAAACTTTATCATCTTCTATTTCTTCCAATAAATCCAAATCTTTACCAGCACAATTGGAAAGCTTCCTTATATTTTGCTCTATCTTTTTATCAATAAAGGCATTACCATGTTTCAAATAATCCAAAAAACCATACCCTGAAAGTTTTAAAAACCTCAATATAAACGCAGATAATGCACGTTTTGGATACATACAAACACCCAATATTGCCCAAATTCGTACCATCAGGTTGTATTTAACAACGTTTACAAGATTAAAAGGCGCGAGCTTATCGCTTATTTCAGCAGCATACAGAGCATATAAATTTCTTTTGAAATCAGTTTTTATTTTTGTATTGTTCTCAAGTATATGGGCTCCGATAATTTTAGGCCTTACATAACGATTGTTATTAAAAATAAAAAACTCGCTTTCAGTTAATGGTTCCGTCGCATAGGAAAGCTTTGCCGCAACCCTCTTAGCGCTTTGGACAACCGTTTGAATTTTTCCCCACTCATAGGAATAAATCGTTATAAGCTTATTATATTCTCCCTGTACTTTAGAATTGAGAACAAGCCCTCTTATTGTGTAGTACATTTTTTCAACACTATTCTATTTACTTTCTTCAAATCCGCATCCTGCACTTCTATAGAATAATTATTCCAATTTATTTTTTCTCCATTTACAGGAATTTTGTTAAACAATTCTAAAACCCAACCGTTAATTGTGGTATAATTTCCCAAAGGAATATCGATGTCCAACTCATCATTTACACTAGATATCGATTCATACGCTTGTATTATATATTCGTTTTGGTCTATTGACTTTATGGTCTTTTCTTTTAAATCATGTTCATCTAAAACCTCTCCAACTATTTCTTCTAACAGATCTTCTATTGATGCTATTCCAATTGTGGAACCAAATTCATTGACAACTATAGCAACATGACAATGTCCTGTTTTGAATTCTTTAAGCACATTATTTATTTTTGAATTTTCAGAAACATAATATGCCGAATGTATTAAATCTTCAACAACTATAACTTTAAAATTACGCCAAGCAATGGCCAGATCTTTTGCATAAATTATTCCTACAATATTACTAATGTTCCCCTTGTAGATAGGCACCCTTGAGTACTTAGTTTCGATAATACGCTTAATTATTTCTTCCTTTGGTAAATCTATATCTAAGGCAAAAATTCCAGAAAGCGGCACCATAACTTGCGAAATTTTTCTCTCCGTGAAGTCCATTATGTTACTTATAAATTTTCTCGAATCAGCTGAAAGTGGAGATGTTTTTTCATTTGAAAGCAAAAAATCTATCTCAGCAGCTTTGATATGTTGACTTTCTTTTTTTTTGATAAACAATTTTGTAATTCTATCTGAGATATTTAGCAAAAAATTAATAACAATTTTAAAAATCATCGTAAATTTGATTATTGTAGGCAATATCGTTATTCCTATTTTTTCAGCATTGTATCTTGCTATAGTTTTTGGAAAAATGTTTCCAAGTATCAGTGCAAGAATTATAGAAATAAATGGGAAAGATATGTTTAAAATATCAGATTTGATTCCATAGTATTTAGAAATATCAGTTTCAAGCGACAATAAAACAACACTCATGCCAACAAGAGATAGGTTCATACCTATGATTATGGCTGTCATAACTTCCTGTGTATGAGATTCTAGGAACAATATTCTTCTTAAGTAATCTTTTTTTGTCTCCCTTGTTTTACGCAGATATATTGCTGAAAGACTTGTAATAGCTGTTTCTGCACAACTAAAAAAACTTAGTGTACACAACAGAAACGCGAAGAAAATAATTTTACATATGATTAAAATCATCATTTTTCAAACTCATATTCATCAATAATTTCACCAACAACTTCCTCCAATATATCTTCCAGTGTAACCATTCCTATAACGTCATCATTTTTATCTTTCACAAAAGCCATATGAGTTTTTCCATTCTGAAATTGTTTCAATAGAATATTAATTTTTTGATCTTCACTAATATAATACGGCTCTTTCACAAGCGGGCGTATAAAATGTCCTTTATTTTTCTGACACATCATCAAAATATCCTTTATGTGAACGTAGCCAATGATATTTTTCTCCAACTCAACATATACTGGAATTCTACTTTTTGATATTTCTATAGCTTTATCCAAAAATTCTTTTTCTTCTAAGGATAGATCAACAGATCTAATATCTTTAAATGGTGTCATTATTCTTTTTGCAGACAATTCGCCAAAACATAGTGTATGCTCAAGCATACTACCTGTATCCTTATCTATTTCTCCGGTATAATCACCTTCTGAAAGTAAGTTTTTAATTTCCTCGTTACTCAGTTCGTAAGAATTATTAATATTGGAAGTTTTTGGTGACAAAAATTCTGCAATCTTAACAATAGGATACATAAAAGGTTTTAAGATTTTTTCTATTTTTGAAAGAATAGGAACTGATCTGATCGTAATCCTTTCTGGAACCATCCTCGCATAAAATTTAGGAACCATTTCCACAAAAATCAAAAGAAATAGCGATGTAAAAATCCATATGAGAACTTCTATAACATTTCTATTGACCATACAAAAAACAGATGTCATAACATATACAGAAACAAAGCTTGCGAGCATATCCGCTATTACATTAACAGTTAAAATAATTGTTAAAAGGTAGTACGGCTGCTTCAGCCACAACAACAAGGCCTTAGAAAATTTTGGATTTTGAACTATAAGCTTCTTTACCCTGTATTTTGACAAACTTGTAATCCCAATTTCAGCAGCAGAAATCCAAGCCGATACAAGTAAAAGAAAAAGTAAAGCGATTAATCCTGCAAAAACAAACATTTAAATATTTTATCCTGTTTAGCAAACATTTTATCTTTAGATGCAATATCGTAATCAGTATACCCACAAAGATGCAACACTCCATGAATTATAAGATACACCAGTTCTTGTTGCCAAGTATTACCATATCTTTTTGCCTGTTTTTGTGTACGATTTTTGGAAATATACACATCTCCTACAAAAGATTCAGGAACAACTAAAAAAGATATGACATCAGTTATCCTATTTACGTTTCTGTACCTGTTATTAAGTTTTTTTATTTCTATATCACTTATCATCACAAAATTTATTTGGTATTTTTCTATTTTCTCTGATTTTAACACAAATTCAACGGTTCTTCTAAATAACGAGTTATAGCACCTTGGGAATTTGACAAAATTTATAAAACTGCCGCCCTTATTTGTATAAAATTCTTGCATGATAGATACCCATAATGGTCGAAATTATACTATCTCTGATAAGTTTTAAATCCTTTAAAGTTATCGAACATTCTGAAAATTGTTCATCAACAAACTTGTTGTTTATTATTCTTTCCACAGTGTTTCTTATTCTTACAGATGTAGGTTCATAGATGGTACGACATGCCGCCTCACAAGAATCCGCTACCATTACTATAGCTGAAACTCTTGTGGTTGGTTTAGGCCCTGGATATCTAAAATCCTCTATGTTTACATTGGAACTTATTTCTAAAGCTCTATGATAAAAAATATGTATTGGAGTTGTACCGTGATGCTGTTCAATAATGTTAATTATTTCATTATCCATATTATATTTTTTAGCAAGGACAGTACCATCTTTAACATGCGCAGTCAAAATTAAACTCGATATAATCGGATTTAAATCATCATGTAAATTTCGCCCTGTCATTTGGTTTTCTATAAAATATTTTGGATTTTTGAGTTTACCTATATCATGATAATATGATCCTACTCTTGCAAGCAGGGAATTTTCATTTACAATATTAGCAGCTTGTTCTGCAATATCTGCCGTCATAATCGAATGGTGATATGTACCTGGAGCTTCAAGCATGAGTCTTCTAAGCAAAGGATTATTAAAGTCTGATAACTCTATCAATTTAATATTTGTCATCCTAGAGAATATTTTTTCAAATAAAGGAATACACACCAAAAGAATAACGATCGTTATAGCTCCATTTAGTACACCATGTAAAAGGTTATGTTTGAACTGAAAAATACTATAGCTGCCGAAAAAATAAAACATTGTCATTATCACAACATTTGCAAAAGCAGTTTTAACGCCTATATTGACAAAATCTGATCTTTTTCGAATATCTTGTACATTTGTAACAACAACAATTCCACTACAAAGCATCATAAGAAAGACCTCAAATTTCATATCGTTTAAAAAAGTTACAAACAAACTTAAGCACACCGCGTATAAAATCCCTATTCTCGTCGATAAAAGCATGGCTGCCATTAACGAAAATGCTGCCACTGGAGAAAGAAATGGAGAAAGAAATTCTTTTAAAATCTGAAATATTAACATCGCAATGATAAAAAGCAAACACATTAAAACAATTGCATCGTTGTCTTTGATTATTGTTTTTTCCTTGTTTTGAATTTGCACAATAAAAAAGACTACACTAAGAACAATAAGTATAGCAGTTGCTATTAACGATCTACAGCTTATCCCAATTCCTATAACTAACATACCGTAAATAGCAATAATTGTAAAAATCAAAGAAACATAGATAGGTATTTTTATCTCTTTAGAAAATAAATTTTTAGATCTCCCTACAGATTTAAATTTAGGTATATCAGTTTTAAGGTCTTTTGCAATTTTTAAAAGAAGACCTCTTGTCCAATGTTTTATTTTTTCAAACAAATTATCCATTTATCCTCTTAAAACACAACAACATCGATAAACAAATCACAAAATGCGCACCGAAGTGCACAATAATAGATTTATTACTTAAATGAACAAAACCAGGGTATCATTAGACTTTTGTTGATCAAAACTTGGTAAAACTTACAAAAATAAGTGAACTATCTAAAATTTTTGAATATAAAATTCCACAAAAATCATAAAAACTATCTTCTAGTCCTTAACAACAGCTAAACGCAAGCCCAACTCTTTTAGTTGTTGGGCGTCTACCGACGTAGGTGCGCCCGAAAGAGGATCTATTGTTTTTTGAGTCTTGGGAAACGCTATCATTTCCCTTATAGAATCTTCTTTACAAATCAGTGCACACAATCTATCCAAACCTAAGGCTACCCCTCCATGAGGAGGAGCTCCATATGTTAAAGCTTCAAGCAAAAATCCAAATTTTTCTTTTGCAAGTTCATCAGAAACACCTAAAATATCAAGAATTTTTTTCTGAACATCATTTTCATGTATTCTTATAGAACCTCCTCCAAGTTCAGTACCGTTTAAAACAACATCATACGCTTTCGCTTTCGCAAAATACACATTTTCTTTCGTAAGAGACTGTGCATTCTGTGGAGCTGTAAAAGGATGGTGCAATGCCTGCCATTTTTGTTCCTTTTGATCCCATTCCATAAGATTAAAATCTACAACCCATAAAAAATTGAATTTGTTTTTATCTATCAATCCACGTTCTTTACCGATTTTAAGTCTCAAAGCACCAAGCCCTTGTTCCACTATCTTTTTTTCATCTGCGAGAAAAACAATTAAATCCCCAGAATTTACATTGAGTTCGGATATAACTGTTCCTATCTCCTCTTTCTTAAAATATTTTACTATATTCGATTCCGCACCAGAATCGGTAATTTTTATCCATGCTAAACCTTTAGCTCCATACTCGTTTACAAATTTAGTAAAGCCATCAATTTCTGATCGAGAAAAACTTGCACCATTGGGAATACATAGCCCTCTGACAATCCCACCTTTTAGTATTGCTGATGAAAATACACTAAATTCACTATTTTTAAACAATTTGGAAAAATCTTTTATCTCCATATCAAACCTTGTGTCAGGCTTATCTGAGCCATACCGTAACATTGCATCTTCGTAGGATATTCTATCAAAAGGGATTTTTATATCAAGATTTAATGCAATTTTAAAAACTCTTGCAAGCATCTTTTCAACAAGATTCATTACATCTTCTTGTTCCACAAACGACATCTCAATATCAATCTGCGTAAACTCCATCTGCCTATCAGCACGCAAATCTTCATCTCTAAAACATTTTGCAAGCTGATAATACTTATCAAAGCCAGCAATCATTAAAATTTGTTTAAAAAGCTGCGGGGATTGTGGTAACGCAAAAAAACACCCGCTATGAATTCTTGACGGAACCAAAAAATCTCTAGCTCCTTCAGGTGTAGATTTGGTCAAAAAAGGTGTTTCTATTTCTAAAAAACCTTCTTCATTCAAAAAATTTCTCACTTCGTTTGAAATCTTATGCCGCATTACAAAATTTTTTTGAAAATTTGGACGCCGCAAATCCAGGTACCTATACTTTAATCTAAGTTCTTCGGAAGTCTCAACATAATCTGAAATTTCAAAGGGAAGCCCTAAAGAAGTGTTAAGAACTTCTAGCTCTATTGCAACAAGCTCAATATTTCCTGTGGACATATTTGAATTTATGGTATTATCTGGCCTGTTCCTAACTAACCCCTTAACAGAAATCACATATTCACTTCTCAAATTTTCTGCAATCTTAAACATAAATTCATTTTTGGGTTGAAAAACAATCTGCAAAAGGCCAGACCTATCTCTTAAATCAATAAAAATTACACCTCCGTGATCCCTCCGTGAGTGTACCCATCCACATACGACAATTTCTTTTCCTACACTGTTCTCTCTTACGTCTCCGCAATAACTACTTCTTTTCATAAAAACCTCTTTTCCACAGAAAAAGATAATCTTATCTTTCTTTTGTATCCATTATCGCAAACTATCGGTACAAATATTTTGCTATCCTAACCCTTTATTTGCAAAATACATCAACGCAATAATTGTCTTTGAATCTTTTATTTTACCAACCTTTACCATCTTAACAGCATCTTTAAAATTTATTATTTCGCTGGAAAGAAATTCATCATCTTCTTGATTTTGTCTTCCTGCCTCAAGCCCAAAAGCTGAAAAAATATATATTATCTCTGTTGAAAAGGCCGGTGCTGGATAAAAAGACAAAACCATTTCCAACTCCTTTGCCCTATATCCCGTCTCTTCAACCAGTTCTCTACTTGCACATTCAATGGGCACTTCTCCTTTATCAATTCTACCAGCAGGTATTTCGTACGTTATTTGGTCTATAGGATACCTATACTGTTTTATCAAAACAATATTCTTATCATCCACAAAAGGCAAAACAGACGCCGCTCCTGGATGATCTAAATATTCCCTCGTAGCAACTGCACCATTTGGTAGTTCAACTTCATCACAAAAAAGATCTACAACAGATCCATGATACATTTTGGTTTTTCTTATTAATTTTTCTTTCATATCTATATCAACACCCCCTGACGTTTTATCATTTAAAAAAAACGTTACTTTGCCCTTTCTTAAAAATAGCCAACAACACATAGCAAACATTTACCCTAAGTGTTTTAAAATTTGCCATTATTTCTATTTTTCAAATACAAATTCAAATTTACCAATTTTAACACAGTCTCCAGTTTTCGCACCCATTTTTTCCAGCTTTGCTTCTAGTCCCATTTTTTTAAGAATATTTTGGTAACGTCTTAATGCTTCATCTTCTCCAAATTTTGTCATTTCTGTAAGTGTTTTAACCTTAGTCCCCGTGACCACATAAACACCATTTTCATTCATTTCAACTTCAAATTCTGATTCATAAATATATTTTTTTACAGGGATGGTTTCTTTTATCTCATCTTCAGAACTATAGCTAATTGGTTTCTTAAGTATTTTCACTATTTCCTTAAGCAAAGCTTCAACACCTTGGCCCGTAACTGCTGAAATTGGGAACAATTTTCTGACTCTTAAATGTTTTTTTAGATTTTTTATGCGAAGTTGCGTTCCCGATAAATCAATTTTATTTAAAACTACTATGGTATATTTTTTAAAAAGATTTTTTGAATAATTTTTTAATTCATTATTTATTATTTTATAATTTTCATATGGAGCTTCCCCTTCAAAACCACTTACATCTATCATGTGTACCAAAAGCTTTGTTTGCTTTACGTGTCTTAGAAACTCAAACCCAAGACCTTTCCCATCATGAGCACCCTCAATTATCCCAGGAATGTCAGCAACCACAAAACATTCCCCTTTATAGTTTACAACTCCTAAATTAGGGGCCAAAGTTGTAAAAGGATAGTCTGCAATTTTAGGTTTTGCTGCTGAGATTTGCGATAGAAGAGTAGACTTTCCAGCATTTGGTAAGCCTATAAAACCTACATCAGCAATTAAACGAAGTTCTAAATTGACTTCTGAGGTTTCTCCTGGTTCACCTTTTTCTGCGATTCTTGGAGCCGTATATTTCCCAGTTTTAAAAGAAGAATTTCCCCTGCCACCTCTACCACCTTTGACGACTAAAATTTTCTCACCTGCAGCTTTTAAATCTGCAAAAAGCTCACCATTTTTAAAAATCAAAGTCCCTAAAGGAATTTTTATTACTAAATCTTTACCATATCTACCAAACTTATTGTTCGCTGAGCCTTTTTCACCATTTGGAGCTTCAAATTTTTGTTTGTACGATAAATCTAAAAGAGTTGATTTATGAGGATCTCCCTCAAAATAAATGTCACCTCCTTTTCCTCCATTGCCTCCATTAGGGCCACCATAAGGAACATGTTTTTCCCTTCTAAAAGAAATACAGCCGTCGCCTCCGCGCCCAGCTGCAAGAAAAACACTAACCTTATCTATAAGCATTGAGATATTTTTATCCCTAAATCTTATTTTTCAATATTTACGTAGCGCCTATTTCCAGATTTTTTAATAAATTTAACCACTCCTGCAATCTTCGCAAAAAGAGTGTTGTCCTTGCCCATACCGACATTTATTCCTGGGCGATACTTGGTACCCCTCTGGCGAACTATTATAGCCCCAGCAAAAGCTTTTTGATCTCCATAAATTTTTACACCTAATCTCTGGCCGTGCGAATCGCGTCCATTAGTTGACGAACCCTGCGCTTTAACATGAGCCATCTATATCTCCCCTAATAAAACTTTCTTTATAGCTTAAGCATTAATTTTTACAACTTTCAACTCTGTCACGTACTGACGGTGTCCTTGAAGCTTTTTATAACCTTTTTTCGGCTTTTTCTTAAATACCAAAACCTTAGAAGCTCTTTTTTGTGCTATAACCTTCGCAACTACTTTTGCACCTTCAACCACAGGCCTACCAATGGTTACTTTTTCACCATCTGTAAGCAAAAGAACTTCCTCCAGAACAACATCCTGTCCAGCCTCAGCTCCATCAATTTTCTCTACAACTAGGTTCACACCTTCCTCTACCTTGTACTGCTTCCCACCAGTTTTAACAATCGCATACATTTGACACACCCCTTCTTTTGAGGGTGTAATCTACAAAAATTGTGTATGTTTGTCAAATCCACATAGTCAATTTTGTATATTTAAATGGGTTTTGGATGCTACACTAATATTTTTAACATCCCATAGCTTATCTCTAAGATTCTAGTGTGCATTATTAAAAGAGTACAGTCTATAAATAAGAGATGCCATTATAAATAAATTTATAATGGCTGCTGGACATTAAATATATTATTACAGCGATGGCAAAAACAAAGCCAATCCCACACTCCAGAGCTTCTTCAATCTCAATTAAAGTTGCTTGTAGAAGCATTAAATGGGATACAAAAATATGTTAAATACATGAAAAAGGAAGAAATTACATTGCAGAAAGACTTAATGTTATAGATCAAATTACATGCAGAAAGCCCGAGGGAGCATTTTATGTTTTTCCAAATATAAATGCTTTGTTGAAAAAAATTAAAGAAAAAATTTTAAAAATTGAAAAACTCTCATCGATAATACTATAAGTCATTTTTGACATCAAAAATTTGTACTTTTTCGATGTTTACAATATATGTTGATATTTTTTTATGTGGATAAATTTCTGTTATCAGGCCAGCATAACTTTTAAGTTGATTTCGATTTTCTAACATATCCTGATTCGAACTTTTAAAATCTACTATTATGACCTTATCCTTATCTACTATAAGCTTATCAATTTTGAAAAGTTTACCTGATGCATTTACAATTTCTTTTTCATTATAGATTTTATTTTTATCATGCATAAATAACTTCAAAATTGTTTTGGACGCAAACAATTTTTCAAGCTTTACTCTAACAAAATCAACACTTTCAGAGAAAAATTTTCTTTTTGTAATACCAATAGCATTGCTTATAGCATCGTTTATATTTTCATTTCTTAACGATACTATACTTGACAATGCGTAGTGTATAATCGTTCCTTTTTTTCTGGCATTATCTATATCAAGAATAGTTTTCTTTTCACCTATTAAGTACTTTTGTATATCTTTATAGCCTTTGTTGAAATCATCTAAAAAAATACCATCTTCCTCAACATTGGCTATATTGTACTTCTGCTTGGAACCCAAAATAAGTGGAATATCGCCAAGCAACGTAAGAGCAATATTATTTGAAATTCCTGATTTTGGTGGAACTATTGCATAAAATTCATATTCTGCCCTTGTCATTGAAACATAAAGCCCGTTAAGTTCAGATAATAAAATGCTAAATTTTTCTTTATTGTAAAGTTCTTTTGCTTTTTGTGAAAATATCGCAACATCTTTCGATATTCTAAATATTTTTATTTCATCTTCAGATTCAAAAAAATACGATTTATTGATCTTTTTTGCAGAAAGCTCAAAAAATGGCATTATCACAACAGGAAACTGAAGACCTTTAGCTTTGTGAATAGTCATAATTTTGATACCATTTCCAAAAATTCTTTTTATATACAAAGAATCAGTATCCTCTTTTAGCTTAAAATATTCTAAAAAATTCCCTAACCCTGAGTCCTGTATTTCAAATTCTTTTATAAATTCTAAAAAACACATTACAAATGCTTTACTGTCAGGGAAATTGTCTGTGATCTCAAATTTTTCAAGTATTGCAAGTGTAAGTTCATATACCGGGATAAATCCTGCTTTTACAAAAAATAATTCGAAATAATTTTTCCATAAATATTCATATTTATTTTGAAAACTTTTAAAAAAATTTACCGTTTTATTATCTATATTTTTATTACAATCAAAAATAAATTTTTCAAATTCCTTATCTGAAATATTTGAAATTTTTTCAAAAATATCCCCCAAAATAAATGAAGAAAACGCCAATGCATTCATTGGGGAATTAATGAACATAAGAAGCGATAGAATTTGTTTTATAATACTGTTATTTTTTATGTTTAAAGTCTGTGACGACTCTATCTCTAATCCTTCCTCTAAAAGCCATGAACTTACGTTAAGTATTTCATCATTAGTTCTACATAAAACCACTATATCTTGAGGTATAAATCTTTTAAGTAACTGAAAAATATTGTCAATAAATTTTTGTTTTATTTTTTCATTCACATTTTCGCACATTTTTTCTATCACGCTTACTTCCACATAACCGTAGTCATGTTCTTTTACAACTTGTTGATTAGAAGATGTATAGGTTTTAATAAATTTCGAAAAATCATACTCAATATTACCTTTTCTACAAACTTCATTTAAAAAATTTTCTATATTTTCTTTTGAAAAAACTCTATTATTGAAATCAACTATAGTTTTTCCACTTCTAAAATTTTTTTCAAGATACCGTTTTTCAATATCCACTGAATGAAATTCATTTAGTACTTCATCAAAAAGCTCAGGTCTTCCTCCCCTAAAAGTATAAATAGCTTGTTTTGCATCACCAACATAGAAAAAAGTCCCACCGCAGGCAAGACTCTCTTCTAAAAATCTTTTCATTCCTATCCACTGCACAAAATTTGTATCTTGAAATTCATCGATTAAAAAATGTTTATATCTTTCTGACAATCTATAGTATACCTCTGGCATAATAGCATTGTCTTTTTTAAAAAAATTAACTATTTTTTTATTTATTTCATTGAGAAAAACAACCCCATCCTTTTTGGATTGTTTATCAAACTCAATGGAAACTTCCGAATATATAAATGAGTAAATGGCGTAATAATTCTCTAAGTAAAAATCACATAAAGATTTAATTTCTTTATTTATCTCACTCCATATATCATCGGCTTTAAGGTTTTTTTCAACGCCTGCCTTATATTTAAGCTCTTTTTTTGCAAAAACATGAGGAATTTTCATTGAGAAAAATAATCCAGCATCTCCCTGCAAAACTTTTTTAACTGCATTATTATAATGAGAATGAATATGAGATTCTGGTACAAGTTTAGTAAAAACTTTAAGATTTTTTATAATTTTGTTAACTCTTAAAGAAAATTCCTTTGTATATTCAAGTTTTCCCGTAATAAAAATATTTTTACCCGTATTCCAAAATCTGTCAAATAGTTTTTTGATTTCATCATATATATTATCTTTTGGTATCCAACCTGAAGCATTCATCAGATATTGAGATAAGTATTCTAGTACCTTTTTTGTCAAATTTTTTGATGCTTGCGATCTCTGTAAAAATGTTGCCAAAGAAAGAAGAAGATGTGACGAATAATCCTTCTCTATAACAAAATTAGGTGAGATATCTATACTGATAGCACAAGATTTCAATATATGGTGTTTAAAACTGTCAATAGTACTTACGTTGAAATTATCATAAGAATCGAAGATGGTTTTTAAAACAAACAAACTTTCTTTTGCTATTTCATTTTTTGTAAGATTTAAATCGCAGAACAATTCATCAACATCTAAAGACAATACGCCTTTTTTAAGATAATTTAGAATCCTGTGCTTCATTTCAATAGCAGCTTTATTTGTAAAGGTTACAGCTATTATGTTTTTTACATCAATATTTTTGTTGGACCCTAACAACAAACAGACATATCTTTTTGCCAGATTATAAGTTTTGCCTGAACCGGCCGATGCTTGCACAGATATTATTTGGGGTTTGTTCATAATAAACTTGATTAGTGTTTGTCAGCATAATTACTAATATCTTTTGCCATCTCTCTTGCGATATCTTTGTTTTTTATATATTCCCTTTTGTCATACGATTTCTTCCCTTTTGCAAGACCAACAAGAAGTTTAACATTTCCCCTACTGATATAAGCTTCAAGAGGAACAACTGTAAGCCCCTTTTCTTTTACCCGTGCGCACAATTTATTAATCTCAGCTCTATGCATCAAAAGCTTACGTTTTCTTCTAGCATCGTAATCAACAACATGAGTGGATATTTGCTCATAAGGGGCAATAAACACACCATCTACAAAAGCTTCACCTTTATAAAACCCAACAACACCATCTACAAGACTCATACTGGACCGCCTTACAGACTTAACTTCATAGCCAGACAAAATCACACCAACTTCAAGTTTTTCAAGAATTTCGTAATCGTAATAAGCTTTCTTATTTGATGAAAATACCCTTCTACCTTCGCTGTTTATTTTCATATCCTTTTTCAATCCCTCATACTTTCAAGCAATTCAATCTTACTAAACGGCTTACGCATAAACAAAACTCCATTTTGCTTAAACTCTTCAATTAAAGAAGCATTTTCATAATCAACAAAAACGATAATTTTTGTTTTCAAATCCTGTTCCTTTAATTTTAATTCCAAACATTTCAGTTCATCCATCGACTTGGGTTCAAATATTATAAAATCGAGCGGCACTTTACTAAAATTTCCAAACAAACTAATCACATCCAAAAAAGATTCAACCTTGTATCCTTTTCTAACCATATCAGTTTTCAGATCTAGAAAACCAAACGTGTCCGCACTCACAATAACCACACTTTTTTTGCGAGCTACGGCCCCAGCTTCCACTCTTAGAGCAATGTCTAAAACTTTTGATATTTCAAAAGGTTTACCTATACATTCCAAAACCCCAATCTTTATAGCTTCTTCTATGAGAACATTTTCGGCATATGCTGTCATCATAACAACCACAATCTTATTGTTAAATTTTCTTATTTCCTCCAAAGCTTCTACACCATTCATTTTCGGCATTCTTATATCGAAAAATGCAAGATCAAAATCATTTCGTTTTGCTAACTCAACAGCTTCACATCCATCGACAGTCACCGCAACGTTGTACCCCTCGATTTCAAGAATACCAGCCAAAGAATACCCTATAGACTCTTCATCATCTGCGATAAGTATGTTAAGCTTTTTACGCATAATCCCCTTCTTAACCCTTTTTTTTATTCTAAGAGATAGGAATAACTACCACAAATTCGGTACCAACTCCTTCCGTACTGTCCACTGATATTGATCCCATATGCAAATCAATTATCTCCTTTGTTATGCAAAGTCCAATTCCAATACCTCTTAACTTTGTTGTAAAAAGTGGCTCAAACAAACGACATTTATCACTATCTTTAATTCCAACACCATTATCTTTAATTTTTATTTCAGCCATCCCGTTTTCCTTTTTAGCAGATATAAACAAACTTCCACCTTTTGGCATTGCGTCCCTTGCATTCGTAACGAAATTCACAACAACTCGCCTTATTTTATCACGATCGACAAACACCTCAAATCGCTCTAAATTCTTACTGACTATCACATTTTTAGGCAAATTAACTTTTTCTATAGAATCGTCTATAATTTCATCAATATACTCTAAACTTTTTCTTGGGTTATCAATTTTTGAAAAATAAAGCAACTCACCAATAATACCACTTGCTCTCGCAACATCCAACTCTAACAACTCAAGCATCTTTTTTGATCTTTCATTTTTAAAAGACTCCGTTTTAGACAAAAAATACGAAATATTTCTTAGACTTGTTAACGGATTATTCAACTCGTGTGCAACCGAAGCTGCAAGCCTACCCATAGTAACAACCCTTTCTTCCCTTAAAAGCTCATTTTGCATACTTTGTATTTTTATGAGCATATCTCCAAGATTCTTATTCTTTTCCTCTAGCTCAATCTTAATATCCAACAAATTGGCCCTATCTTGAGTTAAACCATTGATATTTTGCTTCAGTTTTTGAGACATCGTATTAAACGAATTCGACAGAGAGCTTAATTCCACTGTTGAAAAAATAGGAACCTTATAAGATAAGTCACCTTCAGCTATTCTTGAAGCTCCTACAATGAGATTATTAATTGGGCTTAACAAAAATTTGGCAAGCAAAAGTGCCATTAAAATACCAATACACAAAACAAGCAACACAGCAATAATACTAATGTACAAAAAATGCTCCAACTTCTTATTCATACTTGCACAAGAGCCTGCAACCGCGACTGACCACCTAACAGCACTCTCCATTAATGGTCCTGATTGCAAATACACACATTGCCTCATATACATCAAGTCCCCGACTTTTATAAATTCACAAAAAGGAGAACTCGGAGCTTGTTTAAAAACATCACGCTGCCTAAATTTAGAATCTATTTTTTCATCAATTTTTTCCACTTTTTCGTTGTAAACAGCAATACCAGCTATACCACCACCTTCAGAAAGGTATACTTTATTCCTGAAGTCCTTTAAAAAAGCTGCCCGTCCATCCTCACTTTCCAAATTAGATGCCACTCGTTTTACACAATCCGACATACTCGCTTTTAAATTATCACGTATAGTATCTTTATATGCATTGTATAAACACACAGCCATCGGAATCGACGAAACAGCCACGATCACGATAACGGAAAAAATCAACTCATTTTTCAAACTAACATGAAACTTCATAATCTCCCTCTTGATCGCCAAACAACAAAAGCACCAATTTATCGCAACACTTTAGCACCTCACTACCTAGCCGACGATAGGGCTTGAACCTACGACCTGCGGTTTACAAAACCGCTGCTCTACCAACTGAGCTACGTCGGCTCGCTATTTGTCAGCATGCTACAAAAAAAAACAATTCATGTCAACAAAAAAAGATAGCCTAAAATATGTACTTCCAGCTCATGTAAGCCAACATATTCCAATTTCGCTATATCTTTGAGATTGGTTTCTTTATTGGCAATCAAATCATAAAAAATCATTATTTATCAATAAAAATGTAAAATTGTCAACAAATAAATAAGGCTTTAGGACTTGTACGTTAGCAATTTGAACTTGTATTTATTGTCTTACAATCAGATCCAACTTCATATAAATTAATATTGTCACTACTACTGTAATACCTCGTTTCATTCGCCACAAACGTACCTAACAATAATATTGCAATCAAATTTGGTAGTGCCATTAAAATATTAAATATGTCAGCAAGACTCCACACTATGTTTAATGATATTACAGCTCCCATAAACGCCATGATTATGTATATTATCTTATATGGAATTTTCGCCTTTCGTCCAAACAAATATTCAACACAACATTCACCATAATATGCCCAACCTATAGTTGTTGTAAACGCGAAAAGAATTAATGCAATAATTAGTACCATAGTTCCAATATATCCCAACTGTCCAAATACAATACTGGTAAGCATAGCGCCGTCAATGTTGTTTGCATCAATTGTTCCCGAATTTACAAGAACACCCGAAACCATAACAACTCCGGTCATCGCACATACAACGACCGTATAAAAAGTTCCTGTGCTTGAAATTAAAGCTTGTCGAAACGGATTTCTTGTTTTTGCAGCTGCTGCAGCTATTGCAGCAGAACCCATACCGGATTCATTTGAAAACAAGCCTCTTGCAATACCAAATCTAGCAGCAGCCATAACTGTAGTTGCAACAAATCCGCTGCTAATGGCTCTTGGATGAAATGCAGAATTTATTATTTCACAAATTGCTGGTACAATATAATTTACATTCTTTATCAGAAGTGCTAAACATCCTATCATGTAGAATACGGACATAAAGGGAACCAATTTTGTGCAAATTTTTGAAATATATTTTATTCCACCAATTATCACAAACGCAACCAAAATAGATATTATTACCGCAGATACCCAAAATGGAACACACATACTTTTGTTCAACACTGTCGCAATAGCATTTGGCTGAACAGTACTACCAATTCCAAAAGAAGCCATACACCCAAAAAACGCAAATAAAATGCCAAGCCATTTCATTTTTAACCCATACTCTAAGGCATACATAGCTCCGCCAAGAATAGTTCCTTTTTCTGTTTTGATTCTGTATTTTACAGCTATCAACGATTCTGCATATTTTGTTGCAATACCCAAAATACCTACAAGTATTATCCAAAATACAGCTCCAGGACCACCAAGAACAATAGCCGTGCTAACACCTATTATGCTACCTGTTCCAATTGTTGCTGACAATGCAGTAGCCAAAGAACCAAAGCTAGAAATATCGCCTTCGGCATCATGGTCATGTTTTAGTGAAAGTTTTATCCCTAAAAAAGTTTTTTTTTGAATAAAACCTGTTTTGAAAGTCATATATATATGAGTCCCTACCAAAAACACCAACGTAGGCCAACCCCATAAATACGAGTGCACACAATCAACAAAGGTAGCCATTGTCTTCATCTCAACCTCTTTTTAAATAATCAACATTTAGCCAATATACGAATCAATTACTTTACCTTCTGCAAAACCTATAAGCTACACAACCTATGAACAATTCATATGCAAAATTGTTTTTATAATATTTGTGTATTTTTGCCTAAACCAATCAAAAATTATGAATATACCTTACTCCTTTTTGATACCTGTCTTGAATGTGCAAAAAAACGCCACAATGCCGCAGAACATAACAGATAAAAAGGAATTTTACAAATTTCTTGTCTCTAATAATCTTTGCTTTCACGCTGTAGTCGCGTGGTTATACATATTTTTATTCGCTTTTACTCTAAATTTCAAAGCTATGTTCTACTTCCTTTTAACAAGAATTAACTTGTCATCAACCGCGCTAAATTGCAAACAACAAACCCTTTTGGGTAAATAAGAGATTTTTCCACATATGTACATCCAATAGTAAGCAGAGTAATGTTTTTATAAACATCCTCAAGTGTTCATGTCAACCCAATTCGTCAACTAACATTTCATATCTAAACATCACATATCAGCCACCGAGTGCATGGTATCGGCCTTTTTTAGATTTGAGTTTAATCTATTTTTGTAACTTTATATTGATAAGCCAGAACTTTTTATGATTCTAGCGTTAATTAAATACAGATCGCTCTCATTATTTTTCGTATTTTTGTTATACATTAAAAAAGAACCATACATATTTATCGCACTTATATTACTCCACTACTACCATTTGTATATATAATTTTATCTACACATGTAAAAATATGGACAAATTTTACAATTGACCTTATCTTTTTCATCAAATTCAAAACTTTCGCCAGCATTTATTTCATCAAGTATCGCTGTAATCACACGCATACATTTCTCATATACTTCTTTTTCTCTAGGGAAAAAATTGATTTTCGCTTTTTTAACATCGTAAATTCCGCAATCCAGAGCGGTAAAACCTGTGTTTTTCTCAAATATGTATTTATACAAGGGTAATTGCAATGACTTTACAGCCTTTTTTATGCTTTGTCTATCAAAATCACTGTCCAACAAAGCGAAATGTTTTTGTGAAATAATATCATCTGGCACGTTTCCTGTTTTATAGTCAAGTATAAAATAATCTTTATCGTAGCTATCTATTCTATCAATAATACAATTTAAGTTATATGTTTCTCCTAAAGAAGTTTTAATGTTTGAAACATATTTTTTTTCACAGTCATAAATATTTTTATAGGTCCTCTGCCTTTCATAACGCAAAATATTTGTCATTGCGTGCATTAGAACATTTTTTATCATAAACGCATCTTCTCTAAACTTAAAAAACGTACAATCTGTAAATTTTTTTTCAAGCTTACTTAAATATTCTTTTTCAAATTTCAAAGATTTAATTTCTTCAATATCAAGATTTGCATATAGCGCATCTTTTAGGAAACTGTGTATAAAATTACCTATATCACTACCAGAAAGTTCTTGACCAATTTCTCTTCTTTCATCAAGAAGCAGTACATATTTGAAATAAAATTTTAATTTGCAATTTAAATAAACATCAATTTTGCTGTATGTGTAGATCATGTTTTTAAGATATTCTTTGATGTCTCTAGTTTTTTCATATTTCCGTTTTGTACAGCATTTTAGTGAAAATTTAGGCAAAACAAATTTATTTATCTTTACAGCGTTAATATTTTTACTTTCTAATTGCTTGTTCCAAATAATTGTTTCTATAAATCTACTCCTTTCATCGGTATCGCTATCTGGATAAATAAGACTTAAATTTTTGGCTCCTGCAACAAGTCTTTTGAAATGGTAGCGTTGTATTTCATACTCTTTTTTCACCATTTCAATACCTAAAGCATGCATTATATCTTTAGGAATAAGAGAGTAATCTTTTTTTATCACTGGAATTGACGATTCTTTCATTCCAACAATAAAAACATTCTCAAACGTAAGATTCCTTGCTTCCAGTAGCCCTAAAATTTGTAAACCTTTAAGAGGAGACCCAGGTAAGGCGATTCTTTTATCTTTAAGAAATTTTTTTAAAATATCTAATATTTCCTCACTGTGAAATTTTACCTGTGCCACATCACCAAATTTTATCTCTTTAGATAAAGATAACAATATATCCATGGCTTCGATATTCAATGGATAACTGTCTGCAGAGCTCAAAAAATATATTTTTTCTAAAAACTTAAACAAAACGTCTGATAAACTATAAAAACTATCAACTTTTTCCCAGCATATGAAAAATACTTCAAAAATCTCGTTTAATATTTTTATGATTTTTTTAGGAGATATGTACTTCCAAGCTTCGGTTATAGTACAACTAATCTCATCAACAAGCTGTTTTTCATTAATAATATCCTCAAATGAAACAAACATTTTGTTATTTAAATAGCTTTTCGAACCTTGATCAAAAGCTTTCTCAATTTTATGAGCAACTATTCTTGATATAGCATTTTTTCCAAAAAATCTCATATTTTTAACAAGAGGATTGTTCAACACTTTTATAATATCTCTTGAGTAATAGTATTGTTGTTTTCTTGAATTTTGCGCTTTTATAACTGCATTAAGCAACGAAAAGACAGCAGTTTTTCCAGCAGGGTATCCTGCCGAAACATTATACTTATCTGTAACTGATGAAACTTCAGATATTATAGATTGCAGCATTGTCGAATCTGGGACAATAACAACTGTTTTATTTAAATCGGATTCACCATAAGATTTAAGAAGATTTTTAAGTAAAGCTCCTTGAGATTGATCATCAAAAGCTGAATATACATTTAGTTTATACTTATCTTTACTGCTTTTTATTTTCAGAGGAGTTTTACCAAAAGCTGAATATAAATCACTTAAAATCCCGTATTCTTTTGGATTTCCTTGAAGAAGCACAACAAGTCTTTTTATGCTATAGAGTTTTTTAAAAATCGCAAATTCTGTTTTGTGAAGATAAAACGGAGCTATTAATACTATCTCATCAAAAGAATTTGCTAATTTTTCAGTCTCTATAGATGCTGCTTTTAAAAAACTGTACCCCTTTGTAGTTTTTGATAATTTTTCTAAATTGTTATGAAAACTATTTCTTATTTTAAAAATATTTTTTAATAAATTATTTATATTTTCAGGAACATCGTAACCTATTTCAGCATTTGCTTTGATGCACTCAAGCTTTTTCTCAGTTACACTCTCTAAATCTAATTGTTCTATGAAATGTAGAATTTCAAAAGACCACTCAAAAAAAGATGCAAATGAAAAATTTCCATTTAAAAGCTGCGGCGATTCATTTTTGACAATTTCATATATCATAAACGCCGCTTCTATATCTGAAATTTTTATAAACCTTGTATTGTCGAAAATGATTTTTTCTATAAACTCATCATTTTTAAAAAATTCAGGTAAAAAAAAAGGCTTTCCATTTTTTTCAGCAAGCTTCTTTCTAATAAATAGAAAAGGTCTTCGCCCTCCACTAAGCAAAGCAATTTTTTTGTCTGATTTGAAAATATAATCGGCCGCAAAATCAATTATATTTTCATTGGTACTTAAATTTATTATCTGTTGAGGCATTTTATATTCTTACATATGTTCTTAAATTCACGGATTTGGTCACCCTAATTTAAATAACACATTATTGAAATAACGTTGATGTTTTCTATACATCACTTATTGAAACTTCTTCTTGAGTCCTATTTTTCATATTTTTTATCAAAAGTTTTCCTTTATTAAATTCTTCCCTGGCAAAAACTATTGTCTTGGAAGCCTGCATTTTATCTGCAAACTTTAACTGACTTGTTAAATTTTTATCGTTTACAGGACCAAAAACAGAAATATCTTTGTTGCCTTTGAAACCATATCTTGCGATCTTCATGGCAAAAGCAAAAGCATTATTAAGAAGTTCTTGATCGGCAATGGCTATAAAAATTTTTTCTGGTCCCTTAAAATTGTTAAAAAATCCAATATTTTGCGCAGCAATCAATACTCTTTCTGAACCCAAAGCAAATCCCACCGCTGGAATATTTGGACCCCCAATTTCTTTAACGAGATTATCATATCTCCCTCCTGCAGCAATTGCATCATGTGATCCAACCATATCTGAACAAATTTCAAAAATAGTTCTTGTATAATAATCCAACCCTCTTACAAGTTTTTCATCAACCGTGTAAGCACACCCTATGCTCTTAAGCAAAGATTGCACCGAATGAAAATCATCTTTACAACTATTACACAAACAACTCGATATCTTAGGTATTTCGGTAAATTTATAAGAATCAATTTTACAATCCAATAGTCTTAAAGGATTTGTTTTTAATCTTCTTTGGCAATCCTGGCATAAATTGTGCAAAGATTCAAAATATTTAACCAATACTTCTTTAAAAAATGGCCTGCATTTTTCACAACCTAAAGAGTTTATATTTACACTTATTTTATCTATACCAATAGCAGCAAGTAAATCTTTTGCAAGCACAATAATTTCTGCATCTGCTGTCGGGGATGAATTACCATAAAATTCCGCTCCTATTTGATGAAATTGTCTGTACCTCCCAGCTTGAGGTCTTTCGTAGCGAAACATTTCTCCAATATAAAAAAATCTTCCGACAGGATTTGAAATGTCCATTCTATGTTCAACAAAAGCTCTGGCTAAAGAAGCTGTTCCTTCAGGACGTAATGCAAGTTTTCTTCCCTTTTTATCTTCAAAAATATACATTTCTTTTTCAACAATATCTGTTGCCTGTCCTATTGAACGTGTAAAAAGAGAAGCTTCTTCAAATATTGGAGTTTTCACTTCCTCAAAACCGTGTTTTTTAAAAACTTCTCTAGCCTTAAGCTCCAACAAATTCATTTTCAAAACATTTATTCCGAAAATATCTCGTGTTCCTCTAGGAGCTTTATAACTCATTTCATTCCCTTTGTTTTACTATATTCTCTTTAAATTTTTTCTACCATCTTTATCTATATCCATACCTATTACTCCAACCGAAATAATAAACTGAAAAGCCTGTTCTACTGTGTAATTTGTATAAATTATATCCTCCTCCTTCAACAATAATAAAAACCCTGTAGTTGGATTTGGAGTAGTAGGCATAAAAACGCAACCATATTTTTCTCCATTAATTATCTGTTCTCCTGTTAAAAAAGCGACACTGTAAATATCTCTATTTGGGTAATGCACAAAAACAACTTGTTTAAAGTTTTTTTTACCATCAGAGTCAAATATAAAATTTATAAATTGTTTTGTTGCGGAGTGCACAGTACCTAAAACTGGCAATCTTTCAATAAATTTTTCCACGTAAACCAAGATGCTTTTTCCAAAAACTCTGTTAGTAATGAAACCCAGGCTAAATATACTTACAATCGAAATAAAAAAACTTGATATTTTTGCTATACCTTGTACCCAATGTTTATCAACAATAACATAATTTACAATGGGAAATGTGAAATTACTTATCCATTTAAATAAGACAGCTACAACAAAGTAAGTTAGCCAAAGTGGGATTATAACAACCAATCCAGTTATCAAGTATGTTTTGACTAAATGTTTTAGCCTTTTTTTTACACTTTTTTTATCTTGTTGATTATTTTCCATAGATAAATGCTTTCCCAGCCTTTAAAATTTTATGTAACTTCGTACAAGAATTAGCCTCTGCATATACTCTTACTACAGGTTCTGTGCCTGCAAATCTAAAACCAATCCATGTGTTATCATCTAAAATAAATTTATACCCATCAGTGGTTATATTTTTTTGAATTCTTATACCGGCAAAATTATTAGGTAATCTATTTTTTAAGGTATTTGTAAAAGAATTTATAACCTCCTCTGGTAAAGAAAAATCAACCCTTGATGTTAAGATTTCACCGGTAAGTTTTTTAACGTCTTTTAGCAAATCTGCAACGGATTTTTTACTCATTACAATGGCTTCAGTCATTAAAAGACATGCTAGAATACCATCTTTCTCAGGGATATGTCCTCTTATTGTCAGTCCACCCGATTCTTCCCCTCCAATTATAAACTTATCTGGATTATTGACCATAACATCACAGATATACTTAAAACCTACAGGAGTTTCTATAACATCAACATTTATCTTATCTGCAAGTTTATTTACAAGGTGAGTTGTCATAATGCTTTTTGCTGTAATACCTGTCCATCCCCTTGTTTTATTTAAATGATGCAATAAAACAGGTATTACCTGATTTGGAGTTATAAAAGTTCCATCGAAATCGATAATTCCAAATCTATCTGCATCTCCATCAACTGAAAGTCCAAGTTTATACGGCTTATGTTTAACTATATTCGCAAGTTTTATAAGATTTTTTTCTGAAGGGTCTGGAGCATTTCCTTCAAACATTGTATCTCTATTTTTATTTATAGTGATATTACTTATCCCAACCTCATTAAATAGTGTGTTAAGATAGCCGTTACCCACTCCATGCAACACATCAATAGCGACTTTGATTTTTGATTTTTTCAAGGCCTGGAAATTTATAAGCTCCTTCATCTTTTTGATGTACGCCGCGTTTGGGTCATACATTTTTATTAATTTTTTTTTAATCCCGTATTCAAAAGGAATAGATTTTATGTCTTTGTTTCTTATTACAGCACAATATTTTTCTATCTTTTGCGTTGTTATTGGAAGAGCGGTCCCTCCATAACTAGAAAAATACTTCAACCCGTTGTATTTATAAGAATTATGACTTGCCGTAAAATTGATACCTCCAGCAAGTTTAGAAAACACAATGTCGTAAGCTATCACAGGAGTAGGAGTGTCCTTCTTACACAACAATGCCTTTATGTTATTCCCTGCTAAAATTTCAGCGGCAGTCTTAGCAAAATCTTCCGACATAAATCTAGTATCATACCCCACGATAACAGAGATTGGAATACGAGCATGCTCTTCTCTTATAAGGTTTGCTATGGCTTGTGTAACAACGGAAACATTAGCATATGTAAAATCTTTGGCAATAATTCCTCGCCAACCAGATGTTCCAAACCTAATCATACCTGTCCCTTATCTCAACTTTTGATTCAATTAAAAAATGCAGAAACTGCTAATTAAATCTATCCTGACTGGGATACAACCTCACTACCCTCAAAGCTCTGCAAGCCAAAAACACACACAGCCCGACGATACTCTACCAAATTTGACACATAAAAGCAAAAATGGATATAATCTCGCGGCAATTGTTATGAAACAAATAAAATCAAAAGAAGATTCTTTTTTTAGGTTCCTTGTAGTTATGCTTATTGCTGCCTTTTTGGTTATATCAGTTGGAAAATTCACATCAAATTTTATATATAACCTTCCGTCTATACAGCAACTAGGCGATTATACTCCTAATTTGTCTACCAAGATCTACGATAAAGATAATAATTTGATAGCTGAACTTTTTGACGAAAGACGTGTTCTAGCATCAATAAATGCTATTCCTGTCAACCTACAAAATGCTTTTATAGCTATTGAAGATAACGATTTTTTTAAACATTGGGGAATTTCATTGAAAGGGATCTTTCGTGCCTTTTCAAAGATATTGTTAAAAAGAAAGATTGTAGAGGGAGGTTCCACTATAACGCAACAGCTTGCTAAAACTATGTTTTTAACTCGCAATAAAACGTTGCTTAGAAAAATAAAAGAAATTTTTCTGACAATACAGTTCGAGAAAAATTTGTCAAAAAATGAGATTTTGCAATTTTATATGAATCAAATATATTTCGGTAATGGAGCACATGGAGTTCAATCTGCAGCCGAAGTGTATTTTAATAAAGATATACAAGATTTAAATCTCGCAGAATGCACAACTCTTGCTGCAATACCTAAACATCCTAATTATTATAATCCTTTTAAAAATGCAAAGGCATCACTTGTAAGAAGAAATCTTATTCTGGCAAAAATGCATGAACTTGGCTATATCACAAAAAAACAGAAAAAAGAGGCCTTAAAATTTACGTTGCCAATAAAAAAAATTGTAACAAAAGAAGAAAAAAGAAGTTATTTTATAGAATTTTTGAAAATAATGCTTGAACCAAAATATGGAGCTGATATTTTATTCAAAGCTGGGCTTTCGATTTACACAACTCTTGATATGCAGGCACAGGTGGCTGCTGAAAAGGCAGTTGAGGATGCGTTGGCAAAATTTGATGAAAGTAAATTAGAATCTTTTAAAAAAAAGAACAAAAATCCTGTTAAAATACAGGGTGCTCTTATAGCTCTTGACCCCAAAAATGGCGCAATAAGGGCAATGGTTGGTGGGCGTAGTTTTAAAGAATCTCAATTTAATAGAGCATTTCAGGCAAAAAGACAAGCAGGATCTATCTTTAAACCTTTTGTATACCTTACGGCAATAAAGGAAGCAGATTTTACTCCTGCAACTATTGTTGAAGACGAACCACTAGTTTTTATCCGTAAAGGAAACTCTTGGAATTTGGTTTCAAGAGATATAACGACTTTTGAAACAATTGCAGAAACTGTACCTGAAAAGAGCTTGATTAACACAAATAAAATATGGGTACCGGTAAATTACAATAACACAAAACCTAAAGGTCCTATAACTTTAAGAAAAGCTATTGCTGTATCACCAAATCTTTGTGCTGTTGAAACGATCATGAAAATAACCCCTATAAAAGTTATACAAACCGCTAGAAGTTTGGGGATAACAACCCCTCTTACAAACTCTTTCCCTCTTGCTTTAGGCTCAAGCGACGTGACTTTACAAGAAATGGTTTCGGCATTTGCAACATTGGCGTCAAATGGTATTAAAACCATTCCTTACGTTATAACAAAAATAACCGATAGAGACGGCAAAATTATAGAAGAGACCATTCCTGAACAAAAGGAAGTCCTTTCTGCTCAAAATTGTTTTATTATTACCAATATGCTTAGAGGCGTTATAGAAAGAGGAAGTGGTTGGATGGCAAAAAGCTTAGGAAGACCTTGTGCAGGAAAAACCGGAACAACAAGCAACTCAAGCGATGCATGGTTCATAGGATACACCCCTCAACTTGTTGCTGGAGTGTGGGTAGGTTATGACGACCGTTCAATATCACTAGGATCTGCGGTTTCAGGGGGCGTAATTGCCTGCCCAATATGGACACAATTTATGAAGGAAGCTCTAGATGGAAAACCTATACTGGATTTTATTGTACCTGAAAATATTGAATGGAGCTTAATCGACCCCAAGACTGGGCTTCTTGCATTAGGCAAAACTCCAGGTGCATTTCTAGAAGCATTTAAAACTGGAACTGCACCAACAGAATATTATGACCAATAAAGATTAAACGCAAAAATTCAGATATTTAACTTACTCAAAAATTATTTTATATTCTTCACGTGGTATGCTATAGTCGGCTTTAATGTCGAAGTCAGCACTAAATAGCTTTTTGAGTCTTGACGTTCTTTCTTTAAAATATTCAACAACGTCTGGATTTAATTTTATTTTTATCTTATCATGAAAACTATCAATCTTCAATTGTGTTATTTCATCACATACGTTAATAAAAATTGATTCTTTGGAAAGAACATACCCCAACCCATGACAAACATGACACATATCCCCAAGAAGAGAAAACAGCGATTCTCTTTTTCTTTGCCGTGTCATTTCTATTAAACCAAGTCTTGTTATAGGCCATATTTTTATTTTAGCCTTATCTCCTCTTGTAGCCTCACGAAGCTTTTCTAAAACTTTTTGTTTGTTAGCATTTTTTCTCATATCTATAAAATCTATGACAATTATGCCGCCAATATTTCTAAGCCTCAACTGCCTTGCCACTTCTTGAGCAGCCTCAAGATTTGTAAGAGCAGCCGTATCTTCTTGCGAAGATTCCGCAGTAAATTTACCACTATTAACATCTATCGCACAAAGAGATTCTGCTTCCTGTATTATAAGATAACCACCAGACTGAAGTTTTACTCTATTTGAACGTAGCCTCTCTATTTCTTCCGTGATACCATATGCTTTAAATATAGGTAATCTTCCATCGTAAGATACAATTTTACCAATCGATTCTGGTGATACTATTTTTATGAATTCTTTAACACTTTTAAATTCTCTTTTGGAATCTATATGCATAAGCACAACATCATCTGTAAAATAATCCCTTACCGTTTGAAAAACTACACCTAAATCTTTGTGTATAAGAGTAGTTGACTGTGCAACTTTACATTTTTTTACTATGGACGCCCAAAGCCTTACTAAATATCTTATTTCGGCCTCAATTTCCGTTTTTGTAGATTCCTCAGCTTCTGTTCTAACTATTATGCCACCCTCGATATCTTTTTTGACCTCTGTGACTATTTTTTTTAATCTGTCATACTCTTGACCATCTTCAATGTTTTTTGATACACCTATGTTGTCACTGAAAGGCATATATACCACAAGTCTCCCCGGAAGAGAAATATCCATAGTTACCTTAGGACCCTTGGTACCTATTGGTTCTTTATAAACCTGAACTATAATATTTTGGCCTACTTTAACTATATCTTTGATATCTTTTTCATGATTCTGCGATATCATATCATCAACATCAAGATATGCACTTTTGCCAAAACCTATATCTACAAATGCAGATCCAAGCGCTGGAACAACATTTTGTACAGTTCCTTTGTAAATATTGTTTAATATTTTCTCAGATTCTCTTCTTTCAATAAACAAATCAAACAATTTACCGTTTTCAACTACAGCAACTTTTGTTTCTTCTAGCGTCCTATTAACTATTATTTCTTTTTTCACTCCATCCCTCTTTATGTTTAACCAGACCGACGATAACATTCATCGCTGTCAGAGCAATTATAACGTTCAACTACACAAAGTCTATAAATTATGGATTTGCCCATTTTTTGCTTCAATATATAGTTCTGTTCTTTCTATAGCGTATATTTTTGCATAATTTTCTGACATTTCCAATAATTTTTGCAAAATCGCTTCAGGTTTAACAGCTTTCCCATTACCAAAACGAAGTTGTAACTTCAAAATTCCATTGTCATTTTCAAAAGATCTTATCAAAGGCTTAGCATCGATATCAATTGTTTTTCCCTTTTTTGTTTTCTTTATTAAAATCTTATCCATCAACAAAAATTTATCTATTTCCATTTGCGAAATGTCAACATTTTTTATTTCATACTCTGCAACATTTGACAAAGTATCTATTGTAGGAAAGGATAGTGGCACTTTTTCTACACTTAGCAACAGAAACCCTTTTGGGAGCACATTAGAAATTTTTATTTTTACATCTTCAACGCTGACGTTTTGTGTAAAATATAATTCCATATATTCACTTGAACTTTCATATCCTACAGGAAGAGGTAGACTATAAGATGATTTAACTTTTGGACTAAATCCTGCTGTAAACGCCACAGGTAGGTTAGAACGTCTTGCAGCCCTTCTAAGTACTTCTATCTGTTCCAAATGAGATACGAATCTAACTATCCCTTTCTTTGAAAAACGAAGTCTCAATCGCGTAACAGGTGATAGCACTGACATTTTAGGATCAATATAATCTTTCGGCAATAAAGTTTCTGTATCAAATTGACTGAAATTAGACTTATTGGAATCAATTTTAGCTTCAGACTCAGATTTAGATGTTGGAAAATTATAAAATCCATCATCGACAGATTCATTTATTCCATTTATGTAATCTGCATATAGTTCTTTTTTTGTTACACCAAAATTTAAATGGTCCCATGGCAAAATTTCATCATAATTTTTGCTTCTATACAAATAAAAATCTAAATCTATGTTACTTTCTGCAATTGACTCATCCCATATATTACTATTTAATTTATCAGCCCATTGATCAAATCTAGCACCTTTTTGCCATGCTTTGTAAATTACAGATGAAAGGCGTCTATCACCCTTTGCGATCAGAGCTTCTAAAACACTGGCTTTATGGTTATGTGCTTTTACATTTGCTGGAAGTAATTTATTTAAAACATTTATTTTTTGCTTTATTTCGTCAACGCTTACCATAGGAAACCACTGAAACGCCGTCTGTGCTTTTGGTACAAAAGGGGAAATGGTGACAGTAAAATTTAACCCTAACGCTTTCTTTTTAATAAGCTTTATAAGACGTTCTATACATAATATATCTTCATCAGTTTCTGTTGGAAGACCTATCATAAAATAAAGTTTTATGATTTTCCAGCCCATGGCATTTGCTGTTAGCAAAGTTTTAATAATTTGCTCTTGAGAAAGGTATTTCCCTATTACGTTACGCAATCTATCTGAACCTGCTTCAGGCGCAAAAGTAAGAGTAGGTCTTTTGCTTTTATTGATATACTGGGCCAACCTAAGAGAGCGTTCATTACATCTTAAAGATGGCAAAGAAATATTGAGATTGGATTTACCGTACAAATTATTTGTTTCTATCAGTAATTTATCTAAATTCCTATAATCACTACACGATAGAGATGAAAAAGTAATCTCCTCAAATCCTGTGGATTCTATGCCTTTTTTTACAAAATATAGCAATCTTTCAAGCGATCTTTGCCTCCATGGTCTATAATATTTAGATGCCTGGCAGAAACGGCATCGTCCAGGACATCCTCTTGCAACTTCAATATTTAACCTATTATGTACAGTTTCTACAAAAGGGATTATTTTTTTTTCTGGAAAATATAAATTTTCGAGATTTGAAAGTCTTTTTTTTATGATGGGTTTTATATCCTCAGACACAGGAGTCACACAACCAATGGTATCGTCGCAATTATACTTAACATCATAAAAAGACGGCACATACACACCATCTATTTTTGATAATCTTTTTAAAATTTCTATTTTCGGCAGTTTTGCTGATTTCAATTCTTTACATACATTTATTATCTCCTCAATACCCTCCTCACCATCACCTAAAACAAAGAGGTCAAAAAAATCACAAAAAGGTTCAGGATTAGTTAAAGCAGGGCCTCCACCAATCACAAGAGGTTCATTATCCTTTCTATCTTTTTGAAATATTGAAATTTTTGCTAAATCTAGAATGTTAACTATATTTGTGGCAACAAGCTCACATTGAAGCGTAAAACCCAAAATGTCAAAGCTTTTTAAATCGCTATGTGACTCCAAAGAAAAAAGATCAATACCTTTTTCTCTTAAAATATTTTCCATATCATCACCAGGAGCAAAAACTCTTTCGCAACGTGCAAGTTTTTTTTCGTTAATCAGATGGTAAAGAATTTCAAGACCTAAATTTGAAGCTCCCACCTCATAAATATCAGGGAAGCACAAAACCACAGAAAAACCAGAAGACATGTCTACTTGGTATGAATTTAACTCATTGGCTATATATCTTGCAGGTTTTTGCACAAGACTTAATATTTCATCAATTTGAGATAAATTTTTCATAATTTAAACGTCTCGTCATACAGAACTCAATAGAAGACCAGGCTATATTTAGTAATCATCCATTGGCAACAATCACAAACATATTCATCCAATGGCACCCTATTAAAAATGCGTATCGTTTTGTATCACTTATCACTGCTTTTTGTCAAATGCTTGAAAGTGTATGTGCCACCAAAAAATATGCAAATGACAATTCCTTATATTTTTATATTATTTTAATAACATCAAACAAATGCCAAAAGGGCTTTATGAGGCAACTGCAGAAAATATACCTAGATAATGAACTTAGTAAGTAGCGATTATATGTTATAATAGCCGTGATTCTAGATTTTACCATGGTTCCTTAATAATGCACGAATATCAATTACTTGAGATAATGGGGATAGGGTTTGCCTTAGCGCTTGCGTTTGGATTTATAACGCAAAAGTTGGGTCTTTCTTCTATTGTTGGATATCTTTTAGCCGGATTCTTGATAGGCCCAATTTCACCGATATTTATAGCAGACTATAATTTGGCATTTCAACTCTCAGAAGCAGGTGTTATTCTTTTAATGTTTGGTGTTGGTCTACACTTCAAAATGGATGATCTTGTAGCTGTTAAAGGTGTTGCTGTACCAGGAGCAATTATACAAAGTGGTATTGTAACCATACTTGGAACGTTTATTGGTACTGCCTTTGGTCTTGATCTAAAAGCTGCACTTATACTTGGATTTGGACTTGCTGTAGCAAGCACTGTAGTACTCATAAGAGTTTTGGAAGATAGTGATACCACCAATACAGTACAGGGACACGTAGCTGTGGGTTGGCTTGTTGTAGAAGATATTTTGACAGTGTTAATACTTGTTATCCTTCCGAGCCTTTCTGTAGTATTATCAAATTTAGGCACCATGACAGGAAGCATTGAAATACTTAAAGCAATAGGAATTGCCTTGGCACGTATTGCCATGTTATGGATTTTAGTTATGGAGGGCGGCGGACGATTTGTTCCTTGGCTTTTGTCAAAGATCGTAAAAACTCGTTCCCAAGAACTTTTTACATTAGCAGTTTTAGTCATAGCTTTTGCGACTGCAATTATTGCTGCCATAGTGTTTCAGACATCATTTGCCTTAGGTGCATTTTTAGGGGGAATGGTTGTCGGAAAAAGCAAGGTTAGCCATCAAGCAGGCGCTGATATTCTTCCGTTAAGAGATGCTTTTGCAGTTTTGTTTTTTCTTGCTGTTGGCATGTTACTCGATTTAAAATTTATAGTTGAATACCCATTAGTCATATGTGCCTGCCTTGCCATTGTTTTGCTTATCAAGCCATTAACAGCACTAATTGTGGTAACTATTTTAGGATATTCAACAAAAACAGCCCTTACTGTAGCCGCGGGACTAGCACAGGTTGGAGAATTTTCATTCATCTTAGCCCAAGAGGCAAAACGATTAAACCTTGCTGGGGATACCGTTTATAATGTGATAGTGGTATGTGCTATTGTATCGATAACTTTTAATCCCTCAATTTTTAAAAAAATACCCGCAATAGAAAATTTTTTACGTTCTAAGAAAAACTTATGGAAAATTCTAAATTTTGCTGTTGATAAAAAGATGAGCAAAAGTAATAAAAATAAAGAGCTTGCAAAAAATTTACTTCCAACGAAAGAATACCTTGCGAAAAAAACAGCCATAGTTGTAGGCTACGGCCCCACAGGTAAGAAAATTATAAAAGCATTGGTAGATCATGGGGTAAGCCCAATTGTAATTGAAATAAATATAGATACCGTAAATACATTGAGTTCGCAAGGGCAAGTTGTAATATACGGAAATTCAGCAAAAAAAGATATTTTACTGGCTGCTGGTATAAAAAACGCGGACTACTTAATTATCACAATACCTTCCTTAAACATCACATTGGAAACTGCATCTGTTGCTTATACTTTAAATCCCAAAACACGCATACTTGCAAGAGCTCGATTTTTGGATCATAGAGAAAGTTTGAAGCAAACAGGGATCTCTGCAATTGCGTTTGAAGAAGAAGAAGTTGCAAAAGCACTGACTTCTCTATTACTTGATGACCTAGAGCAACAAAGTTTGCTTGCAGCAGCAGCTGAAATCGCTGAACAACCGGGTAATAAGTGAATATGAATGTAGTCAAAGGAAAATGCACAGTAGCGCTATTTTTTACTATTTTGATGTTTGCGCATTCAGTTCTGTTTGCTCAAAAAAAAGAACATATTTTCAAAATTGTAAGAAATAAAAATAGTAATATTTTCAATTTTGATGTTATTTTAAGAGATGATGATACCATAACTATAGATGCTTATTGGATCATGAATACGGAACATGGTCAGCGTAAAAAAATGTCCTTGACTGAAAAAAAAGCTTATGGATATACCATAAAACATAATATTGCTGGCCATTACGATCTAATTTTGACAGCTGTACCAAGTAAAATTATAAAAATTGTTAAGACTTCCAATGGAATTAAAGCAATAATTAAAATAAATGAAAAAGAAGCATATCTTTCAACGGTATATATTTTTGCAAAGAACGATTTTATAATGCCTAAGGTACTATATTATACCATTACAGGTGAAGACATATGTACTGGAGCCAAGGTTACAGAAAAGATAAATTTAATTCAACAACGCAAGTAAGTTTGTGAAAAGCTATTTTTACAATGGGTTTTATGTATAGAATTAAAAATTTTCTTTATTTATCGGCGATAATTCTTGATTCTTTACATTCGTCTAATTTATGTAATTTTTACGTTTACAAATAGCGTATATTATTTATAAACGATATGAAAATTCCATGAAGAAAAATAAAAGGTATATTTAGCACCTACTTAAGAAAACGAAGCATGTATAGGACGGTTTAACCTTAAGACAGTGGCTCGTAAATACTTAAATCAAAATGATTTTCTATAATAACGATAAAATCAGTAAAAACCTGTTCATTGTACAATATCCAAAAAATCCAACATATTATATAACCTTCCACACGTTTGACGAAATATGCCATTTTTGTTAAAATGCCGACGTGTTTGTAGATTTTTGCGCGTAGATTTGTCTCCGTAGCTCAATTGGATAGAGCAACTGCCTTCTAAGCAGTAGGTTACGTGTTCAACTCACGTCGGAGACATGCTTCTTGGTGACTGTAGCTCAATTGGTTAGAGCGTCGGTTTGTGGAGCCGAAGGTTGCGGGTTCAAGTCCCGTCAGCCACCCGTTTGTTGACAACTATACTTAACCAAATCGAAAAATTAAATTAATTGTAGGGCAATTATGGGGATTATTTAACAAAATAGTTTATACGTTTTTGCCAAAAACCATGAAAAAAGATTGCTCAAAGTGCAAGAATTTGCAAAAACACAGTTTTACAAATTGATTGTATACATTGTGCTTCGATTTTTGGTGTTAAGAATCATCCTGATTTCTGATGAAGATGAAGCCGACAAGCTGGATTTAAGAACAATTGTGTAAGAATGAAAAAAAGTGGCAGCATCTATGGAACTCAGCTTCAAATCCAAATGATGTAGCCCATGCTGAACGTTTGACTTTTGTATGCCCTTCTTCGAAAGAACAAGCTAGATCAAATAACAACTGGATCGATCAAATCCAAGCAAAAGAAAAAATGATCTTGCTTTTTAAAGGAGTAATGTATAGAAGAATTTTATTCTAAATTTAATAACAAGATATCACAGAAATTAAAGCAAAATTAGGCATATAAAGTTTTTTTCTGTTCAACAATGATACTTGAAAACAGCGATAAATGCTCTTATGCAGGCGCAAAACGTTCATACACGAATTTTGCGATTGCCGTAATCATGAAAGATAAAAAAATAATTATCACAATACATACAAGACAGCACAATATTATTGATCGATAATGGCTTAATTTATTAAGTATTTTTTTTAATTTTTTCATTTTTTCACCATTTTTATGCATTTAGTTTTTTGTTAACAAATTTTCAAGTATCAAAAATTGATACGTTCTTTAAGAATTGATACAATACGACGTTGTTAAATTTTTACAGCTTCGAGTTGCAAAAAATAGACCGTGTTGTACTCTTTTTTTGAAGCTCGCGATGATGCTTAATGTCCAGTAAGTATTTAAATTTCGCTTCAATCAAAAAATGTATCCTATACAGATATATTGTACATTAAAAAGATGTTTTTGTCAAGCAAAATTTTGTAGTCGATAACACGCTGCGGGAATAAAAATGTATACAAAAAAACTACAAATAGGACGTAAAATCAAAGAGGCAAGAAAATCTGTGAATTTAACGCAAACCGAGCTTGCTCAAAAAATTGGGTATATGCGAAACAGTATTGCCCAATATGAAATAGGAAAATTGGTTCCTTCCATTAAAGTTTTGGAAAAAATTGCACATGAAACAAATAAATCGTTAAATTATTTTTTGTATGACAAACAAACTTCCGAATTAAGAGAAAAGGCTAGCGAATACAATACATCGGACATGAACACAGTAACAATTCCTATATATAACGCAATCCCCACATCTTATCCTGATTTTTCACAGGAAGAGCCTCTAGGCTTCGAGGGAATGCCAAGAGCTTTATCTAAAGGTGCAAAATTTGCAATAGTTTGCGACGAAGAGGACATGCAACCATCAATAACCAAATATGATATTTGTTATATCAAGCCTACAAGTGAAGCAATTGACGGAAAAATAATGCTAGTTAAAACTAATAACGGATTTAAAATCAGAAAAATCCAAAAATCGAAAAACGAAATAAAATTGATCTCAGATAATACACTACACAAAAACGATACCTATAAAGTACTCGAAGTAATAGGCCTGGTAGTTAAGATTGGCAAAGACATTTAAGCTTTCTGGTAACGCAGAGCCACGCGCTTGCCTTTAGACCCCGCAAAACAACGCATTTCCATCACTAATCAACTGAAAATCTGTACTCTATTTCTCCAGGAGCTATGACATTCAACTCATTGCGAATCATCCTTTCCAAATAAGACGGCATATTTTCCAGATAATATATCCTTTTCTTCAACAAATCGTTCTGATATTTAGCATTTTCTATATCACTTTTCAACTTACTACGCTCAAAAACACGCCTAATCAAAGACCTGTTGCCTTCATTGAAGGCCAAGATCAACAAAATGATCGCAGCAGCAATATAGCGAATTTTAAATCTTTTTACAAGCATAATACATTCCACTTACAACCAGCGATAACCTCAAATTTTCAACATAACATCACTCATTATCACCGTAAAAATATCGATTTTTCATCAAACAGACATATTTTTTATGTTACCTTATACTTGAAAAAGCAGCTTTACCTAAATAACTTGCTTTAGCACACAACTCCTCTCCTATCCTCAAAAGTTGATTATACTTGCACACTCTATCGGTTCTTGATGTAGATCCTGTTTTAATTTGTCCTGTATTAAGAGCGACAGACAAATCTGCAATTATAGTATCTTCCGTTTCACCTGAACGGTGCGATATAACTGCAGTATAGCCAGCCTTATACGCCATTTGAACAGCTGCGACAGTTTCTGAAAGAGTTCCTATCTGGTTAACTTTTATAAGAATTGAATTCGCAATACCTTTATTAATCCCCTCTCTAAATATTTTCGTATTTGTAACAAAAAGATCGTCCCCAACCAACTGGAGCTTAGATTTTAATTCATATGTTAAAATTTTCCATCCATCCCAATCGGCTTCGCTTAACCCGTCCTCTATAGATATTATTGGATATTTTGTCAAAAGATCTTTATAAAAAACAACCATCTCTTCTGATGTTTTAACTCTATCTTTTATTTCACCTTCAAATACATATTCCCCATCCTTGTACAATTCACTCGCAGCAACATCCAAAGCAAAAACTACATCTTTACCAACTTCGTAATTGGCCATTTCAATAGCCTCACATATAACCTCTAAAGCCTGTTCATTAGACGTTAAATTTGGTGCAAAACCACCTTCATCACCAACACCAGTAGCGTAACCTTTTTTATTCAAAACTTTCTTCAAACTATGAAAAACTTCACATCCAACTCTTAAAGCTTCATGAAAACTTTTCGCCCCAACAGGAGCAATCATAAATTCTTGTAAGTCAACATTATTATCAGCGTGCATTCCACCGTTAACAATATTTATAAGAGGAACTGGCAAAACATACTTATCACTTTTAATATCGTAAATTTTTCTTACATACTCATACACAGGCAATCCATTGGCATTTGCACCGGCTTTAGCGCAGGCAAGAGATACTCCTAAAATCGCGTTTGCACCTAAATTAGTTTTAGCATCTGTGCCATCAAGTTTTATCATCAAATCATCTATTTCTTGTTGCTTTGTTACTTCAAAATTTATAAGTTCTGGAGCAATCAAATTATTGATATTTGCAACTGCTTTTAATACTCCTCTTCCGACAAATCGCTTTTGATCACCATCCCTAAGCTCTAATGCCTCTCTTGAACCAGTCGAAGCTCCAGATGGAACAGCTGCTCTACCACAATACCCATCATCAAGCTTAACATCAACTTCCACTGTAGGATTTCCACGCGAATCAATAATTTCTCTACCTATAATCTTTGTTATTTTCGCCATAACTAAACCCCTCTTTTTTAAATTTTTTTCCACTTTACAACGGCATCATTCTGTCAACAATAGAACACTCGTATGTTTGTTACAAATCTTTTATTTCAAGCAAAAACAACTTCTTGCATGCGATTATATAATTTTTTAGCGTAACATAATAAAAACTATAAAATTCCATATATTGGATTTTTGAGTAAAACAACTCACCTCGATAGTTATAGCATAAAGTGATGGTGTAGTAAAATCAAGGTTTTTATGAGTTTTTTAGTATTACTCAAATATGTTATGAAGTATGAAGCCTTACAGAATCTTGGAACTCGCATAAGAAAATTACACAGCAGCGTAGCGGTTAATTTATTGAATACACATCTCATCTGGCACAAATTTTACTAAAATCTCAAATTAATCCCTACATTCCCATACATGTCCTTATACTTCCTAGCTCCTTCATAATTTATGTTTACATTTATCCCTATATCCTTACCTAAATCTATCCCCACTCCTGCTCCTATCGCTATTCTGTCCTTGCCTTCCTTTATCCCTTCTATCTCTCCTTCTAT
>JAITTL010000021.1 GCA_031286985.1 Endomicrobium sp.
ATAGAAGGAGAGATAGAAGGGATAAAGGAAGGCAAGGACAGAATAGCGATAGGAGCAGGAGTGGGGATAGATTTAGGTAAGGATATAGGGATAAATGTAAACATAAATTATGAAGGAGCCAAGAAGTATAAGGAGATGTATGGGAATATAGGGATAAGCTGGGGATTTTAATTTATTGAGATGAGAGATGGAATAATATCCATTGAAAAAAATTCACATAGGAATGGTGTATTTGGTCATGATAGATTTACATGCACATACTTTTTTTTCCGATGGAATTTTAAGTCCGTCAGAGCTCGTTTATAGAGCGAAATGTAAGGGTTATGCTGTTGTTGCGCTTACAGATCATGTTGATTATTCCAACATGGAGTTTGTCATTCCTAAAATGGTGAAAGTAGCAAAAATATTAACAGAAAATTATGGTATTATTGTGGTACCAGGTGTAGAACTTACTTATGTTCCTCCAAAGCTTATTGAATCTGCTGCAGGTAGGTGTAGGAAGTTGGGGTCTAAAGTTGTTGTGGTTCACGGGGAAACAGTTGCTGAAAGTGTGCCTCCTGGAACAAATATGAGTGCTGTTGAAGCGGGTGTGGATATACTAGCTCACCCCGGACATTTGTCAGAGGAGGAGGCTAGTATTGCGGCTAAAAATGACGTTAAAATAGAGATAACTACAAGAAGATGGCATAGAGTTACGAATAAAGAAGTTGCTCAAGTTGCATTCAAGATGAAATCGAAGCTTGTTTTAAACACTGATTCTCATACTCCGGATGATTTTTTAACAATAGATCTCATAGCGCAGGTTTTGATAGATGCGGGTCTTTCAAATGATTATTACGATGTTATGCAAAAAAATTCACAAGAGATAGTTGATAGGGTGCAGTGTAAAAGTACGTGTGAAAGGGGATAAACAAAAATGCGCTTAACAATTTTAAAAAAATTAGGCAAAAGTAAGAATTTTCAGTCTGTTGAATCAAAGAGCACGAAAAAGCTTTTTATAGTGATAGGGTCTGTAACAATATCGATTTTTGCATGCATACTCGTTTATTATTTAATATTTTACAAAAGCACCGCTTCTTCTTTTGCGATGGTAGCAAATGCCCGTGTAGCTTTTGACAATGGAGATCAACGGACAGCTGTTGCCTTTCTGGATGAAACAATATCAAAATTCCCAAAAACCGTAGCGGCATATCAGGCTAGATTTTTAAAAGCTGATGTATTGATTAATCTTGATAATTATGATGAAGCTTTAAGTCTTTTGACAAAGATCGTAAATGAGGGGAAGCCTGAGAGTATAAAACCGCTTGCTTTTGTAAAAATAATTTTCATCTATGATTTAAAAAAAGATTACGCTAGCATGATCGATTTTTCAAATAAATTTATCCGTGAATATCCTGGTCATTTTTTTGTGAGAGATATTTATTTAAATTTAGCTGAATGTTATATTCGTTCTGGTGCTAAAGATGAGGCCATAAACATCTTTAATGAAATATTGATTAGTTTTCCTAAAACCAAAGAAGCTGAGAGGGCAAAAGACAGACTCAGTCAGATAAAATAGCAAAGTATATGAATTTAAAAATTGTTGAGTAACAATTTTAATTTCCCTAGGGGGAGGAGTAATGCGATGAGGCTTCTGCGTGATCTAAAGTACACAAAAACCCATGAGTGGGTTAAAGTAGAAAAAAACAAAGCAAGAGTTGGTATCACAGATTTTGCTCAGCATGAGATCACGGATATCGTGCATGTTGAACTTCCTGAAATAGGTAAACAGGTAAAAAAAGATCAACCTTCAGCAGTTGTGGAATCAGTAAAGTCCGCTTTTGATATATATGCCCCTTTGAGTGGGAGAATTGTTGAAGTGAATGATAACGTATTAAACAATCCCGAGCTTGTCAATCAGTTTCCATATGAAGATGGTTATTTGTTTGCAATTGAAATTTCAGATGAAAAAGAAATTGATAGTTTACTTGATGCAGACACTTATAACATGTTAATTCAATAAAAGAAAATATCATGGACTATACACAACAAAACCAGAAAGATAAACAAAAAATGTTAGAAACAATAGGAATTAATGATGTAAGTGAGCTATTTGATACAATTCCAGAAAATTTGAAAGTAAGGAGTATAAATGTTTCAGGAGGAAAGACTGAGCAAGAGGTGCTCGATTATTTTTTGAATATTGCCTCAAAAAATAAGGTGCTCATATCTTTTCGAGGTGCTGGAATTTATGATCATTATGTACCATCTTTGGTTGACGAGATTGTAGGAAGATCTGAATTTTGGACTGCATATACACCTTATCAGGCAGAAGCAAGTCAGGGCACTCTGCAAGCCATTTTTGAGTATCAGAGTTTAATTTGTGCTTTAACAGGTCTTGATGTGGCAAATGCGTCTCTTTATGATGGAGCCACTTCAACAGCAGAGGCTGCTTTGCTTGCTTTTAGAGTAAGTGGGAAAAGAAAATTATTGCTGTCGTCTGCTTTGCATCCAGAATACATTCAGACTTTGAAAACGTATTTACAAAATTTAAAGATCGAAATTATATTTATTCCTTTATCTGCTGATAGTAGTGTTGAGAAAGGATTTGTTGACTCGTTCAATAATGATGATGTGGCAGCCGTTATAGTGCAGTCACCGAACTACTTTGGAATTATTGAGGATATGAAATTTATATCTGAGTTTGCAAAAAAGCAAAAATCGTTATTTGTTGCAGTCGTAAATCCTTTATCTCTTGGTATTTTTCAGTCTCCTGGGGAATATGATGCTGATATTGCAGTAGGTGAAGGGCAGGTTTTAGGTTCTTGCATGAGCGTAGGTGGTGCTACGCTCGGGTTTATGGCTGTAAAAAAAGCTTTGGAATGGAAAATGCCAGGAAGGATCGTAGGGCAAACTGTCGACAAAGATGGAAAACGTGGTTTTGTGCTCACTTTACAGTCTAGAGAACAACATATAAGAAGAAGTAAAGCTACATCAAACATATGTACAAACGCGTCCTTGAACGCGTTGGCTGGGTGTGTATTTTTGTCCGGGTGGGGAAATAACGGGTTCAAAAATCTTGCTGTGATTAATATGTCCAAGGCGAGATATGCGTTTAATAAAATAAGATTCTTGGAAGGGTTTAACACAAAATTTGAAAACCAAACATTTTTTAATGAGTTTGTGATAGAAACCAAAAAAGATGTAAAGAAAATAAATAAAGTTTTGCTTAAGAATGGTATTCTGGGTCCCTTAGATTTGTCAAATGTAGGTAATAGTTTTAAAAATTGTCTTCTATTTTGTGTGACTGAAAAAAGAACTAAAATTGAAATTGATAAATTGGTAGAACTTCTCGCTAAAATATAATGTGAATTTTTGTTTAACGTGTGTTAGGACAAAAGTTCGCTTTAATTTGGAGTAGTTCTAATTAAAACACGATAAAGTGTGGAAATTTTAAATGGAAAAATTGTTAAATGAGTTGTCTTCAGAGTGCGGTTCGGCGTATAACGTTGGATCAGATATCGAAATTAATGTGGAAATACCTGAAAATTTAAAAAGGGTTTCTACTTTGGGGCTTCCGTCAGTTGCTGAAAATGATTTGTTTAGACATTTTACCAACCTCTCAAGAAAAAATTATGCGTTAAGCACTGTTTTTTATCCTCTTGGGTCGTGTACAATGAAATACAATCCTTTGATAAATGAACGTATTGCAAAAATTAAAGAGTTTATTTCGATACATCCGTATCAACCATCGGAAAGCATTCAAGGTGTTTTGGAAGTGATGTATGATCTTGAAAAAGATTTATGTGAAATTTCAGGTATGGATCATTTTTCCCTTCAACCAGCAGCGGGGGCGCACGGTGAATTTACAGGCCTTTTGATAATTGCAAAATATTTTAAATCCATTAAACAAAAAAGAACACAGATAATTGTTCCTGATTCTGCCCATGGGACAAATCCTGCTTCTGCTGCTTTGGCGGGTTTTGAAGTTGTTTCTTTGAAATCAGAATCTGATGGTGGTATACTGCCGGAAAAATTGAAAGAAATTTTGACTCCGGAAGTTGCTGCAGTTATGCTTACTGTTCCAAATACCTTAGGAATATTTGAGAAAAATATACTTGAAATAGCAGATATGGTCCATAAAAATGGTAGTCTTTTATATTATGACGGAGCTAATCTTAATGCTGTCATGGGGATAACAAGGCCTGGAGATATGGGTTTTGATGTCATGCATATAAATCTTCACAAAACATTTTCGACCCCACATGGTGGTGGTGGTCCGGGAGCTGGCCCTGTTGGTGTAAAGGCATTTTTGGAATATTTTTTACCTGTACCAAGAATAGAAAAAAAGAAATCAAAATTTGTTTTAAATTATAAAAAGCATAAAAGTATAGGAAAAATAGAAGCGTTCTTCGGTAATTTCCAAGTGCTGTTAAGAGCCTATGCGTATATGAAATCTTTGGGTGGGGAAGGGTTAAAAAATGTTTCGCAGCAGGCTGTTTTAAATGCGAATTATATGCTTTCAAGGTTTAAAGGTAAAATTGATATTCCAGCTGGAAACAGATGTATGCATGAGTTTGTTTTATCTCCTAAATCACTGTTAAAAAACAATTTGAGAACTTTGGATATTGCCAAAAGGCTTTTAGATTACGGGTATTATGCTCCAACAGTGTATTTCCCTTTAACTGTTGAAGAAGCAATTATGGTTGAACCTACGGAAACAGAATCTAAAGAGACTTTAGATGCGTTTATTGATACCGTTATTAAAATTATTTTCGAGGAGATGGTCCAGATCCCACAAAAAGTAAAAGATGCCCCTGTTAACACGTCTGTAAGAAGATTAAATGAAATTGAAGCTGCAAGGAAACCTATTTTAAAATGGGAATGATGCCCTAAAAAAGGTAAAGGGATGAAAGATTTAAAAAATTTAAGCAGAGCTTTGACCAGAAAAGAAATGCAGACAGAGGTTAAAAATCTTAAAAAAGCTGGAGAGAAAATAGTTTTTACGAACGGTTGTTTTGATTTGCTTCATGTTGGGCATATAGAGCTTCTTACAAAAGCGAAAAATTTGGGAGACGTTTTAATAGTTGCGATAAATTCAGACAAGTCTTTGGGTTGCCTTAAAGGTCAAAAAAGACCCTTAATTGGCCAAAAAGATAGAGCAAAACTTCTCCTCTCTTTGAAATGCGTGGATTATGTTATTGTGTTTGACGAACAGACGCCGAAAGAGATTTTAAGCGAACTACTTCCGGACGTTTTAGTAAAAGGAAGCGATTATAAATCATCGGAAATAGTAGGCAAAGAATATGTAAAAAAAATACATAGAGTTCCTTTTGTAAGGGGTCGATCAACAACAAATTTGATAAAGTTAATAGTAAATCGTTATGGTTATAAAAAAGTATAAAACGGAAAAACGGAAAATACAAAGAGAATTGAACGGTGATGGAAAGGTTTATCCAGTACCGGTTTTTAAACGTTCAAAAATTATTTTAAGAATTGTCGATGCTAATTTAAACCGTTGTCGTGAAGGATTAAGGGTGGTTGAAGATAGTTTGAGATTTATAGTAAATGATGATGTTCTTTACAAAAAAATTCGCAATATTCGTCACAATATTGATAGGATCTTAAGGGATATTTATCCTGAGCTTATAAAAGGAAGAGACCCTTTTGGTGATCCAGGTAGAGAGATGCATGAAGTATTGAAGAAAGATTTACATGTTGCAGTAATTGCAAATTTTAAACGGGCTCAGGAATCCATGAGAGTTTTAGAGGAGTATTCTAAAATATTTTTGCCGGTGTTGTCTGCTGAGTTTAAAAAATATAGATATGAAACGTACATAGCCGAAAAATTAGTTTATCTAAGATATAGAAAATTTTTTGCTTATTAGAAGATTTAATATTACGCTTTTGGGTTTATTGCGTGGTTTTGAGTAAAGTTGAGAATTTCTTGTATAGCACATACCTATAGAATATGATATTGGGGAATAAAAATGACATTAATGGAAACAGCTAAAAATAAGAAAGTTAACGATTTAATAACAACGATAGCAGAAATTGAAAATTTAAAAGAGGAGTTTATAAGAGCTGGGATTGCAGCTGGAACTATTGTTGTTCCCAAAAATATCAATAGATATTTTAAAAAAATTGCGGCAATAGGGTTAGGATTAAAGACAAAAGTTAATGCAAATATTGGGACTTCTCCAGAACATGTTGATTTAGCAGAAGAACTTTTAAAAGTTGATGCTGCTGTTAAAGCAGGTGCTGATGCGGTTATGGACTTGTCAACTGGTGGAAATTTAACGCAGATAAGGAAAGAAATTTTGGCAGCTTCGCCAGTGCAAGTGGGAACAGTGCCTATCTATGAAGCTGCTTGTAGGACAGTCGCAAAGGGTAAAAAAATATCTCAAATTGAGGGTGAGCTTTTATTTGATGTCATAGAGGAACAAGCGCAACAAGGTGTAGATTTTATGACCGTTCATTGTGGCATCAATAAAGCTAATGTTGAAATATTAAATCGCCAAAACCGCCTTACAGGTATTGTAAGCAGAGGAGGTTCGTTTTTAGTAAAGTACATAAATGCTACAGGAAAAGAAAATCCTCTTTTTGAACAATATGGTAGACTTTTACAAATAGCGAAAAAGTACGATGTCACATTAAGTCTTGGTGATGGGTTCAGGCCTGGTTGCATACAAGATGCTTCAGATGGGCCTCAAATTGCAGAACTTTCAGTTTTAGGGGACCTTGTTTTAATGGCAAGAGAATCAGGAGTTCAATCTATGATAGAGGGCCCGGGACATATACCTATAAATCAGGTTGAGGCAAATGTGATTATTGCAAAACGATTAGGGCATGGTGCCCCTCTTTATTTTTTAGGGCCTTTGGTGACGGATATAGCTCCCGGATATGATCACATAACTTCAGCAATTGGTGGTGCTTTAGCAGCTTCGTATGGAGTTGATTTTATATGTTGTGTAACACCTGCTGAGCATTTAAGATTGCCGGATGTACATGATGTGCATGAAGGAGTTGTTTCTGCAAAAATAGCAGGGCATGCAGCTGATATTGTAAAGGATGTTAACGGCGCCAAAAAACACGATGATGAGATGTCTAAATATCGCAAAGATAGGAATTGGGAAAAACAAAAAGAGTTTTGTATAGACCCAATTAAATTTGCAAAAGAAAGAGCAAAGCTACCTTCCCTTCAACAAGATGTGTGCACGATGTGTGGTAAATTTTGTTCAATGTTGGATGAATGAATAGAATATGAAAATATTGTCAGCTATGTTGAAAGAAAATTATGGAAGAAGTATACAGTTTCGGATATGACAAATTGGTTAGAGAATCACGAGTTTTTGTGTATGAAGGCCCAGGTTAATACCAGAAAAAGCAGATCTAAAAAAGTAGAGACAAATTTGTTCAAGAGTGTCTGATTCTAACAAATTGTACAAATGGTTAATTTTGAAAATAATATAAAAAAACTTTACTCAATGATGGATAAATGTACAATATGTCCTAGAAAATGTGGTGTAAACAGAAATTATGGACAAAGAGGGTTTTGCAAAGTTTCGGACAAAATATTTGTTGCAAGCTGTAATACTCATTTTGGTGAAGAGCCTCCGATAAGCTCAAAGAAAGGCTCTGGGACAATTTTTTTTTCAGGTTGTACTTTGGGGTGTGTTTTTTGCCAAAATTACCCAATAAGCCAGTTTTGTAATGGAAAAGAAACAAATGTTGAAAATTTAGTTAAAATGATGCTTGATCTTCAAAACAGATCTGCTCACAATATAAATTTTGTTACTCCTACTCACTACAGTGCTCAAATCGTGAAATCCGTATACATTGCTCGAAAGAAAGGTTTAATGTTACCGATATTATACAATTGCAGTGGATATGAAGATATTGAAACTTTGAAACTCCTTGAAGGAACTGTTGATATATATCTGCCAGATATAAAATATTCTAATAATGAAATAGCTTTTAAATATTCCGGAATTAAGAATTATGTTGAAATAAATCAAGTTGCTTTAAAAGAAATGAAAAAACAGGTTGGAGATTTAATAGTTGATGCAAATGGTGTGGCGCAAAGAGGACTGATCGTAAGGCATTTAGTTTTACCTGGTAATATTGAAAACAGTAAAAAAGCTTTAGATTTTGTTATCAAAGAATTGTCGAAAGATACTTTTGTGAGCTTAATGGCTCAGTACCACACAGCACATAAATCAAATAAGTTTAGGGAGTTGTCGCGTTCATTAAAGAAGGAAGAGTATGAAGATGTGACAAATTATCTTAAGGATTTAAATTTGGAAAATGGTTGGGTACAGGATTTATGATGAAGATTTCTTGTGAATTATTGTATTTGGAGGTGGTGTGAGTGAAAATTATGAAATATAAGAACGGGCTCACGTCTGTTTTAATAGACAATAAATACAGTCTTACTGGATGTGTAGCTGTTTTTGTGCAAGTAGGTTCAGTTGATGAAAAGCCACATCAAGCAGGGTTGTCCCACTTTTTAGAACACTTGATGTTTAATGGTAGTAAAAATTATAGAGATGGTTGTCTAGGTTTATTATGTAACAATATTGAAAATATTGGTGGATATATAAATGCCTGTACTTCAAAAGAATATACAATGTACTACATAACCATTCAAAGAAATGGTATAGAAAGTTCTATCGAAATGCTTGCAGATACTGTACAAAATCCACTTTTTCCACAAAATGAAATTGATATGGAAAGAAAGGTTGTGATAGAAGAAATACAACGAAATTTTGACGATCCTGTGTCTGTTCTTTATGAAAAATTCTATGAGATAATTTATAATGGAAAAGCATTAAAAAATGCAATTTTAGGAACATCGCAAGTCATTGAAAGTGTTTCCCGTGATGAAATGCTTGATTATCATAAAATGCACTATGTTCCTGAAAAAATGATTGTTGTGGTGTCTGGGGATTTTGATATGATTAGTGTGGATAGGCTTATCAGGAAAACGTTTGGGAAATTTAAAAGAGAAACAGTATTAGAAGATCCATTGTTTGTTGAAAAAGTCTGCGAAGGAAAAGATATTGTTACATATGGTAAAGTTGAAATAGGATATATGTTTACCGGTTTTTTGGGGCCTGGCACGAATGAAGAAGATATTTATTTAGCAAATTTAGCTGTGAAAATTTTAGGTGGAAAGAGTTCAAAGTTGTATAGGGTTCTCTGTGATGAAAAACATCTGGTGTATTCAATGGATTCTTGTTTTATAACAGAAAAAGGTGGAGGCAATATATGCATTATGTCAACTTTTGATCCAAAATATTTTGAAGAAATAAAAAATGAAATTACAAAACAGATAGAGAATATTATTAATGGTGGTGTTACAGAAAATGAACTAAACAGGGCAAAACTTTTAATAAAAACAGATTGGAATTTTTCTCTCGAAACGCCATATGATATTGCCTCAATTAATGGATATTGGCATTTAATGGGCAATCCTGAATTTGTAACAAAATATATTAAAAAGGTGGAGAGTTTTAATGTCAGTGATATTTTCGGTTTTTTTAAAAAATACTATTCGCCTTTGACAATTTCCAATGTAGCATTATTGCCGAAAGTAGATAATGGTATGTGAATGAAAGATATATTTGGAGATGAAAATGGAAAGCTTTACGCTTAAAAATGGTGTTAAAGTTATATTAAAAAAAACTAATGGAATTGATGTCGTTTCAATGAGAATTTTTACATCGGTTTCAGTTATAAGTGAAACTTTAGATAAAGTTGGAATTTCGTATCTTACTTCAAAACTTATGACGAAATCTACAAAGAATCGTTCAAGAGAAATTTTTGCAAGTGATGTAGAAAATACCGGAGCTGAGTTGTTTGGCTATGCGGAATATGAAACAGCTGGATTTAGCACAACGTTTCTTTCAATGCATTTTGATGAGGTGGCAGAAATTTTAGCGGATGTTGTTTTAAATCCTGCGTTTAACGGAAAAGAAATAGATTCCGAAAAAAAGGATATTATAGCATCGATTCACTCCCGAAAGGATAGCATAAAAAGCACGGTGTTTGATGAGTTTGCTAAATTGTTTTATCGTAATACACCTTATGCAACGTCTGTTTTAGGTACAGAAAAAACTGTCTTAAATATTACAAAAAGTGACTTAATTGGATGGCATAAGTATTCCTACAATGCTTCAAATATCTTGTTTTCAGTAGTAGGAAATATTGACAAAGAGATTGTAAAAAAATCTTTGGAAAAACATTTTTCCTCAATTCCTAGTGGCATAAAATTTGAAAAGCCTATTTTCAATATAATAAACAATGAATTAATAAAAAAAGAAATTAAAGGTAAATTTAATCAAGCATACATATTGGTTGGATTTCCAGCTCCAAATGTTTATGATGAACATTTTGTTTCAATTAAAGTAATAAATGCCATTTTAGGCGAAAGGATGACAAGCAGATTGTTTACCCAGTTAAGAATAAAGTTAGGACTTGCTTACGAAGTAAACGCTGTTTATCCATCAAGAAGAGAAGAAAGTTATTTTGCAATTTATATAGGGCTTGATGAAAAAAATATTGACTTAGCATTAAAACAAATTGATCAAATCTTAAAAAACATTTGTATTACAAGTGTTGAACCTCATGAACTAAAAAATACAAAGGCATACATAAAAGGGCTTTATGTCATGGGTAGACAAACTGTAAGTAACCAGTCTTACTGCTACGGGTGGCGTGAAATTGTTGGCCAGGGTTATGAATATGATGATAAATATCTTGAAGATGTGGAAAAGATTACAACGCAAAATATACTTGATGCTGCAAATAAAATATTTTCAAACTGTTCACTAACTGTGATTATTAGCCCTGGCAAAAAATAAGGTATAGACAAGTAAATTGAATAGATGGATTGATAAACCATATATGATAAGTGTGTTGTGTTTTAATTAAAAAAATGGTGAAATAGCCACATAGAGAGCTTTTTAACAGAAACGGAAGGAAGAAAGCTATTATTAGACACTAGGCGCAAGTACGTTCCACAAAAATAAAATCAGTAAAAGTGTGAAGTATGAATATGAGAAATATAATAAAAAAAATAAATAGTTTGTCTCAAGGTTTTGATGTTTATGCAGTAGGTGGTTTTGCTAGAGATTTGCTAATGGAACGCAAACATAAGGACATTGATTTAGTTGTAAATAAAAATGCGTTAAAATATTCTAAACAAATCGCAAATGCGTTTAACTCAAAACTTGTTGTTTTGGATGATGAAAGTAAAAGTTATAGAATAATACTCAAAGATAAAGTCATTCCAAATATAGACATTTCTCTATTTAGAGGTAAAACTATAGAACAAGATTTACAAGATAGAGATTTTACTATCAATGCGATGGCTTTCAGTCTAAAAAGCTTTGAAAATTTTAGACAAAACATTATTCTTTCCCAAAAAGATACTGTAAAAGATTTAAAATCAAAAATTATAAATACAATTTCTCCAAAATCATTTAAAACAGATCCTTTAAGAATGCTAAGAGCTTTTCGTTTTGCAGCAGAATTAAATTTTAAACTTTCTAAAAAAACATTATTGCAAATTAAACAAAATGTAAAACTTATAAGCGGTATTGCTGTTGAAAGAATAAAGAACGAAATTTTTGCTGTATTATCTGCTAAAAATTCAGTGAATTTAGTTGATGAAATGGATAAATGTGGACTGTTATCAAAGATTTTTCCTTTGATAAAAGAAATGAAAAAGTCACGTAAGAAATATTATTACCATCCAGGAGGGTTATTTCAACATTCTTTTGAAACCATGGAGGCAATCGAGAATATTTTAAATAATTTACAAAAATTTTTTCCTATAAATTGCATTGAGTTGCAAGAACATTTTAATGATAGTAATGCTTTTTCAGAAAATGTTACGAAGATGGGGTTATTGAAATTTGCGGCATTATTTCACGATAATGCAAAACCTGAGACTGCAAAATTTGAAAATGGCAAGATACATTTTTTAGAACACGATAAACTAGGATCTGAAAAAATAAGAAAGACCATGCTTTCTCTCAAGCTTGGTAAAAAAGATGTTGACTATGTGACGTTTTTAGTAGAACATCACATGCGTCCGTCAGTTTTGACTAGTGAGAATATGGTTACAAAAAGAGCATCACTAAAATTTTTTAGGGATATTGGAGATAAAACCCCTGATTTGTTTATTGTTTCAATGGCCGATTGGTACTCCTACAAAAAATTAAAAATTTCTTCTTCGAAAAGGTTGAAATTTCAAGAAAAATATGTCAAAAACCTCTTGAAATATTATTACGAATTAAAAAACACAAAGCCGTTGCCAAAGATTATAGATGGAAATATGATTATGGAGAAATTTAATTTAAATCCCGGTCCATTGGTAGGGGAACTTTTGAAAATTGCCACTGAAGCTCAACATGAAGGAACAGTGACAGATTCGGCTGAAGCGTTGAAATTAATTTCGTCTAAATTGACACAAATGGGTAAAAAAATATAGAATTCTGCTGTGGTATTAATTTGAGGATACATGCGTTCGTTCAGCATTCTTTACGTTCTGCGGGTGTAGTCTAGTGGTAAAACCCAAGCTTCCCAAGCTTGAGATGTGGGTTCGATTCCCATCGCCCGCTTTTTTTGTAGTGTGACGGCAAAAAAATATAAAGGGAGAATGTCCATGGTGGAAGCGAGATGTATGAAATGTAAAGAGCAGGTTGAGGTAAAGGATCCACAGGATGTAGTGATGAAAAACGGAATGAAGGCTGTTTCTGGGGTGTGTCCACATTGTTCAACAAAGGTTTTCAAGATTGTTGGCAAAAATAAATAAAACAAAAAAATATAAAGATTACGCTTGTATCTTTAATGATAAGGAGCGTAGTCGTTTTTCGTTAAGGTGGTATAGGCTGTTTGTTTTGTGTGGTATTGTTGTGTATCATGGCTGATGTGCTGGTCTTGGCATTGCGATGGGTTTGTGGACTAATGCGAGGTAAAAAAATGAAAAGAGTAATAACTGTTTTGGCCTTAGTGTGTAGCATGTTGTTACCTGTGGCGATTGCTGACACAAGACAGACAAAATGCAAATATAAAGATATCTGTACAGAAATTATCCCAATGATTGGAGTTCAACCCGATATAACGATGTCTGCCTTTGGTAAAGATTTAAATACAAACGCAGGATTTGCTGTAGGGCTTGAATGTTTCCGATACATCAATGAATATTTTGCATTAGGATTTGGAGGGTCTTATTCTTTACCAAGAAAATTTAGAGAAAAGGAAGATTCACCAGGGACCATTTCTTTTATGCCTTTTTATGTGAGTGCAAAATTATGTACAACTGTTGGCAAATTTGAAAATACCTATATGTTCTTATCACCAAGAGTTGGATATATTACTCCGATAATGCGAGATTCAAATTTCAAATCCACGAAGGGTGGCTTGTGTTATGGTTTGAGTCTTGGAGTTTGCATAGATTATCTGGTGTTTCAAGTTACTTATCTTGTGAGTGAGTTTACATATAAAAAATCTTCTCTAGATAATGCAGACAGGAGTAAATGTCGTTGCTCAGCGATAGCATTTTCTGTTGGATTTAGGTTTTATTGATCTGTGGATTTTTGTCAGGTAAGATGTAAAAAATATTAGGAATCATTAGCGTGTGTTGTTCGTATGTTATGTAAATGATTATATGGTACAATGTGAATGCGTCAGAAGCATGGCCAGAATTTTCTGATCGATAATAATATAGTAAATAAGATTATCAAAGCCGCTAATTTAAGCAAGCAGGATGATGTTTTAGAGATTGGTCCTGGGAAAGGGATTTTGACAAAAATTATACAGCCACAGGTGAGGCATCTTATAGCTGTAGAGATAGATGGGGTTCTGTGCCAGCAGTTGGGTCGGTGTTCTTCGTTTCGTGGCGTTCAAAACTTTGAACTTATAAATGCAGATTTTTTCAAGTACAATATGCTGGTTGGTACCTTTAAGATTATTTCAAATTTACCTTATAACGTTGGTACAGCGATAATTCAGAAAATTTTACCTTTAAAAAATTGGACCTCTGCGGTTTTTATGCTTCAGAAAGAGGTTGCGCAGCGTCTTGTGGCCGGATGTGGTAGTAAAAGGTATGGCTACATGTCCATATTTACATCGTACTATGCGGATTGTGCTATTTTGTTTGATGTTTCGTCGAAATGCTTTGCCCCATCGCCAAAAATTGTTTCTTCTGTTGTGAAACTTACCAATAAGTTTTCTAGTCAGCCAGAATCAATTTTTTTCGATTTTATAAAGCATTCTTTTAATATGCGCAGAAAGACAGTGTTGAATTGCATTAGCTCGTTTCAAAATTTGGAAAAAATCCAAGCTAGACAGGTTGTGGATAATTTGAAATTAAATCCACTTTTAAGGCCAGACAAACTCTCTGTTTTAGATTTTCTACGTTTGACAAATGAAATAAAGAATATGCAGTTGGACATGTGCAAGACACTTTGGTGAAGTCTTTTTTTTATGCTCTTGACAGATGTGGATAATTTGAGGATTATATGGACAGTTCTGTTTTTGATTTATGGCAAAAGGTTGTAGATAGCATTAAATTGTCAGTTGCTCCGGAAACTTATAATTTATGGATTTCCCCTCTTAAACCTTTGATTTTTGAAAATAATGTTTTTACCTTAGAAGTCCCAAATATTTATTTTTCACAGTGGATAATAAATAATCAGCAAAAAAATATTGAACGAATTTTATCGGATTTTTGTGACAAACAAGTGACTTTAAAGTTAAAGCCAAGCGAAGGCGTATCTTCTATAACGAATAGAACTCAAGAATCCTCTACCCATATTGTTTCTCCTGCTCAGGTGCAGACAATGCAAAAAGATCAGTTAAATTCCAAATATATTTTTTCTGGTTTTGTTATTGGGGCTTCCAATAGATTTGCGCACGGTTGTTCCGAAGCAGTAGCAAAAAGTCCTGGCAAGCAATTTAATCCTCTCTTTCTTTACAGTGGGGTAGGTCTTGGAAAAACACATTTACTGCATGCTATAGGTAACTATATAAAACAAATGGCTGTAACTTCAAAAATTCTTTATGTGACATGCGAGAAATTTGTTACTGAGTTTATAGAATCAATCCGCTTTGACAAAATATCGTCATTTAAAAATAAATACAGAAACTTAGATTGTCTCTTAATTGACGATATACAGTTTTTGATAGGAAAGGAAAGTTCTCAAGAAGAATTTTTTCATATGTTTAATAACTTATTTAATTCGAAAAAACAAGTTGTTATTTCTTCAGATAGGCCCCCAAAGGAGCTTGAAGGCGTTGAAGAGAGGCTTATTTCGAGATTTGAATGGGGCATTATAGCAGATATTCAGCCTCCGGATTTGGAAACAAGAATAGCCATTTTGCGAAAAAAAGCTGAAGAAGAAGAGCAAATACATGTTCCCGATGATGTTATTTTACATATTGCTACTCATGTTAAGTCGAACATAAGACAACTTGAGGGTTCGCTTTTGAGGATTACCGCATTCTCTTTGTTTGCAGGAGCTCCTTTGACTGTTGATTCTGTTCAAAAAATACTTAAAGACATTATTAAATCTGATGATTCTGCGCGTATAACTATAGAAAATATTCAAAAAGCTGTAGCTGAAGACTTCAATATTGATACGAGAGATATGAAATCTAAACGCAGAACAGATGCAATTGCTTTTCCCAGACAAATTGCAATGTATTTAGCCAGAACGTTGACAGACGAATTTTCAACGAACGCTATTGGTGATGCCTTCGGCGGAAGGGATCATTCGACAGTTATGCATGCATGCAACAAAATAAAAGAAAAAATGGATACGGATCCCTATTTTAACGCTAAAGTCAACCAAATTATCAAAAAAATACGGGATATTGAATAAAAATCAAAAATTAACGAAAATATCGCCATACATACTTAAATGAATATACCCGGACAGTGGGCTTGAATGCTGATAAGTCGTTTGACTCATGTTTAAACAAGCAATATATAATCTATTTTACAATTATCCAAAAAATCCAAACATAAAACAGTAGAGCATAACGTGCAGGAATCCTCTAATATAAAAAATACCATATGTTTTTTTGCATGATGTATTAGAGAAGTTGTTCAATTAGTAGTACTAAATTAGTAAAAAAAATGGTATATGTTTACCAATGAAAAAAATTGTTTTGGCAATTTTATTAGTTTTTTTATCTGCGATTGTCGGCTGCACATGGGTGAAAGTGACTCCTTATGGAGCAGCTGGTACGGTTACAGGTAGCTGTTTTCTTTTAGAAATAGAAGGTTTTAAAGTTATCATCGACTGTGGTTTATTTATGCCAAATGAAATTGAAAATGCAGAGTTGAAAAATTCCAAAATTGAACCAGAGCTTGTTAATGCAGACGTCCTCGTTTTGACACATGCCCATTTAGACCATAGTGGGAAGATTCCTCTTTTAATACATAAAGGATTTAAAGGTAAAATTTATTCTACACAACCTACAAAAGAGCTTGTGTTGGCTCTTTTTAATGATAGAAATGGATATGATTTAATAGAAAGAAAATGGTTTTGGGCTGAAAGAAAAAAAGGGAAAACTCAACGTAATAAATGGGCCATTGTTGCTCATTGGAGAAATAGATGTAAATGGAATATGAAATCTGTCAGATGTTTATGCAACAAAATCCTATTAAAGGATTTGGAGAAAAAAGAAAATATTAAATTTTTACTATGTAAAAATTGTTGCGAAGAAGAAACCGCTACAATGGAGCGGTATTTTGTTACGGTAAATTATAATGAGTATGTTAAATTTTCTGACAATTTTAAAGTGAAATTTATAAATGCTGGACATATCCCCGGTTCCGCAAGTTTGATTTTTGAAGTTGATAACAAAAAGATTTTATTTTCTGGAGATTTAGGCAATGGCTATTCCAGATTTACTGGGAAGTTTGACATTCCTGAACCAGTTGATTGTGTCTTTATGGAAGCTACTTGTGGTGGCAAAAAAAATAAGGATATTGAGGAACAATATCATGTCTTTAGAAGCGATTTAAAACATGCAATTTCTTCAGGAAAAACAATTTGGATTCCAGCTTTAGCTCTTAATAGAACTCAAAAAGTTTTATATGAACTAAAACTTATGCAAGATAATATGGATCTATCAAAAGATATATCGATCTATTCCGTCTCTCCTAGTGCTAATACAATAACAGCTCTATATCAAAAAGAAGTAAAAACCGGGAGAGGGAACTGGTTTTTAAACGATGTCTATCAAAAAAAATCAGTTTTACCGGAAAATGTAAAATTTGAAATGATAAGAAATTATGATTCACAGATGATCATATTTTCCGCAAGCGGTGATATGGATAACGGGAAATCGGTACAACTTATGCCTGAAATGTTAACGAAAAAGAATGTTTTTGTGATGATAGTCAATTACGTAGATCAGGAGAGCAATGCAGGGCTCATTATTCAAAATAAAAAAACACGTTCTGGCATAAAAAGTGTTGCAAAAATAAAGAAGTATGATGTTTTTTCGGACCATGCTGATTTTTATGTATTGCAAAACTGGCTTTCAGAACAAAATAAAAATGTCAAAATATGTATAATTCATGCAGGTGAAAAGAATGCAAATGATATGTTAAAATTGCTGCAAAATGATGGCTGGAAAAATGTGGAAAGTGCAAAAATTGGTATCAAATTTGAACTTTAGGTTTGAAAAGAGGTCTATTTATTTTTTCGATATTTCGTACATAATTATAGATGCTGCAACTGCAACGTTTAGAGATTGAGAATTCCCCGGCATATGTATTTTGACAAGCAGATCGGATAGGCTTTCTATCTTCCTGTTAAGGCCGTGTGCTTCGTTCCCTATTATGAAAGCGCTTTTTTTTGGAATTGTGCAATCGCTTAGGTAGTGAGTTCCATTTAGCGTAGCAGCAAAAATAGTAATATTTTCTTCTTTCAGCATGGCCAGGGTTTCTTCAGTATCTATATTATTTATTACAGGTAAATGAAAGATTGAACCCATTGTTGCTCTTATGGTTTTATCTAAGTACACATCAACACTTCCTTTTGATATAAACACGGCTTTTGCAGCGAATGCGTCAGCAGAACGAATAATCGTACCGAGATTTCCAGGATCTTGAATACTTTCCAAGACTATAAGCACCCCAGAATTTTTTAGAATTTCTTTAATATCATAATGTTTTTTTTCAACAACAGCCATTATCCCTTGAGGGGATTTAGTTGATGCTAACTTCTTAAACAAACGCTCGGAAAATGTTACAACATTTTTAATTCCAGTAACATCGTTTTCGTATTTTTCAGATACGAATATTTGCTTTATATTCCAGTCTATTGGAATTTCCTCGATCTGCTTTTTACCTTCAACAAAAAAAAATCTGTTTTTGTCATGAGTTTCACCTTCTCGCAAACTTAAGATGTTTTTAAATATTTGATCTTGTACACTTTTAATTGTCATTCTCCGATTCTATCATATTGGACGATAAAAGTTGTATAATTCAATACAATCAAGATTTACAAAAAAACAACAATAAGGATAAGCATCAATAAAGTAGCACACGCAGAATGTGGAATATGTGTCTGTAAGATCATGAATCGAAACAAAATATTAACAAAAGCTATGCTATAAGGTTGAAAATGTGTGTAAACCATACCAAAAAATAGTTAACAAAAAAGTACGATAGCATATAAATAATAGTCTTGGTTTGCGTTGAAATGGTGTGAGTTCAGTTATGATATATGTAGTCTGTGTATCAGTAAAACAAGGTTCTCAACGAGTATCTATGAGCTATATATGAATAAAGGGTATAAGTGATGGGTAAGTTGACATTGAGAAGTACGTTACAGTGGAAAAATCTTGAAAAAAACTACAAACAAATCAAAAAACTTACTTTAAGAGAATTGTTTAAAGATAAAGATAGATATAATAAATTTTCCATACATGACGACAATATACGTATAATTTTTGATTATTCAAAAAACATAATAACTTCGTCTACTTTTAAGCTATTGATAGATTTCGTAAAATTGTCCAAAGTGAATGAATATGCAAGAAAAATGTTTTCCGGTGAGAAGATAAATTTGACGGAAAAAAGAGCTGTTTTACATACGGCACTAAGAAACAGAAGTAATAATCCAGTTTATATTAATGGAAATGATGTAATGTCCCAGATCAACTCAGCTCTTTTGAAAATGAAAAAATTTAGCAATAACTTAAGAAATGGAAGATGGTTTGGTGCTACAGGAAAAAAAATTGTAGATATTGTAAATATCGGCATAGGTGGTTCTTGTTTAGGGCCAAAAATGGTTTGCGAAGCATTAAAATATTATGCAGACGGGCCTAGTATCTATTTTGTTTCAAATGTCGATGGTACTGATATATATGAAGTATTAAAAAAACTAAATCCTGAAACCACTCTTTTTATGATTGCATCCAAAACTTTCACAACACTTGAAACAGTTACCAATGCATTAACAGCAAGGAGTTGGCTTACTGGCAAACTTGGCATTAAAGCTATTGCGAACCACTTTGTAGCACTTTCAACAAATACAAAAAAAGTTTTAGAATTCGGAATTGATAGGCAAAACATATTTGAACTTTGGGATTTTGTTAATGGTAGGTGTTCTCTATGGGCATCGATAGGTTTGTCTATTGCATGTTTTGTTGGATTTGATAAATTTGTTGAGCTTTTAGAAGGAGCTCATTATATAGATCAACATTTTTTAAATACTCCTTACGAAAAAAATATACCTGTCATCATGGCTGCTTTGGGATTTTGGTACAATAATTTTTTTGGCGCCTCAGCCCATGCTGTTTTGCCGTACAGTCAATATTTGCATGTATTTTCAGCATATTTGCAGCAAAATGACATGGAAAGTAACGGTAAAGCTATAAATTTTGAAGGTAAGAGAGTTACTTATGAAACAGGTCCTATAATTTTGGGTGATGTTGGTACGAATTGTCAGCATTCTTTTTATCAGCTTTTCCATCAGGGAACCAAATTGATACCTTGTGATTTTATAGGGTTTATTAATCCGCTTAGAGAAATTGGTGATCATCATGAAAAGCTTATGGCGAGTTATTTTGCCCAACCTGAAGCTTTAGCTTTTGGTTTTACTAGAAACCAAGTTAGTGAAAATCTCAAAGCAGCAGGATTTTCAAGTGCTGATATAAAGGCGCTAACTCCTCACAAAGTATTTGAGGGCAATAAACCTTCAAATAGCATATTGATCGATAAGCTTACACCTAAAACACTAGGTGCGTTGATTGCATTATACGAGCATAAAATATTTGTTCAGGGGATTATGTGGTGCGTTAACAGTTTTGATCAGTTTGGTGTTGAGCTGGGTAAAACCTTAGCAGATGGCATTTTGCCAGAACTCAAAGGGCAAACAGGCAAGGAACATGATAATTCGACAAAAAATCTAATAAAACTTTTTAATTTAAGAAGGAACAATATGATTTTATGAAAAAATATATACTTGACTTAACAACTACACAATTGAAATCAGCGGTAAAATCCGTAATAGAGCAGGACTACAAAATCGATCAAATTGTTGAATGGATATATGAAAAAAAATCTTCTTCTTTTAAAGAATTTACAAATATACCAAAAATATTAAGAGAAGAACTCGATACGAAATTTCTTTTAAGAGTATTAAAAATGGTAAAAAAGGAAACATCTGCAGTTGATAATACGGTCAGATATACTTTTCAAACTGTTGATAAAAAATATTTATTTGCTGTTCTTCTCCATTCAAAGAATAAAAACTCTGTATGCATCTCATCCCAAATAGGCTGTCCTATGATGTGCTCTTTTTGTTCTTCAGGAACAGTTAAATTTGCAAGAAACTTAAGCAGAGGCGAAATTATAGAACAGATTTTACAGATTGAAAATGATTCCAAGGAAAAAATTTCTGGTGTTTTATTCATGGGGATGGGTGAGCCTACGCTTAATTTTAATAACATTACTTCGGTTTTAACTTCTCTTTTATCAAATAGGGAATTTGGTATAGGTAAAAGACATATAACGCTTTCAAGCGTGGGTGTTGTCCCAGCAATAAAAAAACTTGCAAATATTAATTTTGGCATTCGTCTTGCTATTTCTTTGCATGCTGTTGATGAGAAACAAAGGAAAAAATTAATTCCCAATAATTTTGGATTTAGAATAGAAGATATACTAAATGCAGGCAAATATTATCTTGAAAAAACAAGATCTCGCCTTACGATAGAATATATTCTCATAAAGGGGATCAACGATTCAACACGAGATGCGCATAAATTAACAAGATTATTAAATCGTCATAAGCTACTTAATCCTGATGTTCAGGTAAACCTTATCCCTTTCAATCATATAAATGGTATCCAACTGCAAACGCCAAATCAAGACCGAATTCAAAAATTTAAAAATATATTGAAATTTAACAAAATTACTGTAAATATAAGACAAGCCAAAGGAGCAGATATTGGTGCAGCCTGTGGGCAATTAGGATATTGAATACATGTTCGATTTTTTATAGAATCCACAAGCAACGGCAAAAGTCTCAAACGAGGTCTATGATTGATGAGTTCCCGCAGACAAGCAAGAGAATGTTCTTTGCAAATGCTTTACGAAGTTGATAATTGCAATATTCCTGTTGATGTTGTATACGCTTCTTTTAACGATAGTTTACCAAAAGCTGAAGTTTACAAACAATTTGCAACAAGTTTGCTTAGAGGTGTTTGCGATAACAAAGAGGTTATAGATTCCATTATTAAACAGTACGCAAAAAATTGGGATCTCGAAAGAATGGCTGTTATCGATCGCAACATTATGCGTATTGCGATCTACGAGATTATGGCTACGCCTAATACTCCGGTTAACGTTATAATAGATGAAGCTGTGGAAATTTCCAAAAAATACTCTACAGAAGATTCAAGTAAGTTTATTAATGGAATTTTAGATAATCTTAAAGGTATAAGAACTCCAAAAAATTCAAAATAACTATGGAAAGTGTACAAAATCGCATTGATTATCTAATAAAGGAGCTTGCTAGGCACAACAATCTTTATTATGATAAAAATAGCCCTGAAGTATCTGACAGTGAGTATGACAATCTTGTAAAAGAACTAAGAAAACTAGAAATAGAAAATCCTCTTTTAGTATCGCCCAAATCGCCAACACAAGAAGTATCTGGTTTTGCTTCGCCGATTTTTGAGAATGTAACGCATTTGTCACGTATGCTTTCGTTGGACAACACTTATTCGCTGGATGAAACTACAAGATGGTATGAAAGAGTTGAAAAAAACCTCAAAAGCCAAAATATAGAGTTCATTGTTGAGCCTAAAGTTGACGGTGTGAGCGCAAGCTTAACATATTTTGATGGTATTTTGGCAGTAGCGGCAACGCGTGGGAATGGTTACATAGGTGAAAATATAACTGAAAATATAAAAACGATTAAAAATATTCCTCTTATGCTTAAAATTAAAAATCCTCCCAAATTTTTTGAATTACGTGGGGAGGTATATATCAATAAATCAGATTTTGAAAAATTAAATGAAGAAATTCTTGCAGTTGGTGGACTGAAGTTTGCCAATCCAAGAAATGCTGCTTCCGGTTCTTTAAGACAAAAAAATCCACAGATTACTGCTGCAAGAAAACTTCGTTTCTTTGTTCATTCACTCGGAAGCATTGATGGAATCCATCTTCAAAAACAATCTGATTTTTTAAAGTATTGCCAAGAATGTAATTTTCAGCTACAGAATGATTTTAAAATATGTAGTTCTTTAAATGAGATAACGGATTTTATAAATGTTATGTTAAACAAAAGAGATTTTTTGCAATATGAAATCGATGGACTTGTAATTAAAGTGAATCATGTACAGCTACAAAATGATCTTGGATATACAAGCAAAAGCCCACGGTGGGCTATAGCGTTTAAATTTCCTGCTAAGCAGACGACTACAGTATTGGAAAAAATCAGCACACAGGTAGGGCGTACTGGAATAATAACACCCTTAGCAATTCTAAGACCTGTTGCGCTTGCAGGCGTTACTATATCACGTGCAACGCTCCATAATTTCGAAGAAATACAACGGTTAAATGTAAATGAAGGAGATACTGTTTTAATAGAACGTTCAGGTGATGTTATTCCAAAAATAGTGAAGGTTGTAAAAAAAGGTACAATGCACCACAATAGTGGTTTTTTTAAGCCTTTGCGCAATTGTCCATCATGTGGCGGTGAAATTATCAAAGAAAATGAAAATGAGGTTGCATACAGGTGTATTAACCCTGAATGTCCTGCACAATTTAAAAGATATTTAATACACTTTGCAAGCAGAAATGCTATGGACATTGACGGTTTTGGAGAAGCAGTAATAGATCAACTGATTGAAAAGGGAAAAATACGGACCCTTGCAGATATTTATAGTTTAACATATGATGATTTTGTATCTCTTAATTTGTTTAAGGAAAAGAAAGCAAACAATCTTGTAAAAGCAATTACCGCAAGTAAAAGTCAACCGTTAAGTAGGCTCTTATTTGCGTTGGGGATTCGTCATGTAGGTGAAAAAGCTTCAGAACTTATTGCAAAAAGATTTAAAAACCTGGAAACCCTGCTTAATATAAGCGCTGAGGACTTTACAAAAATTTATGGAATAGGTGAAGTTTTGTCATTATCTTTAAAAGGGTTTTTTGAAAATATGGCTGCACGTCGTGTTGTAAATGCCTTGATTGCAGCAGGGTTAAATACAACTGAACCTGAAACGGAACAGGCAAGTACATTCCTTGAGGGAAAAATATTTGTTTTGACAGGAGAACTTGAAAATTACACAAGAGAGCAAGTAAGTGCAATTATAAGATCACTTGGAGGAAAAGTAACGTCTGCTATAAGCAAAAAAACCAATTATGTTCTTGCAGGATCAAAAGCTGGTTCAAAATTTGATAAAGCAAAAAGATTAAACATAAAGATTATCGATGAAAAGGAATTTAGAAAATTAACAGAGATTTGATATTGATATGTAAGATTATAAAAAAACTTGTAAAATACACAATGACGGCTTAACTGTAAATATACAAAATGAGACATGAGATAGAAATAATTTTTCAAGATGAAAATATTGTAGTTGTAAATAAGCCAACTGGAATTCTTGTTATTCCGGATCAGTACACCGATGAAAACAAGACTCTTATTGGAGTACTACAAAAGCAATTGAATCAAAAAATATTGGCAGTTCATAAAATCGATTATGACACTACTGGTGTTTTGCTGTTTGCTAAGAGCCAACAGATCTATAAAGATGTAAGCATACAGTTTGAAAATTCCAAAATTCATAAAAAATATATCGTTTTGCTATCCGGTACTTTAGAAGAAGAAGAGGGAACAATAAATAAACCAATTCTTGTTTCAGGGGGAGATGTGCTTATAAATTCAGCAGGTAAAGAATCCATAACGAATTTCAAAATCTTAGAACGATTTAAAAGCTACACCTTAGTGCAAGCTTTTCCACTTACAGCAAGAAAGCATCAAATAAGAGTACATTTTTGGAGTATTGGGCATCCTCTTGCAATAGATGGTGAGTATGGCGTTTCTGATCCCATAATTTTATCATCTATTAAACGTAATTATAAAGTGAAAAATGAGAAAAGAGAAAAACCTCTTATTTCAAGACTTACGCTTCATGCTGCTTCTTTAACTTTGCAATTAAATGGCAAAGCGATAACTTTTGAAGCCCCGTTACCAAAAGATTTTGTAATTACTTTAAAACAGTTGAGAAAATACTGTAGGGTTCCATGACGTATTTGGTTTTTGACAGGAATAACTTGACCCTAACGTAAGTTTTGAACCACATTATCTTATATGCTATAACTAAGCCGGGTTGTTTCAAACAAAAGTCCAATGTATTATGGGAAGTTACATCACATTGATATATGGGTAAAAAAATAATAAACTAGGATGGGTGGCTGAGATAAATTTGTGCTGGGTTTTGTTGCTGTGTTGAATTATATTTAGAGAGAGGGGATAAAATGTTTGAAAATAAAAGCTTTGTAGATATATTAAATATGGGTGGATGGGCTCTTTATGTTCTTCTAGGTGCCTCTATAGTTTCAGTATCTGTCATTTGTTTTAAAGCGATTACATTCTGGACTAAGTCAAAGGTTAAAAGAGTTGATTTTGTGTATGCGTTAACTAGGAAAATAAGAGAAAATAAAATAGATGAGGCTATTGACTATTGTGGTACCGTGAATTCCCCAATGGGGCAAGTTTCTAAGGCTGGGCTTGTTGCTTTTAAAGAAAAAGAAAAAAATATCAATGGTGTTATGGAAAGGGAGATAATGATACAGACAGTTGAACTTGAAAATCTTACCACCATACTAGGAACGTTTGGAAGTATTTCGGTGTATATAGGTTTATTTGGAACAGTTTTAGGCATTATAGGGGCTTTTCATGATATTTCAAAAGTAGGGTCAGGAGGAATAACAGTTGTTATTGGTGGTGTTTCAGAAGCACTTATTGCAACAGCCGCTGGTCTTTCCGTTGCGATTCCGGCCACGGTTGCGTACAATTTTTTCTCGAAAATCATAGATAAATTTGTTGTAGATATGGAATATTGTATTTCTGCGGTGGAAGAGAACTTGAAAAATGTAATGAGTAAGCTATGAAGTTTTACAGAAAAAAAAATGCTGCTATATCAGAAATCAATATAGCTCCGTTTACCGATGTTATACTTGTACTTCTTGTTATTTTCATGATAACAACACCTGCGCTTATGCAACCTGGTATAAAGGTTAATATTCCAAAAGCTAAAATTGCAGCAGACAGGCAAGACAATACAAATGTAACAAACATAGATATTTTGATTTCAAAAGAGGGATATGTATACATAGATGGGAAACAAGTAAATATTTTAGATATTGAAAATGTTTTACGTCGTTTGATATCTTCAAAGCCTGATAAAGTTGCCGTTATAAAGTGTGACGAAGAGGCTAGATATAATTGTTTGGTGCAAACTATGGTAAACGCAAAAAAAGCAGGGGTTACAAAATTTGCTCTTAGTGTTGACAACACTACAAAATAATATGCACAACAAAGTTGACAACGTATGAATTAATTGCAAAAACTGAGGATATCTCCTAAAGAATTTGTGCTTACAATGATTTTTTGTGGAAGTGTTAAAAACATTGCGTAAAGTTATTTTTTTAATTGGACGTTTTTATCTGAAATAATTAAAAATCGTAAATGTTCTCACCCCAATGTGCTCCTTCTTGATTTCTATATTTTTCTCAAAGATCCTTTTTTCGCCAATTAACATTTTTATAACATGGGACCGTATATGTAGATCTTGATTGAGAATGTTATAGTAGAAAGATATTATTCCTCTTCGTCATTCTTGGAGGAACGTTTTCGTTGCAGATGGCTTAGAGCCTTTTTTCTCATGCGGATAGAAATTGGTGTGATCTCCACGAGTTCGTCTGGTGATATGTATTCAACTGCTTGTTCAAGATTCATCAATTTCGGAGGTGTAAGCATTGGTGCATCGTCTGAGCCTTTACTTCTCATATTGCTTAATTTTTTTAGTTTACACGGATTTACAACCAAATCATTATTTCTAGAATTTTGCCCTATTATCATCCCTTCATATACTTCAACACCTGGGCCAATAAAAAGCTGTCCACTCATTTGCAAATTATCAAGTGCGTAAGCTGTAGCTTTACCATATTCTTTCGCTATAAACACGCCATTTGTTCTTAAATTTGAGACGTTAATTTTTGGCAGGTAATCATAAAAACTGTGATGCATAATGCCCTGTCCGTGAGTATTTGTTAGGAATTCATTTTTTAAACCTATCAATGCTCTGGATGGAATTATGTATTCGAGACGTACTCTATTTGCGTTTTCGTTTACTATGTTTTCAAGTTTTGCCGATCTTTTTCCTATAAGTTCAAAAACAGCTCCCTGATATTGACTTTCTATATCTAAAGTGAGAAATTCAACAGGTTCACAGATTTTACCATCTTTTTCTTTGTATATTATCTCGGGAGATGAAACTGCAAGTTCAAATCCTTCACGGCGCATAGTTTCAATGAGAATGGTCAAATGTAGCTCACCTCTCCCTGAAACTTTAAATCTCCCTTCTTCCTCTAACACTTCAATTTTTAATCCTACATTTATCTGTGCTTCCTTTTCTAATCGTGCTTTTATGTGTCTGCTTGTTAAAAATTTTCCTTCACGTCCAGCAAAAGGGGAATCATTTACAAGAAAATTCATAGAAATGGTAGGTTCATCTATCGAAAGTTTTGGTAGTGGCAAAATGTTATCAATGTTGCATACGGTATCACCAATCTCAACATTCTCAAGCCCAGATATTAACACTATATCCCCAGCTTCTGCCTGAGTGATTTCTTGTTTTGTGAGCCCAAAAAATTTATCTATACGAACTGCTTTTGTGATCTTTGGGGAGTTGACATTATCATTATTTACAAGTGCTATTGGTTGCCCTTTTTTTACAGATCCGTTTAAAATTCTGCCTATTCCAACATTGCCAAGAAAATTATTGTAATCGAGAATCGTTATTTGCATTTGAAGAGGTTTTTCAATATCTGCATCTGGTGGGGGAATATGAGACAAAATTGTTGCAAAAACAGGTTCTATATCTTTACCTTTATCTTCTGCAGTTATGCTTGCCCAACCTTCGCGTCCTGATGCATAAAGTATTGGAAAATCAAGTTGTTTGTCGGTTGCATTAAGTTTTACAAATAAATCAAAAACACTGTCTACAGTCGTACTTGGGGTTGCATTAGGTCTGTCCATTTTATTAACGATAACAATAGGTCTTAACCCAAGGGCAAGGGCTTTTTTTAATACAAAGCGAGTCTGCGGCATAGGGCCCTCATTAGCATCGACCATAAGTATTGCGCCATCGACCATTTTTAATACCCTTTCTACCTCACCGCCAAAATCAGCATGTCCAGGGGTATCTACTATGTTTATGGTATTGCCTTTGTAATTTACCGATGTACATTTTGCAAGAATAGTTATACCTCTTTCTCTTTCAAGAGGGTTAGAGTCCAAAACCATGTCCTGGGCTTCATCAACTTTAGTACTAAATTGTCCTGAAAACTTCAACAGAGAATCTACCATAGTTGTTTTTCCATGGTCTACATGGGCTATGATGGCAACATTTCTTACATCAATTCTTTTCATAATTTAGCTAAACCTATACCTTTCAAGATTAATCTAAGTGCTTGTATAAACAAGCACATCGTATTTTGTCGTGTCGCAACACAATTTAATTGATTGACAGTGAAAAGTATCTTTTATACAATACACCGCTAAGCTGAAGAAGGCACAGTCTACCATATTTGGAACAGGTTTGAAAGTGGGGAGCATATGATAGTGTTGACCGGAGGAGCAGGGTTCATAGGTAGCTGTTTTTTGTGGAAACTAAATCATGAAGGTATAAGAGATATTTTGGTTGTTGATCATCTTGATGATAGTGAAAAATGGAAAAATTTGGTAGGTAAAAGTTATTCTGATTATATGCAAAAAGAAGATTTTTTTAATGTCGTTGTAAGTAGGCAACTCTCGAAACCTGAAGCAATCGTACACCTTGGCGCATGCAGTTATACAACTTCTCTTGATGCGAATTATTATGTAAAAAACAATTATGAATATTCTAAAGTTCTCGCCCTGTGGGCTTTTGAAATGGGAATTCCTTTTATATACGCGTCATCCGCTGCAACGTATGGAAATGGTGAGTTTGGTTATGATGACGATATATCCAAATTGCGGAAATTTTCCCCTATGAACATGTATGCTTTTTCTAAACATATGTTTGATTTGTGGCTTCTAAATAACAACTATATAAATAAAGTCACGGGAATAAAGTTTTTTAATGTTTTTGGTCCAAACGAATACCATAAAGGCGATATGCGAAGTGTAATTTGTAAGAATTATGAAAATATCGTCAATGATTGTTCTATAAAATTATTTAAATCTTACAAAACAGATTGTATGGATGGTCAACAGAGCAGGGATTTTGTGTATATAAAGGATGTTGTTGACGTGATGTATTTTCTGTTTAAAAATCCACAAAAAACAGGATTGTTTAACCTTGGGACTGGCAAGCCAAGAACATGGATTGATGTTGCAAAATCGATGTTTGTGGCTGTGGGGAAAAAAGAGAATATAGAATATGTTGAGATGTCTAGCTCATTACGGTCAAAATATCAGTATTTCACTTGTGCAAATATGGATAGTCTAAAAAGCGTAGGGTACACTGGACATTTTATGGAACTAGAAGACTCTGTTAGAGATTACTGTTGCTATTTAGAAAATAAATCTTATTTATGACAATGTAAAAAATACAAAAGAATTTTGTGACTAAAAAATTTTTGAGATTGTATGATTTTTAAAGAGAATATATGAATTTTTTAGAGCTGATATCTTTGTTTAAAAAACAAGTTGTTTTGGTTGTAGGGGATGTGATGGTTGACAGGTTTATGTGGGGAAAAGTGAAAAGAATTTCTCCAGAAGCACCTGTTCCAATTGTGGAGATTGAAAGAGAAACTGAAGCACTTGGTGGTGCGGCAAATGTTGCAAATAATATAACGGCCTTGGGCGGTAAAGCGTTTATCGTTAGCGTAATAGCAGATGATGTTGCAGGAAAATCTTTAGTTGAAATGCTTATAGAGAAAAAAATTAGTCCTGATTATTTGATTTATGATTCTTCAAGGCCATCGATTACAAAAACAAGAATCTTAGCATCAAGCCAGCAAGTTGTCAGGGTTGATAAAGAAGTAAGAGGATTTTTTAAACATGGTACCGAATTTAAAACTATAGCAAATATAGAAAAACTCATACCTAAATCGAATGCTGTAATAATCTCTGATTATGGAAAAGGGGTTGTGAGTCTTAAGGTTTTAAAGAAAACAATTTCCCTTGCAAACAAGTATAAGATTCCAATTGCAGTTGATCCAAAAATAGAACATTTCAAAAGATATAAAAAAGTCACAATAATTACGCCGAACGAGAAAGAGGCAATTGACGGTATGGGTGCAAGAAACATAAAAAATAATGAAGATATACTGAATTTAGGTACCAAAATCCTGAAAACGCTAAATTCGGATTCTGTTCTTATTACACGTGGAGAGAATGGTATGACTCTTATTGAGCCTAATAATAAAATTACAAATATTCCAACAAGAGCTAAAGAAGTTTACGATGTTACTGGTGCAGGCGATACTGTTATTTCTGCTATGGCGTTGGCGTTGGCGGCTAAATCAGATTTGTTAAATGCTGCCGAAATTGCAAATTTTGCAGCTGGAATAGTTGTTGGCAAACTTGGTACGGCTATGGTTAGTCACAATGAGCTAAAAAAAGCTATAACAGAGTTTCATAAAAAGTGAAAATAGCTGTTATTATCCCATCAAGGTATGGGGCAAGCCGTTTCCCTGGCAAGCCATTGGTGTTGATAAAGGGCAAACCTCTTGTGCAGCATACAATAGATAGAGTTAGACGTTGTAAGAAAATCGATTTTGTTGCTGTTGCAACGGATGATAAGCGTGTTTATGATGCTGTAAAAAAGCAAAATTCTCATGTTTTCATGACACCTAAAACGTGTAAAAGTGGTACGGATAGAGTTGCTTTTATAGCTTCAAATTTTTTAAAAAGCTATAAAATCTTCATCAATGTACAGGGTGATGAGCCTCTGATAGACCCAAATCTTATAGACAAGCTTGCACTCACGCTTGAGGAGGACAAAAAATTGGAATGCGTGACCGCTGCGTTCAAGATAGATGAGGAAGCTACTATAAAAAGCCCGAATGTGGCAAAGGTTGCTATTGGTAGGGATGGGTATGCGGTATATTTTTCCAGATCTGTAATTCCATATAATAGAGATAATGTGAAGATTAAATATTATAAACATATTGGTATATACGGATATAGAAGAAAATTTTTATTGGAATTTTCAAAAAAAGAAATGTCGTTGTTGGAAAAGGCTGAATGTCTTGAACAGTTGAGGGCGTTGGAAAATGGTAAAAAAATAAAAGTTATTGTTGCAAAACATGATTCTATTGGGGTTGATATACCTAGTGACATTTTGAAAGTCGAAAAATATTTGTAGCTGTTTTTGTGTATCGATATGAGGTAAACAAGATGCATAGACATGTAAGGATTGATGAAAATATTGTTTTAGCTAATGATAATCCTGTGGTTATTATAGCTGGACCGTGTGTCATTGAGAGCCAACAGCATTCCTTAGAATTAGCCGCCAACTTAAAAAAAATAACGTCTGAATTAAAGATGCCATTCATTTTTAAAGCTTCATATGATAAAGCCAACCGTTTGTCGTGTTGTTCCTATAGAGGGCCAGGTATAGAAGACGGCCTTGAAATTCTTTCTAAAATTAAAAAAAAGTTAAAAATTCCTGTTATTACAGATGTACATACCGAAAATCAAGTGCCAAAAGTTGCACAGGTTGTGGATTTTTTGCAAATACCAGCCCTTTTGTCTAGACAAACAGATTTAATAAAGGCATGTGCGCTTACAGGCAAACCTATTAATATCAAAAAAGGACAATTTTTAGCACCTGAAGATATGGATAATATTATAAAAAAAGCTGAAACTTTTGGTAATAGAAGCTTATCTATTACTGAAAGAGGAGTTTCTTTTGGTTATCGTAACTTAGTTGTAGATTTTAGAAACTTAGAAATAATGAAACAAACAAAGTACCCTGTTATTTTTGATGCAACGCACAGTGTTCAAATTCCTGGTGGGCAGGGGGTATGTAGCGGAGGGAATAGAGAGTTTATTTTCCCTCTCTCAAGGGCGGCCGTGGCAGTAGGTATTGCAGCATTGTTTTTAGAAGTTCACGAAAATCCTGATCAAGCTCTTTCAGATGGAGCAAATAGTTTGAATTTAAAGCATTTTAAAAAATTGCTTGAATGTATCAAAAATATAGATAAAATTATTAAATAAATCCACTAATTGCGAAAAATTTAGATAAATGTTGTTTTAAAAAGTTAATTAATCACGATAAGCTAGCTAATGTTAAAGTGGCGAGAACAAATGATGAGTGATAAAAGAAATATAATAATGAAAAAGGCAAAAAATATTAAACTTTTAGCTTGTGACGTTGATGGTGTTTTGACTCGAGGAGAAATAATAATTCTAGATAGAGGTTCTGAGTTAAAAATATGGAATGTTAAAGATGGAATGGGTTACAACGAACTTTTAAAAACGGTTCCAAAGATTAAAACAGCATGGATAACTGGAAGACAATCCAATCAGGTCGAGAAACGTGCAAAGGATATGGGGATTGATTATCTTATTCAAAATTGTGTCAATAAGAAAAAGGCGTTAGAAAAGATACTAAAAAAAAATAATTTGTCTATGACGGAAACTGCATATATGGGTGATGATGTAGTAGATCTATCTGTTTTAAAAGCGGTAGGATTTTCGACATGCCCTATCGATGCGTGTGAGGATGTAAAAAAAAATGTTGATTACATTTCATCTTTTGAAGGTGGAAAAGGTGCCATGAGAGAAATAATAGAGATTGTTATGCGAGCGAAAGGTGAATGGCAAAAGGCTTTGTCAAGATATACATGTTAGACTTTACAAAAATTCGTAGAAAGTTTTACTGTTATGGTGCATTTGTTTTTTTTAAATTATTTTATGTATCCAGTTTAAGAAATTATCCGGAGCGATCAATGCGTTTTCATAAAGGATGGAAAACAAGGCTTAAATAAAGGTAAGTATGAATTTTTGGAAAAGGTCTTGCAATATATTTTTTATGTGTATATGGTTTGTTTGTGTATTAGCCGGGTGTAAAACTGAAAAAGCTCCCGTGGGACGGGTTCGACGTGGTTTTAATCAAATTATAGAAAAATTTACGATAGTGCAGACCAGTAAAGGGAAATTAAAAATTATATTGGAAGCAGAATCTGCTATCATGGATGGAGATAAAGGTGTTGCTCATGCAAAATTTGTCAAAGCAAAAATTTATGATAATGGTAAATTTGCCTCAATGTTGACTGCAGAAGTTGCAAACATAGATATGGTTACAAATGATGTTTATTGTGCAGGTAAGTGTGTTTTGGATAGTGCAAATAATGAACATTTAGAAACTACTGATTTAATGTACAGTGCGGGTAAAGATTTAATTTACAGTAACAATAGTGTAAAGATTACAAGATCTGGAGAGATATTGTATGGCACGAGTTTTAGATCAAACACAAAACTCGATAAGATTACCGTTGAAAATCAAAAAACGGTGCTTAAAGAGAGGGCTGTGGTAACAGGGGATAAGCTGGAATTAAAAAGGGAAAATGGTAATATTGCAACTTGTAAAGGTAACTCAAAGATTTTTAATAAAGATGTTACAATTACAGCTGATAAAATAGCTTATAACGAGATGAAATCTGATGTTTATGCATCTGGTAATGTTAATTTGTCATCCAAAAATCAAAAAGAAGGAACATTTCAAGCGTATGGTAATTTTGCGCAGTATAGTGTCGTTAGTCAAAAAGGGGAAATGTGTGAAGATGTTAAGGTAATCAGTGAAGATGAAAAAAGCATCTGTACTATTTATGCGGATAAAATCAACACGAGTAAAAATGGGCAAACAATAAATGTTGATGCCTGTCAAACAATCGAAAAAAGACCAACTGCAACAATTTTCAGCAGTGTTTTTGATGGAGATTTTATAGCGGACAAAATGATGCTATCTTATGATGGGAGTAAAGAGCAAAAAAAAATAAATATGAGTGGAAATGTTTCAGCACATATTAAAATAAAAGATTAGATAAAATGATATTGAGAACAGAAAAATTATTTAAAAAATATAAATACAGAACAGTTGTGAACGGAGTAAGCATAAATGTAAAGCAGGGTGAAATTGTTGGATTATTAGGTCCTAATGGGGCAGGTAAGACTACAACTTTTTATATGACAGTTGGTCTTATAAAACCCCATGAAGGGAATGTCTATCTTGATGAAATAGAAATAACTAACAGAGCTATGTATCAAAGGGCTAGGTTAGGAATAGGTTATCTTTCTCAAGAACCGTCTATATTTAGAGGACTTAGCGTCGAGGATAATTTGGTATCAATAGCTCAAACGCTTCCGATCTCAAAATTTGAGCAAAAGAAAAAAGTAAATATGTTGCTTGAAGATTTTGGTCTTACAAAATTGTGTCGGCAATTAAGTGTTACCCTGTCGGGAGGGGAAAAAAGAAGGCTTGAGATTGCAAGATCACTTATCACGGATCCTAAGTTTTTACTTTTAGATGAGCCATTTGTTGGGATTGATCCTATAACAGTTGATGATATTCAAAAAATAATTAAGATGTTGAAAGAAAAAGGGCTTGGAATTCTTATAACAGATCACAATGTTAGAGAGACACTTGAAATTATAGATAGAGCGTATATAATTTATGATGGAGAGATTTTGCTTGATGGAAATGTAGAAGAATTACTTAAAAATTCTAATGCGAGAAGAATATATCTTGGTGATAATTTTAAAATGTAATTGCTCTCATAGGTATGAATATAAAAAATGGCTTGTATTAGGAGAAAAAAATGCGAATTAATATCACGGCTAGGCATCTAAAACTTACGGATTCTATTGATTCTTATGTGCGAAAAAAACTCATAAAATGTGGTAGATTTTGTAGTGAAGATGATATGTGGTCACATGTAATATTATCAGTTGAAAAAAATAGACAAATTACAGAGGTTGTTTTACATGTTGGGAAATTTTTGTTTAGAGCAAAAGATCAATCTGTAGATTTGTATGCTTCAATAGATTTAGCTATCGATAAACTTGAAAAACAACTAAAAAAGCAAAAAGAAACCTCAAAAATTCATAGAAAAAATAATTTAAAACTTTTAAAAAATCAATACCGTAACGAAGAAGTATTTTCTTATGATATTATGGAGGACTCAAGAACAAAAATCTCAGAGATAAAGCGTTTCGATTTAAAACCTGTAAGTGTAGGAGAAGCTATTATAGAGATGGATAATCTTGGATATAGAGTTTATATGTTTAAAGATATATCAAATGATAAGGTAAACGTTCTTTATCGCAATGATAGTGGGTCAGTGGTTCTTTTAGAACCCAACGAAATGTAAATATAAGAGGAGAAAGACATGAAGATTATGGATTTTTTAAGTCAAGATGCGATAGTTATTGATTTGAAATCAGAAGATAAGAAATCGGCCATTACCGAACTGGTAGATGTTTTGAAGAATACGAAGAAAATAAAGAAAACAGATGAGATTGTCAATGTTGTTTTAGAAAGAGAAAAATTGGGATCTACTGGAATTGGGCAAGGTGTTGCGATTCCGCATGGAAAAACAGATATTCTTCATGAACAGCTTGGAGTTCTTGGAATTTCGCATAAAGGCATAGAATTTAATTCTCTTGATGGCGATCTTGTTTATATAATTTTTCTTCTAGCTGGGCCGGTCGAAGTAGCAGGACAACATTTAAAAGCATTGTCTAAGATTTCAAGGTTGTTTAAGGACAAATTTTTGAGGCAAGCCATAAGAGATGCGACCACGAAAGAGGAGATTGTCAAAATTATACAACAAGAGGATTCTTGTTAATGTCAATAGATGTGAATACGCTTCTTAAAGAAAGAAGTGAGGATTTTAAATTTGAACTTTTAACAGGGAGTAAGGGTGTTGATAGAGTAATTACAGTCCCTGACATAAATAGACCTGGGCTTGCGCTTGCAGGTTTTTTTGAGCATTTTCCGTACGAACGTATACAGGTTTTAGGTGTGATGGAACACATTTACTTGAATCGTTTAGATCATGATACACAGAGAAGGTTGTTAGAAAGGATTTTTTCTAACGAAAAAGCAGTTGGTTGTATTTTGACGAGAAACCTTGAACCTACTACTGCAATGATTAAAGTATTCTCTGATTTAGATGTTCCACTTTTGAAAACCGAATTAAGATCTTCTTCATTTATAGGAGATTTGATTTATTATTTAAGGGACAAACTTGCCCCTTCAATTAAGGTGCATGGTGTGATGACAAGTGTTTATGGCCTTGGAGTCTTAATTATTGGAAAATCTGCAATAGGTAAATCAGAATGTGCTCTTGAGCTTGTTAAAAGAGGTCATAAGCTTGTAGTTGATGATATAGTTAACATAAAAAAACGTTCGTGGTGCACCTTGATTGGCAGTAGTTTAGATCTTACAAAGCACCTTATGGAGGTAAGAGGTATTGGAGTGATAGATATTAAAGAATTGTTTGGAACAGGTAACATTTTAGATGAGGCTCATATAGAGCTTGTAATCGAACTCGAAGAATGGGATCCTACGAAACAATATGAAAGAATGGGAATGGATGAGCATTATACTGACTACTTGAACGTAAAAATTCCGAAAGTGACAATCCCGGTTGGGCCTGGAAGGAATCTTGCTGTTCTTGTTGAGACAGCAAGTTTAAATCAGAGAGTTAAAAATAACGGATATTTTGCAGCAAAAAATTTAAGCGATAAACTACAAAAAGAGATTAATAAAAATTAAATCCATGATTAAGCTATATATAATTTCTGGTATGTCTGGTGCTGGCAAAAGTCAGGCTTTAAAAATATTTGAAAATTTTGGGTTTGTCTGTGTTGACAATATGCCTGTTCAGATGTTTTTCGATTTTGTCAGTATTTGTCTTAAAAATCAGGATAAGTATAAAAATGTTGCGATAAGTGTTGATTCTCGTGCTGGGGAGTCACTATCGCATCTTGGCGATATGCTTGTTGTTTTAAAAAGTAAAAAAATCAATTATAAGATTATTTTTTTTAATGCTTCTGATTCAGTATTGCTAAGACGTTATTCTGAAACGCGTTGTCGACATCCTTTGGGTAAAACTGTATCTGAGGGAATAAATCTTGAAAGAAAAATTGTAAATGACGTTTTTTGTACAGCGGATGAAGTCGTTGATACCTCAAATCTTACGATTGGAGAATTGAGAAAAACTATTTCAGTGTTTGCAGGGGTTCATCAACTTGAAAAACAATTTTTAAATATTTCTGTCGTTTCTTTTGGTTATAAATATGGATTACCAAGTGATGCTGATATAGTTTATGATGTGCGTTTTTTACCAAATCCCAATTATGTACATGGGCTAAAATTTAAAACAGGTAAGGATAAAGCTGTTAAAAAGTATATAGAAAAACAAAAAGAATTTAAACTTTTTTTCGGGAGATTTTCTGAACTTATAGAGATCAATTTGTTGGGTTATATTAAGGAAGGTAAGAGTTATCTTACAATAGCAATTGGGTGTACAGGTGGGCGCCATAGATCGGTTTTTATTGTGGAAAAATTTGCTGAGTTTTTAAAAAGTAAAAAATATAAAGTGAAACTTAATCATAGAGATATTTTGCGAAGTAGATAGGTGAATTAATGTATAGTATTTTGACACAAAAAAATGTTGTATCTAGTGTGGTTGTTGTTTTTTTGTTTTACAGATGGATACTAACATATTGGGATGTGTGAAACAATGAAGGAAAAAATTATTGTTGTTCCAAATAAAATGGGGTTGCATGCAAGACCTGCTATGATGCTTGTCCAGATTACAAATAAATATCAGGCTACGATTAAAATTATAAAAGACGATTTTGAAGTTAATGCAAAGAGCATTATGGGAATTATGACTTTGGCGGCTGCACAAGGAACTGAGTTAAAATTCGTTGCTGAAGGTTTTGATGAAATTGATGTGTTAGCTGCTGTAGAAAGATTGTTTAATTCTAATTTTGGTGAATAGGGGCGTACGCGAATGTCCAACGAGAAGAATGTCATTCTAAGAGGTGTTGCGGCATCATCTGGTATTGCTATAGGCAAAGTGTTTTTGCTTACTGATGACGATTTTAGTTTGGTCTACAAAGAAGTTCCTAAGAGTGAAAGATGCTTTGAAAAAAAACGTTTGGATGACGCTATAGAGAAAACAAAAACAGAATTTAAACTGATTTGTGATAAAATCAACAAAGTTCTTGTTGGAAATTATGCTCATATAGCAGATGTTCATCTTTTAATTTTAGATGACCCTATGCTGAAAAAAGATGTTTGTAAATTTATAGATGATGGAGTTAATGCGGAGTGTGCGATTTTAAATGTCATAAATAAAATAATTCGTTCTTTTGAAGCTATTGAAGACGGCTATTTTAAGGAAAGAAAAACGGATATACAATATGTAGGTAAAAAAATTATTGATAATCTCCTGGGTAGACAAAAAAAAACTTTTGCAAACTTAAGTAAAGATTCAATAGTAATAGCACATAACTTGACTCCGGCGGATGCAGTTGTTATAAGAGAAAATTTAGTTAAAGGATTTGCTACAGATATTGGTGGAAAAACTTCGCACACAGCAATCGTTGCACAAGGACTTGCGATTCCTGCGGTTGTAGGTTTAAGGACAATATCTTTGCAGGTGAGAACTGGTGACGAAATAATTGTGGATGGGAATAGAGGAGAAATTATTCTAAACCCTGAGCCTAGGACTATAGCAAAATATATAAAAGAGCATGATGTGCAAGTTGTAAAAATAAAAGAACTTGAAAAATTAAGGGATTTACCGGCTGAGACAATCGATAACCATAAAGTTTCAATTTTTGCAAATATTGAAAACCCTGATGATGTGGCGTCCATTTTGAACCATGGGGCAACAGGTATAGGTCTTTATAGAACTGAATTTATGTATTTTAATAGAAATTCTATACCGTCAGAACAAGAGCATTTTGACAAATATTCTAAAATTGTTAAGGAAATGACTCCGTATGAAACTACCATAAGAACTGTTGATTTGGGTGGTGATAGGCTTACAAAATTAGGTCTTTTAAATATCGGACATGAGAAAAATCCATTTTTAGGATTAAGAGCCATGAGGTTATGTCTTAAACACCCTGATATTTTTGTTGATCAACTGAGAGGAATTTTGAAAGCGTCGGCTTATGGAAAAGTTAGGTTGATGTATCCAATGATAACGAGTATTGAAGAACTTCGCGGAGCTAACAGAATTCTTGAAAAAGTAAAACACGATTTGAGAGAAAAGCATATAAAATTTGATGAAAAAATAAAAATAGGTGTGATGATTGAAGTCCCGTCAGCAGCAATGATAATAGATATTATTGCTAGGGAGGTTGATTTTGTTTCAATAGGCACTAATGATTTAATACAATACACTCTTGCAATTGACAGGGTAAATGAAAATGTATCAAATCTTTATGATCCTTTACATCCTGCTATTTTAAGGTTTATTAAGCAGATTGTAGATGGGTGCCATAAGGCCGGAATAAGTGTGGGTATGTGTGGAGAGATGGCAGGGGATCAGCAGTATACATCTATTCTCTTGGGTTTAGGTCTTGACGAATTCAGCGTACCATCGGCACATGTTCCAAAAATTAAGAAGGTTGTAAGGAATACATTTTTTTCTAATGTTCAAAAAAATGCCGATGAAATTTTAAAATGCGGGAGCAGGGATTCAGTTCTGCAGACAATGAAAATGCTATCAAAGTACGATAAAAATATGTTTATTTGAGGTGTAAGGGAAAGGATATAGTGTCCAATATAAGAAATTTTTGCATCATAGCTCACATAGATCATGGGAAAAGTACTCTTGCTGATAGACTGCTTGAGTATACCGGAACTGTTTCACATAGAGAGATGAAAGAGCAAATTTTAGATGATATGGAATTGGAAAGAGAGAGAGGGATAACCATAAAGGCCAAAGCTGTAAGAATGGACTATATGGATAAAAATGGCCAAAACTATATTCTTAATCTGATTGATACTCCGGGGCATGTTGATTTTACTTATGAAGTGTCAAGAGCTCTTGCTGCATGTGAGGGTGCAATTTTAGTAGTGGATGCTACTCAAGGAGTTGAGGCACAAACGCTTGCAAATACTATGCTTGCGCAAAAAGCAAATCTTAAAATAATTCCAGTAATAAATAAAATAGATTTACCTACTGCTGATGTAAACGGTACATACGAACAGATGAAAGAAGGTCTTAGTATTGATTTTGAACCTATTCTTGCAAGTGCAAAAGACGGAGTTGGTATATGTAAGATAATTGACTCTATAATAGAAAATATCCCTTCAGCAAAAATTGAAAAAGAAGGGCCATTATCAGCTTTAATTTTTGATTCATTTTATGATTCATATCGTGGAGTAATAGTTATTATAAGGGTTTTTAATGGCAAAATTTATAAAGGGATGAAAATTAAATTTGTATCGTCTTGTGCTGAACATGAGGTGCTCGAAGTTGGATATATGAGAATAAAAATGATAGAGTCCAAGGAGCTTGTTTCTGGCGAAGTTGGGTATGTTATTGCTGGAATAAAGGACATACATGAAATAAAGATTGGGGATACAATCACCGGTCTTACAAATCCGACGCAGCAGCCACATGAAGGCTATAGAGAAATAAAACCTTTTGTTTTTGCGGGGCTTTATCCAAATAGTACATCTGAATATGATGGCCTGAAAGTGGCACTAGAAAAATTAAGGCTTTCTGATTCATCGCTTGTTTATGTACCTGAAACTTCAGCAGCTTTGGGTTTTGGATTTAGATGTGGGTTTCTTGGGTCTTTGCACTTAGAAATAGTTAAAGAAAGGCTTGAGAGGGAATTTGGTTTGAGTATTTTAATTACGGCTCCAAACGTTATCTACAAGGTAAAGATTGGTAATAAGTTTACCTCCATAGACAATCCTGCTAAATTTCCAGATAATGCCGATATTGAAGAAATATGGGAACCTTATGTTGAAGCTTCTATAATTTGTCCGGTAGATTATTTAGGTGCTATTTTTGAATTGTGTCAAAAGAAAAGAGGCAAGCAGATATCTATCAAATATACCAGTGTCAAAATAACTGTGTTGAAGTACCATATGCCTCTTGCTGAAATCATTGTAGGTTTTTATGATACTTTAAAGTCAGTTTCAAAGGGATATGCCTCTTTTGATTATGAACATATAGATGCTCGCCTTGGTGATTTGGTAAAACTTGAAATTATGGTAAATGCGCAAGTTATAGATGCTTTTACCGTGGTTACGCATAAAGATAAAGCTCAGGTTATGTCTCATTATCTTACTGAAAAATTAAAAAATGTTATTCCAAAACATATGTTTGAAGTTCCTATACAAGCAAAAGTAAACAACAAGATCGTTGCTAGGGAAACCATATCTGCTATGCGTAAAGATGTCCTTGCGAAATGTTATGGTGGTGATATAACAAGAAAGCGTAAACTGATTGAAAAACAAAAAGAAGGTAAACGTAAAATGAGGCAATTTGGTAGAGTTGAAGTTCCGCCAGAAGCGTTTGAGGCTGTTTTAAAAATAGAAGAATAAATTTTTTAATAAAATTATGTATCATCTCAGGTCGTCTATGAAAAAAAATAAGGGATTGCATTTTAATTAAAAAAATGATGAAATGGTCGCATGGGGGGGGGATTTTTTAACAAAAGCAGAAGGAAGAGAGCTAGGGTTTTATCGTAGGAGAGAAAAAAATGGTAAGATAGGGGAAAAAGCGGTGTTGATGTCAGATAGCTGATAGAACGCAAGTAATGCAATTTTGCCCACGGGCATGTAAAGAATTGTGCGAGTGCTTGTACCAAGTTTTCGAGCTTTATTGGATGTAGTTGGATTAAAATGGAGGGTATCGTTGTGATAGTGGAATTTTTGAATAGGATGGGTATTTGGAAGATAGAACCAGTACTTTTTTTTGCAGGTTGCCTGTTTTTTGTAGTGGCTATGTCGATGTTAGTCATAAAAAAATACTTTAAAATCCAAGTGTCTAAAACGTTTACGGTTGTTTATTCGTGGGCTGACGTTTTATGGTCATCTTTTCTTATGGGGTTTGTCATCATATCATTTGTTGTACAAATTTTTAAAATTCCATCCTCTAGTATGGAAAATACTCTTAAGGTAGGAGATTATCTTTTTGTGAATAAGTTTATTTATGGTGTAGGATCGCCGTTTGTGGATAATGGAAAGCGTTATATGCCTTGGCGGTGTGTCAAAGCGGGGGATATAGTTGTTTTTCAGTGTCCTCCTGAAGCTTTGAAATCCAACGAAAGAGAAAGAGGTGTAAAAAAGGATTTTGTAAAAAGGTGTGTGGCTGTTGGTGGAGACAAAGTTGAGATAAAAGATAAAAAGCTTTATGTAAATGATACTTATGTTGAAGAACCTTACGTGATTTTTGAAGATTATAATATTTTTCATGATTCATTAAATAACGATAACTTCCGTTCTCATTATCAAAAAGCTTGGGAAAATTATAGATTTGTTCACCGTGATTGTGTAAGGGATAATTTCGGCCCGGTTATTGTTCCTAAAGGACATTATATGATGATGGGTGATAATAGAGATGGGTCTTTTGATTCGCGTTTTTGGGGACCTCTGCCTGATAAATACGTAAAGGGGAAGGTGTTGTTTTTGTATTGGCCACTCAAACGATGTGGGAAAGTAAAATGACGACTTGTTGGATAATTTGGTGTTTGATTGCGGCGTTGCTTACAATTTTTGAAATAATGGTGCCAAGTTTGATTTTCTTATGTTTTGCCGTTGGTTCCATTTTTTCGGCGATAGTGTCCTATTTTAGTAGCTCAACCTGGATTGAGTTTGTTGTTTTTGTAGTTGCTTCCTTGGGATCTATGTGTTTTGTGAGACCTATATTTAAAAAGGTAATTGGCAAATCTGAAACCGTTAATTCAAATGTAGATGCTCTTATAGGGGAGAAGGCTGTGGTCGTTGAGAAGATAATGCCATTAAAGCCAGGGTTAATAAAAGTTTTAAGTGAAATATGGAGAGCGGAATCTAATGTTGAAATTGAAGTTGGCGAAATAGTAAATATAAAATATATAAGAGGGACAACCGCCGTAGTTGAGAGGTAACATTATGTGTTGTTTAAGTTACGATTTAAAGTACGAAAGGGGGGATTAAATGGTATCATTTATAGGAGTGGTTGTTATTGTTGTTGTTTTTTTTATAGCGAATTCAATAAAAATAGTGAGACAGCATGAAAAAGGTCTTGTAGAAACTTTAGGTAAATATACAGGAACGAAAAATTCAGGAGCAAATATTATCGTTCCATTGTTTCAAAGGATGTTAAGAGTTGATATGAGAGAACGTGTTATCGATGTTCCTCCTCAAAGTGTTATTACGAAAGATAACGTTTCTGTAGTTGTCGATGCTATTATTTATTTTCAAATTACAGATCCAGTAAAAGTTGTTTATAATATCGAAGATTTTGCACTCGCTGCTTTAAAACTTGCGCAAACCAATCTAAGAAATGTTATTGGTGATATGGAATTGGACAGTACTCTTACATCAAGGGAGAAAATTAACACGCAATTGAGGATTGTTATGGATGAGGCTACTGACAAGTGGGGTGTAAAGGTTACAAGAGTTGAGATACAAAAGATAGATCCTCCAAAAGATATCACAGATGCTATGTCAAAGCAAATGAAGGCTGAGAGGGAAAAAAGAGCAAATATTTTGGAAGCTGAAGGTTTAAGGCAAGCAGCAATTCTTAAAGCTGAAGGTGCAAAACAAGCTGTAATTCTTGATGCAGAAGCTGTAAAAGAAAAGCAGGTTTTGGAAGCCACTGGAGAAGCCGAGGCGATAAGAAAAGTTGCAGAAGCGGAAAAATATAAAATAGAAGTAGTTTATAATGCTATTCATGAAGGCAAACCAACTAATGATCTTATTGCAATTAAATACCTTGAAGCTCTTGGAAGAGTTGCTGATGGTCAAGCGACAAAAATTTTTCTCCCTTTGGAAACAGCTGGAGTTACAGCATCGATTGGTGGTATAGCAGAACTATTTAAAGATACGTCTAAGTTGCCAAAAGCGTCTAAGTAAAAATCATCTTTTAAAAATCTAAAGTGAGCCTGTTTTGCGTGGATAAAATGGCTTGCTTTGGGTTGTAGATGGTTGCTCTTTTAGTGCCGTAGCACACCGTCCTCGTTCCTCTTTTTATGATAAATCACAAGTTAATGTACTTATATTATGGCCCGATGCTTTTTTGACAACGTAGAGAGGTTTTGATAAAATCCTACTTGTTTTTTGGCATTTTCGTTGTATCGAAAAATAATTCTTTAATGAGGGTTTCTTTATAATATGGCTAAAATAAAGCCTTTTCAGGCGATAAGGTATTCAGGAAAAAATATCACTGATTTTATTTGTCCTCCATACGATGTTATACTGTCTCAAGAAAAAGAGCGATTCAAGAAACTCTCTCCCTTTAATGTAATTAGTATAGAACTTCCTGAACCTGTGAATAAAAATAGCAAGTATAAAAATGCTGCCAAACTTCTGAATCTATGGCAGGAAGAGGGTATCCTTGTACGTGATGACAATCCATCTTTTTATTTTTATGAGCAGCTATTTGATGATCATGGAACAAAGATGACGAGAACAGGTTTTTTTGCAGCACTGAAGCTTGAGGATACGCGTTCGAAAAATAGCGCAATAAAACCTCATGAAAAAACTCTTGCAAAACCAAAGACTGATAGGCTAAATCTTTTGAAAGCGACAAAAGCCAACATAAGTCCTATTTTTGGGTTATTTGAGGATGAGAATCGCATTGTTAGAAACCTTTGTAAAAAAATTGCCAGAAGAAATCCTTCTTGTACAGCTAGAGACAGTGATGACGTTTTTCACAAACTGTGGATCGTTGACGATGAAGATATTATAAAAACCTTGATAAATCATTTGTCGAATAAGAAAATATTTATAGCTGATGGCCATCACAGGTATGAGACTGCTTGGAATTATAGCATAGAGAGAAAAGAAAAAGATAAACATTATTCTAAGGACTGTGCCTGTAACTATGTTATGACATACTTGTGTCCAATGGAGGATACAGGTGTTTCTATTTTACCTACACATAGGGTTGTAAGCACTCCAGATTATCTTGAAGATAATGTAGAGAAGTATTTTGACATTCATTTGATGAAAGATCTTCAAAAACTTTCAAAGAAAGAGATTCAACCGATGATTGTTTTTAAAGACAATAAGTATAGAGTCTTAACGATAAAAAATGAAAATATCCTTAAAAAAGCTATGCCTGGCAAGAGCATGGCGTATAGAAATTTAGCCGTGAGCATACTGCATTATATCCTTATGCCTAGGATAGAACCTTCAGAATTTACGTATGTAAAAGACGATAAAAAAGCTATTTTGCTTGCTAGGAAAACAGGAAAAATGGCGATTATAGTTCCCTCCACACCGATACAGTCTTTGAAAGCCATTAGTTTAAGCAATGAAGCTATGCCGCAAAAATCCACTTATTTTTATCCAAAGCTTGCCAGTGGTATTGTGATCGCAAGCATTAAATAAGCGCGTGTTATAGGCTAATAAGTAGATTTGATTAGTTAAATGAAATCAAACTGTTATTGGCAAGTAAAGATCTATAGAAGTCTCTTGCAATCATAATTGTTTAAGTCAATTATCTATCTCAAACACCATTTAGTTGCACCTAGTACTTCTTCTATACTAGATAAATTATTGATGAAAAACGAGGAGTTGCATTTTAATTTTAAAAATGGCAGAATGGTAGTGTAAGGAGCTTTTTAGCAGGAACATATCTAAAAGGATTGAAGTTTCATCATATAATTGCATGTACGTCCGAATATGTAAAGTGGTTTTTGTTTTTCATAAATGTGAAATTGCAGTGGTGGCTCATGAAAAATCCAGCTGTTGACTGTTGAAAAAATGGTATCGAAAAAATAGAATGGAGAAACATAGGAAAATGAAAAAACACTATCTCTTAACTCCTGGCCCTACTCCAGTACCACCGGGAGTTGCTCTTAGGGAAGCTTTACCTGTACTTCATCATAGGACAAGTGAATTTAGCGCTATTTATAAAGATGTTGTAGAGGGGCTAAAATACGTTTTCCAAACAAAAAATGAGGTTTATGTTGTTGCCTCTTCTGGGACAGGAGCGATGGAAATGGCAGTTGTAAATCTATTGAGTCCCGGTGATGAAGTGATAGTAGCAAGCTGTGGGAATTTTGGTGACAGGTGGATAAAGATAGCTGAGGGATATGGTGTGAAAGTTATTTCTGTCTCGGTGGAATGGGGAAAAGTAGTTAAACCTGTAGCGATAGAAGAGGCTTTAAAATCAAATCCCAACGTCAAAGCTGTTTACACGACATTTACGGAAACTTCAACGGGGGTTGTAAACGATGTTAAGGCTATTGGTGAGATAGTTTCAAAAACTAATGCTGTTTTGGTGGTGGACGCAATTTCAGGGCTTTGTGGTCAAGAGTTTAGAACCGATGATTGGAAAGTGGATGTCGTTGTCGCTGGATCCCAGAAGGGTTTGATGCTTGCACCTGGTCTTGCCTTTATTACGTTGAGCGATAAAGCTTGGAAAGCTGTAGATGTATCGAAAATATCAAAATTTTATTTTGATATAAAAAAGTATAAAAAATCTTACGCAACTAACGAAACGCCTTTTACACCTCCTGTAACACTTATTGTAGCTCTTCAAGAATCAATAAGACTCATCAAAGGAAGAGGTTTGGAAAGTATGTGGCACGATTATAAGCTGCTTGCTAAAGCTGCAAGAGCTGGCATGCAAGCTTTAGGATTAAAGTTGTTTGGCGAAGTTCCTTGTGATGTGGTAACAAGCGCTTGCGTTCCTTTGGAAATAGGTGGTAAAATAGTCAAAACTTTAAGGGAAAAATATGGAGTATCAATAGCTGGGGGGCAGGGCGTTTTGAAAGGTAAGATTATAAGATTTGCTCATATGGGCTACATAGGTAAGGCAGACTTGTTGGTTGGATTTGCTTGCCTTGAGATGGTTTTATGCGAACTTGCCGTAAAAATTGAAAAAGGCAAAGCTGTGGCCGCCGCAGAAGAAGAACTGTTAAAAGATTAATGTTTGAAACTGCGAATACTAAAAGGGATGAGAAATGTATAAAATTCTAATGACGTATGATAACACCCAGGGACTTGACGCGTTGATTTCAAATAAAGAGTTTGAGGTAGAAGTGCATAACAAACCTTCTCAAGAAGAATTAAGGGAACTGATCAAAGATTACGATGGCATTCTCATTCGGTCAGAAGTAAAGATTACCTCAGAAATTATAGAAGCAGCTCAGAAACTCAAATTTATCGGTAGAGCTGGAACTGGAGTAGATAATGTTGATAAAGATGCTGCGTCAAGTAAGGGTATAATAGTTGCTAATGTCCCTGGTGGCAATACGATATCTGCTGCTGAACATACAATAGGTCTTATGTTATCGCTTGCAAGGCATATCCCAGAATCTTACAAATCTTTAAAAAGTAAAAAATGGGATCGCAAAAATTTTGTAGGTACTGAGCTTTTTGGTAAAACTTTAGGATTGATAGGTCTTGGTAGAATAGGGACTGAAGTTGCTAAAAGGCTTAAAGTGTTTGACATGAAGATTATAGCTTATGATCCATTTGCAGGTCAAGATATTGCAAAAGAAAGCGGTGTGGAATTAAAGAGTTTAGATGATATTTTTGCTCAATCCGATTACATATCAATTCATTCCCCGCTTAACGATTCTACAAGAGGCATGATAAATGCCGCTGCTATAAAGAAGATGAAAGACGGTGTTAGAATTGTTAATTGTGCCAGAGGTCCTGTTATAAACGAGCAAGACTTATCTGAAGCAGTTAAATCCGGGAAAGTGGCCGGAGCTGCGATAGATGTGTTTGCAAAAGAACCTCCGCAAGATTGGACGCTTGTAGAGACTGATCGTGTACTTGTAACTCCCCATCTTGCTGCATCAACCGATGAAGCTCAAGTTAGAATAGCAAAAGAAATTGGGGAAGTTCTTATTGATTTCTTCATAAAAGGAATCAAAAGAAATGTTGTTAGATAAAGTATTTGATATTTGGTTTACAGCCTAAGAGAAATGTAAGAGATTTGTGGGTGAGTAAAAGTATTTTCAGAGAAGTATCCAAAAATGTAACGATTTTTTCAATAGTTTCGCTACGCTGTTACTTTATACTGCAACTGGTTCGAGTTATTTTCTTTAAAATACAATGTGTTTCGAATAATTTTTTGCCAAATATTATGGCGTTTTGTAGAATGGTCTGAACAAATTTATGAATTGCGCTCGTGGCTTAATGGATAGAGCACTGGCCTCCGGAGCCGGTTGTTCCGGTTCAAGTCCGGACGGGCGCGGGTTTTGGTTATTTTTGTGGTTTTATACTTATTCTTAAGCTGCATACTCAAATCAAATCTATGCGGGAGTTCAGAATTGTGGTGGTTATGTAGTTTTAGTAAAACATATAGAAAAAAGATTGCTCAATTGTGTAGGAACCTAATCTGATATTAAATTTAAAGCCCCTTTTGAAGATAATGCAACAAAATAATAAAACGTTTCAATTTATCTAGAGGCGATGTAGTCGATTGCAAAAATTTCCAAAAAATGAAACAATACTCTGTGTTGGGCAGTGTTATATTTTTTACCGTTAAAATATTTTTGCAAAAATAGATAATAGGTTTGGAAAGTCAATAGTGCGTAGAATTTCCTTAGATTTTGTTTATGCATGTGAAAATAATTGGCTATTGGAGGGTTGTGGTATGAGTAATCCATTATTAAAGGATGATGTCTTTCGATCAGTTGTAAGAAGTGATGGGGTTATGACTGTACCAGGGGTAATCAACAAAAGTATGGTTCTATTGGTATTGCTTGCGATAAGTGCTTTTTATTCGTGGACGCATTGCAATATAGTAACACCGTTGGTAATTCCTATAACGATGGTGGCGTTTGTTTTAGCGATGATTGCAATATTTAAAAAAGCATCGTCGCCATTTGTGGCTCCGTGTTATGCTATGTGCGAAGGGTTTATTTTAGGTTCATTTTCTTTATACTTTGAAAAGCTGTATCCGGGAATCGCAGTAAATGCAATCCTCTTAACAATGTGTGTTTCGTTTAGTATGCTTGCGGCTTATAAAACAGGGTTGCTCAAAGTTACCCCGAAATTTCAAAAAATTGTGATATTTTCGACATTTGCAATAGCTTTTGTATACATGATTCAATTTTTTTTAAATATTTTTGGCGTTGGAGATTTTTCATATATCCATAATTCGTCTGGGCTAGGTTTGGTAATAAGTTTTGTGATAGTTGCAGTTGCAGCTCTAAATCTTGTCATCGATTTTGATTTAATTGAGTATAACGCAAGAGCAAATGTTCCTAAATATATGGAATGGTATTGTGCATTTTCTTTGATGATAACGCTTGTGTGGCTTTATTTTGAAATCTTGAGGCTTTTGTCGAAATTAAGAAAATGACGAGCATGTTAGAAAAAACAGTTTTTTTTAGAGCAACGTCAGAAGTGTGTTCTTTGCCAAAAAGTACTGCTGAGGTTATTTTCTCTGGGAGGTCAAATGTAGGCAAAAGCAGTGTTATAAATGCTTTGTGTTCGCAGAAAGGTTTGGCCAGAATATCAAAAACACCTGGAAGAACAAGAAGTATAAATGTTTATAGTGTTGCTATGAAGAAATGGATAATAGATTTGCCTGGGTATGGATTTGCAAAGGTAAGTCCCAAAGTAAGAGAGCTTTGGAAAAAAATGATGGAAGAATGTATAATAGAGAGGGAAAGCAAAAAGGTAGTCTGTATAATCATTGACGCTTTTGTGGGCCCTACCGAGTTGGATTTCGATATGGCGCATTGGTTGAGTAAGTATGGAATTCCTTTTAAAATCGTCGCAAATAAATGTGATAAAGTGTTTAAAGATGTGGCTGAAAGTGATATAAAAAATAAAATTGTGGAATGCTTTGGTATAGATAAATCAAATGTATTTGTGGTGAGTGCAAAAAAAAGAAGGGGATTTGGAAAACTTCAAATAGATGTTGTTGATTTTCTTATGTCCTCTGTCGATGAATGACTGTAAAATCATTCTTTACGTTTGTACATTTTTTTAAAATGTATGTCTTTTTTTAAGCTTAAAGTTCAAACGGACGAATCGAGAAGAATGAACAAAAGTATATGAAATTTTGCGATTTGTTGACTAAAAGTCAGGAATTTTGCACAATGTTGGACGGTCTGTTGGGATAAATATAAAAGGGGATACTAGACATGAAAGATGCAATACATCCAAAATATGAAAACAGTACTGTTTCATGTGCGTGTGGCTACACTTTTCAAACTCGTTCGACAATGCCTTCAATTAGATTGGAAATATGTTCTAATTGTCATCCTTTTTTTACTGGGAAACAAAAATTCGTAGATACGGCTGGAAGAGTTGAAAAGTTTCAGAAACGTTTTGCCAAAACTGAAGGAAAGACTATAGTAAAAAAGAAAACAGAAAAGAGAGCTGTAGCTCCGAAAAAATCCAAAATTAAAATACTTACAGCGTTACCGAAGAAATCAAAAATTTCACTTAAAAAAAGCAAAAAAGAGGTTAAAGATAAGTAAGTTTTAAAAAATATCAGTATGGAGGAGTCTTTGTTTGATGTTTTAACGGAGATTCTTCCATGTTTTTTTGTTTAAAATTTAAATTGCATTTTTGCTTAATAACGCAATGATGACAAGAGGCATATGTTGTGTTTTTAGAAAAATTAAAATCGTTAGATAGTCGACTTAAAGAAGTTGAAAAGGAAATCAACAGCTTATCTGTTGCGGATAATAAGGAAAGATATAAAGAGCTCACAAAACAGTATTCTTATTTACGCCCGCTTTCAATGAAATATATTCAATATTCAAAACTTTTAGATGATATAAAAGATATTGAAGATTTAAAGAAGGCAGAAGATAATGAAATAAAGGAAATGGCTTTTTGTGAATATGAAGATCTTGTTAAGAAAAAGTTGAAAATTGAAGCTGAGATAAAAATTTTACTTTTACCATCAGATCCTTATGAAGATAAAAACATTATTGTAGAAATTCGGGCAGGGACAGGTGGAGATGAAGCTGCTTTATTTGTGAGCGATTTGTATAGAATGTATGTCAGATTTGCTGAACGTAATGGGTGGAAATATGAATTTTTGGATTCAAATTCGACAGGTCTTGGTGGCTATAGAGAAATTGTATTTGAAGTAAATGGAGATAGGGTGTGGCGTTATTTCAAGTTCGAAAGAGGTGCTCATAGAGTTCAGCGCGTTCCTGAAACTGAAGCATCAGGAAGGGTTCATACATCTGCAGTGACCGTAGCTGTTTTACCTGAAGCTGAGGAGGTTGATGTTGAGATAAAACCCGAAGATTTAAAAATTGATACCTATAGAGCTTCTGGTGCTGGTGGCCAACATGTTAACAAGACGGATTCGGCGATAAGAATTACGCATTTACCAACAGGTCTTGTTGTTGCGTGCCAAGATGAACGGAGTCAGATGAAAAATAGAGCAAAGGCGTTTAAAGTTTTGAGAGCAAAACTTTATGAACAAAAAGTTTTAGAGTATGAAAAACGAATTTCAGATGAACGAAAACAGCAGATTGGTTCAGGAGACAGATCGGGGAAAATAAGAACATATAATTTTCCACAAAACAGAATTACAGATCATAGAATAGGATATAGTGTTTATAACGTTGCGGAAGTTATGGATGGGGACTTGTCAGAACTTGTCAACAAATTAATAGAAGCTGATATGGAATCCAGACTTAAAGTAGATTATAATATTTGAATGATTAACGGTGAGAATGTTTACACTTTATTAAAGTCAGCTGAAATATTTTTAAAATCAAAAGGATTTGTTGAAGCTAAAGTCGATAGTGAAGTTCTGTTGAGCTTTGTGTTGCAGGTGAAACGCTCTCAACTTTGGATCATAAGTGGCCAAAGGCCAACAGATGAACAAATATCACAATATAGGAAATACCTTTTAAGGCGGGTGCAAAGAGAACCAGTTGCGTATATAGTGGGTTTTTCTGGTTTTATGGGTTTTGAGTTCAAAATAAGTAAAAAAGTTTTAATACCAAGGCCTGAGACTGAACTTTTGGTTGAAGTCGTGTCAAAGCTTGCCAAAGAAGAAAATAAAAATTCAGTGTTGGATTTGGGTACAGGATCTGGTTGTATAGCCATCAGTTTAGCAAAACTTGGTGCATTTAAAAGTATTGCGGCTTTAGATATAAGTATAGGTGCTTTGGGTATTGCTAAAGAAAATGCAACTAGAAACAACGTGTCTTGCATAGATTTTATAGAGAGTGATGTTTTTCACAATATCAGTAGTAATAGTAAATTTGACATCATAGTATCAAATCCACCTTATGTTTCACAGCAAGAATACAGGTTTTTAGAACCAGAACTTAAATATGAACCAAAAATTGCTTTAGTGGCGCAAGATGACGGATTGTTTTTTTATAAAGAAATATGTAGAAATGCATCTGTTTACTTAAACAATGGAGGATTTGTTGTAGTTGAGCTAAACGCAAATAAAGCTGATGCAATAAAACGTATGTTTTTAGATACTGGTTATAAAAATATTGAAATAATGAACGATTATTCTGAGTTGCCTAGAATATTAAGGGCAAATATTTAGTTTTGTGCATTGTGAACTTATACATAGTACGATTAAGACGTGATTTGAAAATTGTTTGAATGATGTGTTGAAGATGCAAAAAGTAATAAAACTAAATTATTTTCGGTGATTTTGTGTATAAAAATGGATAAAATAATAATAAATGGTGGTAAGAAGTTAAAAGGAGAAGTTGTTATTTCAGGTGCTAAAAATTCTGCTTTACCTATTTTATTTGCAACTTTGCTCACTGATGAACCAACAGAAATAACGAATGTTCCACTTCTTGCTGATACGGAAACAACAATAACGTTTTTAAATTTCATAGGAAAAAAAACGGTTAGAAGTGGGAATATTGTAAGAACTTGTTTGTCTGATAAATATAAGCATATAGCGCCGTACGATTTAGTAAGGAGAATGCGGGCGAGTGTGTTAATAATGGGACCGTTACTTGCAAAACTGAAACAAGTTGAGGTATCTTTGCCAGGAGGTTGCACTATAGGAGCAAGGCCTATAGACATACATTTAGATGCGTTTAAAATGATGGGGGCCAAGATTTGTATAGAAAAAGGGTACTTGAAAATTTTTGTTGAGAAAGAACTTCAAGGTGCGATGATAAATTTTAGATTTCCTAGTGTAGGTGCTACGGAAAATGTGTTGCTTAGCGCTGTTTTAGCAAAAGGGACTTCTACAATTCTTAATGCTGCTTGTGAGCCAGAAATAGAAGATTTGGCGAAAGTCTTAAATAAAATGGGTGCAAAAGTTTCTGGAGCTGGAACGAAGAAAATAGTGATAGAGGGTGTGGACAAGCTTCATGGTTTTGCACATGAGGTAATTCCAGATAGAATAGAAGCTGCTACGTACATGATTGCAGCAGCAATCACCAGAGGAGAGATTACACTAAAAAAGGTTAATCCACAGCATTTAAAGTCGGTAAATGATAAATTAAAAAGAAGTGGATTATACATTAAAGAGGTAAAGGATACGATTTTGGTAAAGTGGGTTAAAAATTTAAAACCTCAAAATATCAAAACAGAAATTTATCCTAAATTTCCAACAGATGTTCAGGCTCAGTGGATGGTGTTGATGAGCCTATTAAATGGAAAAACGAAGATAGAAGAAAATGTTTTTGAAAACAGATTTATGCATGTTGCTGAACTTCGGAGATTTGGGGCTAACATAAGAATAAATGGTAGAGTGGCAAAAATAAAAGGTGTTAGTAGATTTTCAGGGGCTCCTGTAATGGTATCAGACATAAGAGCAGGAGCAGCTCTTGTTTTGGCTGGGCTCGCTGCTGAGGGAAAAACCACTATTTCTAGAGTTTATCATTTAGATAGGGGATATGAGATGCTTGAAAAAAAATTAAAAAACTTGGGAGCCGATATAAAAAGGATTAAAACGTAGTTAAAACCACCCTACAAGAACAAAGTTGTCAGCTCTTCCGTGGATAATAATTTCCCCAAATACCAATCTGCGATAAGCGGTTGCTTCTTTGTAAGCTTCGTTTATCAAGTCTTTAGCTTCTTAAAAATCGTCTTACTTTTGAAACTGTTTTTACATACAAACGGAGCCCATACATTTCGCATAGGCCCCGTTCTACTTCTCATTATACATCATACTTAACTCTTCTGCTCTTTTCTACTTCCCTTTAAAATCTATAATTTATTCCTAATAACGCTCTACCATAATCTCCCTTCTTTATTATCTTCTTTTCATCTTCATCATAACT
>JAITTL010000032.1 GCA_031286985.1 Endomicrobium sp.
ACCTAAAAACTCCGATCTAACTTTTGATGATTGGATGTTCACAATGGCGTGATTTTATCAAAAATTCTGTTCTAACTCAAATGATAAATGTTATGAATGGTAAGGATATTTTTCCCTCATGAGTCGCAGAAAAATTTGGCCAATCATTTGGTTTGTAACCGCAAAAAATCTATAAAAATCCCAAATTTGCTACACCATTCAGAAGTACAGTATGTTATGGACCCTTACAGAAAGTAGTTGAATTTTAATTAAAAAGTGGAAATTTCATCATAGAATAGAAAAGAATGACAATAATAGATCAAATAATTGTGGTGGTGTTGTCAGATGAATGAAAAGGAGCTATAAGGGATATAGCAAGTGTATTATTTATGAATAAAGAGATGTTTAAGAAAGGTGGTAATAAAACAAAAAAGAAGCTGAGTATAGAATCGCAAGGAGCAGAGAGTAGGAGATAGTACGATAGATGCTTGATATACTAATTGGGTGTCAGTGACGGTTGTGAATATGGGAGAAAGATGAAAGAAGGAAGAAGGATGAGGAGAAAAGGAAAAGGAGTTTAATTAAAGATGTTGAAAAAGAAGAGAAGGAAGAATTTTTAGACGACAAAAGGCCAATGGGTTGTAGAATAGATTGTAAGGTTTAGAAGAGGATGAGAGAGTTGTTAATAGAGAAGAAGATAAAAAGATAGAGAATAAGAAAGGAAATGGAGGAAGTAAAATGATAGTAGATATGGAGATAGTAAACAGGAAGGTAAGGGGCTGTGTAATTTTGGGTATAGTGTATATAATAGGATTTGGTTTATCGAAGAGTGCGATATCGAGTTGTCAGTCTAGTAGAGATATGGAGATGGAGGAAAGAGCAAGAAGAGTCTTAGTTGATTTGGTTAATTTTGTAGGAGGACCGGACGTTAGAGGGATGATAAAAGAGTGTGCCCGAGTAAAGGCTATTAAGGACGCTCTGCAGACGATCCATAATAGATTTGAAGAAGCAAACGAAGAGAAACAAGCTCGATTATACAATAATAGACTTGAAGAAGTAGACGAAGAAGGAGGAAGGGTGACCGCTGGCAAGGCTATCAATGAGAAACAAGCTCGATTATACAATGATATAATCACCGTCGCCTTCGATATCCGCGCCGCCGTCCGCGCCGAAGTCAGCCAGATTCGCACTTGCAACACTGCCTACAGCAGTCTCCTCCGTGACGTTAGCGAATGGTTAATTGCTGCTGCCATCGATCACGCCAACGCCGCTGCTATTACCGGCAATACCATCGCCCGCGCCCTCGCCGATGCCGCATGGACTAACGTCGGCATCACTCGTGCTGCCATCATCAACGCTGGCGTTCAAATTGCCACCGATTACGACAACACCGTCAACTCCAGCGTCTGTTGCAGCATCGGCGCCGTCCGCGCTGTCCGTGTTGGCATCAGCGCTTCCATCGCCCGCGCCTACTGCGCTGCCGTTAACGGAACCGCCATTGCCCGCGCCATCAACGCCGCCGGTGCCAATATTGCTGCCGTCTACAACGCCGCCTTCAAACACACTTACCGTGCTTCAGCTAACGTCCCTAGCACCATTGTCCCAGTTCCCTACGCCGCCATCCGCGCCGTCATCGCCACCGTCTACAATGCCGCCTACAACGCCGCCCTCGCCAGCGGCGCCACCCGCGACGACGCCATACACGCCGGCATCGTCATCGCCATCAACCAAGGCGCCGCCGGCATCGTCGCTTCCAAGTTCTACGACAATGCCGCCGACATAGCCCGTAATGCCGTCGCCGTCGGCATCGCCGCCGCCTATGACAACACTGCTGGCAACGAATCCCACATCAGTATCGCCCGTATCCACATCAACGCTTTAGCAGCCGACGGCGCCGGCATCATCGCCTATGTTCGCGCCGCTTTCGTTGACGCTTACAACGTTGCCTACCTCGCCGCACTCAATGGGGACATCACATTCGACGACGCCATTAGAACCGGTATTTTAGCTGGCCGCGCCGCCGCCCTCGCTGCCGCCATCACGGGGGCCAAAGTCGCATACGTCATCGTCACTGATAGTGCCTACCTCGCCGCCTATGCCGTTGTATTCAGCAACTTCGTCGGATACATCGCCACCAAAACCGACCGTGCCGCCCTCGCCCCCAACGACCTCGATACCTACGACGTCGCCCGAATCGCCCGCGCCGCCGCCGGCGCCAACGCCCACGTCGCCGTCGTCAATGCTCTCGCCGGTGTCAACGTCGTCGCTGACATCGCTGAGGCCTACAACGCCGCTCGCGCCGCTGCTGGCAACGTCGCCACCATCGCAGTCGACGCTGGCATCACCGCCGCCATTGCCTGCGCCACCCGCATCGCCATTACTGGCGCCAGCATCGCCGCCATCATCGACGCCGGAGTTTCCATCTTTTTTGGTGGGAAGGGCATCGCCAGCAGCAACGTTATCTTCAACAGCACCCGCAACGTCGCTGACGCCTACACCGGCGGCGTCACAGCCGCCATCGCCGCCGGTGTCCATGACATCGCCGCCGTCAACGCCGGTATTGACGCCGCCGTCATCGCTGCTGTCCCCGCCGCCGCCGACACCGTCATCGACGCTGCCCGCTGCGCCGCCAATAAATACGTCACCGCCGTCCGCCATGTCGTTGCCAATATCATTTCCAGGGCCACCGGCGCAGCGGACGCCGCTGCCCACATTGCTGCCGCCGCCGCCGATGCCTACGTTATCGCCGTCAACACCGATTTCGCCAACGGCAGCGTCGCAGTCAACGCCGTCAACGCCTGCGTTACCGCCGCCATCGCTGTCGCCGCTCACGCCCCTCTCACAGCAGATCAGGTTCAAGCTTACAATGAGTACAAAGAAGCTCTGAGAATAGCATTAATAAACTATAGAGAAAGGTTTGATGAAGCAAACAAAGAACTAGTAAAGGAGTTAGGATGCGAGTATGATGCAGTGCAAGATATGGAGGAAAAAGCTCAAAGAGTTTATGGAGACCCTTGTGTTGTAGGTATAGGTACAGGGTTAATAGCCGATTGGCTCAAGGGTAAACAAGATTTGAGAGATGCGATACGTAGTAATGATCAAGCAAGAATCACACAACTGACAAAATCAGTAGCTGACCTAGAGGAACAATATAACAACGCGTCATCGGATTTAAAATTTGCAGCAAGAAAGCTAACAGCAGCTCAAGAAGTGAATTTTGCAAGGGAAGATGTTGAAAAGAAGGAAAAAGAGTTGAGAAGGCGAGTGAAAGCATTGGAAAATGTAATAAAAAACGCCTCGGAGGATTATGCAACAAAAAAAGACATTGTACTAGAAGAGAGAAAGAAATTTGAATTTGAAGTTGCGGAGTCGAGGTTAAAGTTAAAAGAGAAAGACCGATATTTGAAAGCAGTGAATGCTGAGGAGATAGAAAGAGTGAAAATTGAACTAGCAAGAGAAGCTTATGAAGCAGCGGATAAAGCTTTGAAAACTGTGAAAGGAGCAAATGCACCAGCAGATGAAATAGCGCGTGCGGAAAGGGATGAGGCTACAAAGGAGAGAGAGCTTAAAGCCGTGGAAGTAAATTCAAAAATAAGAGGAAGGATTGTAGATGTTTTATCAAGGTTAGAATATATAGATCAGGAGTGTGTTCGAGTGGAGGGATGTTTGAGATTTTTGACCGCCCAGAAAGGAATGTTGATGGGGATACAGGATTCGGATCCAGAGAAAAAAATAATGGAACATACAGATATGAAAACGAAGTTAGGGAAAGAGAAAGAATCAATACTTAAAGTGGTAGAAGATTTAGAAAGTGAGATAGAAGAAAGAAGAGGAATTAGGCAAATAGAAGCGAGTTTATATGATAAAGGCATGGAGTTGGAAGTCTTGAAAGCGTCCGTGAATCCTAATAAGGATCGTCTGGACAGTCTGCAAAGAGAGAGAGACCAGATAAAAGAGGAGCTTACGGAAGCAAGATTTAAATTAAAGGTAAAGAAGATAGGGACGCAGAAATTAATAGCAGAGATGGATGTAGAAGACCAAAGAAGAGAGGTTGTTTTTAGGGAAGAAGCACGGGATAAAAAGAATAGAGAGTTGGCCCAAATGAAAGCACGGAACACAGCCGACGATTTAGTAAAGGCTAAAGAGAGAGAAATAGTTGTGCTAGAGGGAGTAGTAGTGGATGCGCAGAAATATTTAGAGATAAAAAAGATAGAATTTAAGAATTTGAGAAGAATGGAAGAAGGAGTAAAAGAGGTTGATAAAAAGAGAAAAGAGTTAGCAGAAGCGAAGGCTCAGGATCCTGAATCTAAAGAGGTAGAGGAGCTAGAGAAAGGGAAGAACTTTTTGGAAGAACGGTTAAAATCAGAAAAAGATTTAAGGGAAGAAGTTGTAAAATGTGTAGGAGCAGGTGATAGGCTTGAGCGTATGACAAAAAAAGCTGTCGAAATATTGGGAAGGTTGTCAATAGAGGACGGCAGCGAAGGTAGCCCCGCTGGCTCCGCTGATCGAGATAGACTGGAAGGAGAATTAAAAGTACTGCTGGAAAGCGCAACAGAATTTAGAGAGGTTCGTGATTTGAAAGAATTAGAAGTAAGAAAGTTGCTTGCAGAAGCGGACGTAACAATAAAGGCAGCGGCAGTAAAGGGTGGGAGTGATGATGGTAGTAAAACAGGCAAAGGGGACACAGTTTCAGATAAGGAAATAGAAGGAGTAATAAAAGGATATAGGGTAAGAGAAGGAACAATAAAGGCAGCGATGAGAGGAGCGGAGATAACAGCGACAGAAGAGAACAGAAAGAATTTACAAGAAGGGTACAGAGAGCTGGAGAGTCTTAAATCGAAGGTAGACGTAGCAGTGGATGGAACAGCGAAAGAGGAAGCAAAGAAAGCAGTAGAAGAGTGGTGGGATGAATTAGCAGTGCTCAACGAAAGGAATAAGAGATTGATAAAAGAACAAGAGAAAGCGTTCGATAGAGAGATGGAAGAGTTTTTAAAGAAAGATAAAGGATATGTAGATCTTAAAGGCGAGATAGAAACGATTAAAGAAAAGATCAAAGGTGCAAGTGGTACACCAACACCAACATCAGGAACAGGATCAGCACCAGGAACACAACCAGCAGCAGGAGACCAACCAATATTGATAGGAGGAGGGGAAGACGAAGATAAGATGGTTGAGCTAAAAAGGCAACAAGAAGACATAGCGATAGCGTATAGAGAGAAGATTAAACTAAAGTTAAGTATGGATGTAAGTTTATCAACGGATCCAGATTCAAGAGGACAAGCAGAAGGGAGTTTAGGATTTGTGGGGAACATGGTAAGAGGAGTAGGAAGTGTAAGTTATGGAGAAGAAGTATTTAGAGAGATGGTGAGAGTGGAGAAAGGGGAAGCAGAGAAAGCAGAGAAAGGAGAGAAGTGGAAGGTATATGGGAAAGGGAAGTACAAGTATGTGACATTAGAAGGTACAGAGAAGTCGCCAGGAGAGTATAAGGATAGCCAAGTAGGAGGAGTAATAGGAGTAACGAAATGGTTGAGAGAAGAAAGAGAAAGAGGATTTGTGATAGGGGCGTTTGTGGGGATTGATGGTCATAGCATGACGCAGAAGAAGAAGGTGTACAAGAAAGAAGAGAAAGAAAAGGAGAAAGGAGGAGAAGCAGTAACACCAGCAGCAGAAGAAGGAAGAAAGGAATTGGAAGTGAATGTAATGAGAATGGAAGATAGTAAAGGTAAAGTAAGGAGCGTAGTATTAGGGATGTGTGGAGGGTATATAGATCCGAATTTTGAGGTAAGGATGTTATTGAGAGGAAGGATAAATAAGTACGAGGTAGAGAGACTAGGGAATAAAGTATTTATGGAGAAAGAAGGGACAAAGTTTAGCGGAAAAGGGATAGGAGGAGAATTAGAGGGGAAGTATAGGATAAGAGTTAGTGATGTTGTGGTAATAGGCCCGTGGATAGGGATAGAAGTATCGCAAGAGAATTATGATGGGGATGATGAGAAGATAGTAAAGGATGGAGGTTACGGCAGGTCGTTATTAGGGATAGGCTGGGAAGCAAGGACGAGGGTAGGAGAGGTAGGAGTGATAAGTTTGAAAGCAGGGTACAGGAGACTGTTAAGTGGAGAAGTACCGAAGATAAAGATAGGAGAGATAGCGGATAGTAAGAAGGAGAAGTACAAGAAGAATAAGGAGATAGAAGGAGAAGGTATAGAAGAAGGGAAGGACGTAGTGGAGGTAACGTTAGGATTAAATTTGGACTTAGGGAAAGGATTTGGGACATCAGGGATGGTGAAATACACGAAAGCAGAGCATTTCCAGGACATAGGAGCGAACTTAGGATTTAGTTATAAGTTTTAGGGAAGAAGGGTTAGAGAGTATAGTAGTAAGAAGCATGTATATGAAAATGAACGGCAATGCTTGAGGTGTTGGCTTATTGCTTGCTGTAATGCCACCCACCGTGTATGGCAGTTTATTGGTATTCTTGGTTTGTATATTTTGTAATTGAAGAAATAGTATTGTGTTGACTTATAGATTATGGATTTTTATCGTTTAATTTGATAGCTTTACTGGAACATTTATGGCAAGATTTTTCTTATTAAGCTAAACCCTTTTAACTTGAAATCATATCTTTTAGATTTTTTTTCGTTTTTGTTGAGTCCTTTTTAGCCTTCTTTATTTTACTAAAAAGGACCATATCTACCATGCCCTTGGAACACCAAACTAATATCTGTTAGAAAGCAACTATTTTGCATTTTTTTCACAATTGCTGGTTTATTGTACATTGTTTTCTTGTATAATAGAAAGGAGTGTGTTGTGATAAATTAAACGAGCATTAATTATGTGATTATGGCGTATTTAGGAGTATTTGTCACCAACAAAACTGACAACAGCAAACAAATATTACTTTGTATGAACAACTTTAAGCACGCACATAAGCACATATTTGTCAATTTAATGCGATTAACAAAGCAAATAGTTTAGTTTTGCAAGTTGACAAAGAAATTTTTCTACTGGAGAAAACAATGAGTCTCAAAGATTCTTTTTCGTCTAAATGGGGTTTGATTTTTGCTGCTGCTGGTTCTGCTATAGGTTTAGGGAATATTTGGCTTTTTCCATATCGCGTAGCTGAAGGAGGAGGAGCTACGTTTGTTATCCCTTACGTTGTCTGTTTGTTAATTTTTGGTCTTATAGCGGTGATTGGTGAAGTGACGATAGGAAGACTTACTGGTGCAGGACCTGGAAGTGCTTTTGCGAAAGCTTTGCAACTACACAACAAAAAAGGCGCTGTTGGACTTGCATTCGGTTGGATTTGTATCTTGGTTGCTTTGATTCAAGCCATCGGGTACATTCTTGTTTTTTCATGGGTTATACGTTTTGCTTTAGGTTCGATAACTGGCTCTGCATTTGTTTCAGCTGATAGTAGTCAATATTTTGGAGCTATTTCTAGCAATGTGCATATTATAATGTTTTGGATCGTAATTGGGGTATTGATAGCAGCTGTGACGATAGTTAGAGGTATTGAGAAAGGTGTTGAAAAATGTTGTACTTTTATGATTCCTGCTATCATAGTATTATTGTTGATTTTAGCAATTAGAGTAGCTTTTCTTCCAAATGCAGTAGAAGGCTATAAATATCTTTTGACTCCAAACTGGGATTACTTGTTTGATGCAAGAATCTGGATGTTAGCTCTTGGACAAACTTTTTATTCTTTGTCCTTGAGGGGATCTACAATGGTAGTGTATGGATCTTATGCCAAGAAAACTCAAGACATAATTTCTTCAGCAAAGCACGTCGTCATACTTGATACGATTGCGTCATTAATTGCGGTATTTTTAATTATCCCAGCCGTATTTGCTTTTGGCAAAAATTTAAATAAAGGTCCGTCACTGCTATTTATAACAATGCCTGATGTATTCAAGGCTATACCTCTTGGTCGGATCTCGATGTTCATTTTCTTTATGGCGGTGTTTTTTGCATCGTTGACATCCTTAGTAGGTATGCTAGAGGTAGTAGTTGAAGCATTGCAAGATAGGTTTAAATTGTCTCGGTTTTGGGCTGTCACATATACTTCGCTGGCTGCTGCAATATTATGTAGAATTTTTGTGGTAGGGAATATAAAAAATGTGATAGATTTGTTGTCATTACATTTAATACCATTGTGCGCGCTTGGTAGTGGTATATTTTTGTTTTGGGTGGTTCCAAAACATCTTGTTTTACAGGAACTTCAAAGCGGGTATTCAAAACCTATAGGTAAGTGGATTATTCCTATGGGGCGGTATATCCTTTGTGGGAGTGTAATACTCATATATGTGCTTACGTGCGTGCTTAAAGTTGTTCATACAAAGTAATATTTGTTTGCTGTTGTCAGTTTTGTTGGTGACAAATACTCCAATACTCCGAAGATACTTCAATGGTATGTCAACTTTTTTTGCATCGGTTGACTCCGGATGCTGACTTGCCGTTTTTATAGTTTCCTCTGAAATTTCAATTTCTTCATCAATTTCATGGTATAAATGCTTTTCTCCTCTAAAGTAGCGATATATTTCTCAAGGTCTGAAATTGCCATCGGCATGCATATCATTCGACTCTACTTTTTTATACCTCTTCTTATGTAAAATTTGATCTTTATATTCTTTTATAGTCTATAAACAGCGATATTTAATTCTGTGTTATCAAAAAGCTTAAAAATCGTTGCTATACATTTTGCAGACCAACTCACCCCAGCAAAAAGAAGGATACCTCTTAAACAGCTCCACGCTTCATGTTTCGTTTCTTATTCTTAAGAGAGGTGCTTTTAAACTGTTATTTTTTGGTTTGCTACTAAGATTGAGCTTGCAGATAACGACAGTACAAATTTTGTAGCGGACATATACATATCAAAGATAATGAATTTTAATGAGAAATGTAAAATGTTTCCTATTTATTTTACCAAAAAGGGACACATTTTATTTGTTGAGCACAGAGCCAAGTCCTATATAATTTGAGACTGTGCATCTAAACAAATACACGCGTACACGCGGTTGTTTCAATCTTGGTTTTATATTATAATGATCCGCGATAGTGCACATGGTTTTGCTGGTACAGGTAGTTATGTATGCTGTATGTTTTATCTAACATGAAGTAATTAATGGATAAAGTGGAGCTTGAGATGCAAGATTATGAACATTTTATAGGTTCGTTTTCTTTTGATATTAGATTGGCAGAGTCAGATATTGTTGGTTCGATAGCTCATGCTGAGATGCTTACAAAAACTAAAATTATAAGTACTCGTGATGGCAAAAGAATTATCTCTGGATTAAAACTGATTTTAAAAGATTTAAAAAGAGGATGGAAGATCCCGAGGGAAGAGGATATTCACTATGCCGTTGAAAAAGAGCTCATACGTAGAATAGGTCCGGTTGGTGGAAAGCTTCATACAGCAAGAAGTAGAAATGATCAAGTTGCGACTGATTTAAGAATTTATTTAAAACAAGAAATTGAAACTGTAAGAGACCTTATAAATAATTTTCAAAAAACACTTGTTGAGAAAGCTTCTGACAATATTGATGTCATAATGCCTGGCTTCACGCATTTGCAACCTGCACAACCAATTTTAGCAGCACATCATCTTCTTGCTTATGCGTGGATGATGCAAAGAAATAAAGATAGACTTTTGGACTGTTATAAAAGAACTGACACTTTACCTTTAGGAAGTGCTGCTCTGGCAGGAACGTCCTTTAAGATTGATAGGCAATATTTGGCAAAGCTTTTGGATTTTAGCAATATCAGTGAAAATTCACTGGATGCCGTGAGTGATAGAGATTTTGCAATTGAGTTCGTGTTTTGTGTATCTATGATTTCTTTGCATTTGACAAAATTTTGTGAAGAAATGATTTTATGGTTAAATCCAGCGTTCAATTATATAACGATAGGTGCTCAATTTACGTCGGGTTCATCGATAATGCCTCAAAAGAGAAATCCTGATTGTGCCGAGGTTGTAAGAGGAAAATCAGGTATGATTTTTGGTGATTTAATTGCTCTTCTTACGATGGCAAAGTCTTTGCCTCTTGCGTACAACAGGGATTTGCAGGAAGATAAACTTCCAGTCTTTGACGCCTTGGATAATATCAAAACGTGCCTTGAGGTTATAAACAAAATGACAGATAGCTTGAAATTTGTTAAAGATAAAACATTGAAAAGTGCTAAAAAAGGTTTTATTGCAGCGACGGAAATAGCCGATTATCTTGCAAAGAACAATATTCCCTTTAGAACGGCACACGGAATAGTTAAAGATATTGTTCTGTATTGCCAAAAAAATTCTAAAACATTGGAAGAACTTTCATTGGAGGAATATAATAAATTTTCCCCTATGTTTAAAAAAGATATATTTGTACACCTTGATTTTGAAAATATCATAAGTATGAAAGCTTCTTATGGTGGTACTTCAAAAAAATCTATCTTACGCCAAATAGAAAATATTAAACGAAATTTAAAATGAAAACAAGTAGAATTTTAATTTTTTCACTCTTATTTATTTCAGCTCAGTCTTTGTTGGCTATCGATAATACAGTGGAAAAGATTTTGACGGAGGAGTCAAGTATCCAGATGGCCTTAACGCTGAATCCTGAAATATTAGGATGTTCTTGTGGTGTCAAAAATGCTAAAGAAAGAGTTAGAGAGGCAAAGGCTTTACGTTTACCAACTTTGAGTGTGGATGCCACTTTTGCAGAATTTAACGGAAGATGTAGCTCCTCGCTTGTTTCTGTGCCATCGCAGACATCGGTCTCTTATGTACAAATGGACAAAGAAGAAAAATTTTCAGTAAGGCCCCTAATATGGAGTTATATTTACACTGGAGGGAGGATAAGCACTACAATTAGACTTGCCAATATGGATTTTGAGAAAATGAAAATGGAAGAAAACGCTAATAGATATAAATTAAAAAATATGATTAAAGTGATATTTAATGATTGTTTATACCATAAGGCACTATTAGAGTATTACGTTTCACAAATAAAAAAATATAAACAACAAAACTCGCAATTTTCGAACGTAAAACTTGAAGAGTTTAAAAGAAAAAGCGTTATAGAACAGTTTAATTATGAAAAAGTTTTTTTAGATTTGTTGAATAACATTGGGATCGAATTGAATACGATTGCAAGTATTTCTGGAGAGTTAAAACCAAAAATTAAAAACATTGATTTAGAAAATTGTTTATTACTTGCTTATCAGTATAAACATGAGCTGAAGATAACGCAACAACAAGAAATAATTGATGGGGTGATGCTTAATTATCTGATGTCAATGCGAAAGTATCCAACTATTTCGGTTGTGGCTGGTACGGAGGTTTTTATTGGAAAAGGAAAAACTTGTAAATCTGTTGGTAACAAAGCGAAAGAAAATGTATACTTGGCGATAAATTTAAATTGGCCTATTTGGGATGGAGGATCGGTGTTTACTAGAATAAAACAAGGAAAAATCAAAACAAGAAAATCAACTATCGATAGGGTAAAATTAGAAAATACGGTGAGACTCAACATCAACAAATCTTGTTTGGAATATGATTTTTGGAAAAAACAGGCAATATCTGCAAAAATAGAAGAAAAAAATGGACAATATGATGAATTTGATATTGAAATAATTCACAAATTAAATAAAAGCTATTATGAACTCGAGTTTGCTGTAGGAACAGACCTTGACTCTTACTAAAAAGAATATCATTTCGATATTTTTTGTTTGCACACTGTTATGTTGCGTGTGTGATTTTGGTTTTTCTGATACTTCGTTGTTTGATTATGAAGAAGATAGAGATGGGGAAGATTTATTGGTAGAGTTTTTGTGGCCTTTTGTTAGCTCAAAACCAGTAGAACAAAGACCAAGGGTAGCGTTAGTACTTAGTGGTGGAGGCGCAAGAGGAATCTCGCAGGTAGGTGTTGGTCGTGTGATACAAAGAGAGAAGATTCCAGTTGATTTAGTTGTGGGAACAAGTGTGGGGGCTGTAGTAGGGGCTTTTTACTGTGCTGGTGTATGTTTTGAAAGACTTGATGATCTTGCAAAAAATCTCAAATTGACAGATATTTCAGATTTTAGTTACTTATCGTTTATTCGCGTATTTTTAGTTGAAAAGATTTTTTCTAATGCAAATCTTGAAAAATTTGTAAACAAAAATATTGGTGAGATTAGTTTTGATCAACTACAAATTCCGTTGATATGTGTTACTACAGATTTAAATACAGGAGAAAGGGTTTTATTGAAAGAAGGAAGTGTTGCTTTTGCGGCACGAGCTAGCACAGCGATCCCTGGCGTTTGTAGGCCAGTTGAATATAGACAGCGTTATTTGGTTGATGGTGGTATTTCTGAAAATATTCCAGTGAGTGTAGCTAGGATTTTTGGTATGGATGTTATTATTGCTGTTGCTGTTGATCCAAATATAACTAAGAATAATGTCGGTAAAGTGTTTCAAACTTTCGTACAGGCTATGTATATTCAAGGAAATATTATGAATCAAAACAGCTTGAGTATGGCAGATATTGTAATCAGACCGGAAGTGGGTTCATTGTCCATATTTGACTTTAAAAATGCTTATGAAACTGTTGATAACGGGTCTGCTGCAGCAACATGTTGTGTAAAAGACATAAAAAAAATAATAATTAATAAAATGGCGGAGAAATATTTACTTGAATGAAAAAAACTGTAATAAATACCATTTTTATGTTGTTATTTATAGTTTCTTTTCTTGTTTCTATATCTGTCAGTAACGTTATCGGGTTTTCTGGCGAACAATCTTTGGAGGCTAATGAAATTTTTACAAAAATAGATATGCCAGAAAATGGAAAGCAGAAAATAAAATTTCTTGAAGAACTTGCACAAAAATATGTACGTTTTGATAAATATGATCTTGCTGTGATTGTTTATAAAAAGCTTTTAAACTTGAGAACGACAAAGAATAAAAAAATTGAATACCATATTAAACTTGGAGATGCGTATGATTTGCAAAAAAATTATGTTCTAAGTGTAGAAAGTTATAAAAATGCCTTACTGTTTGACAAAAAAAATGTTGACATCAACCTTAAGATTGGAAATATATTTTTAAAAAATAATTTGTATGATTTTGCGAAAACAAATTTTATCGCTGCGCTAGCGATTGATAAAAATTCAAATGCAGCTAAAAGAGGTCTTGGTGACGTTTTTTTCTGCCAAAATATCTATACGAAAGCTGTTGATTATTATAGTCAAGTAGCTTCTGAAACTTATGATAAACAAATTGTTATGAGAATTGCGAAGTGTTATCGTAGTTTAAATAAGATTGATAATGCGATCGCTATATTAAAGGCATTTATGGCAGCAAAAGACATAGATTTAGAAATGATTTTTTTACAAGGTTTGTTGTATATGGATAAAAAAGAGTACGTGAAAGCTAAAAATTTGTTTTCATATTTGGTAACAAATGGAGTAAAAAATTTCAAGGGATGCGTCTACCTTGCACTGCTTTACGATTTAACTGGAGAAACTTTGAAAGCAAAAAAAATGTTTGATAAATCATATGAGATAAATCCTTCTTGTTCTGCTGTTGATTTTATGCGTGCAAAAATATCTTATAAATTGGGTCGAGTTTATGAAGCTAAAGAATTTGCAAATAGTGCCTATGGAAAGGCAAAAACAGTTTTCGTGAAACAACAAGTGCAAAAACTGATTAATTTTTTGAATAATTTAAATAAATAGATAGCATTGTTGAAATATTTACGTTTTGACTATAGATATTAAAATTTAGTAGAACTAACAACGTGTGGTGGCTTTTAAGATGTATCCCAATTGGAGAGGGAATGCTTAGATTCAAGAAAAACGATTTATACGTGGAACAAGTTAGATTGTCAGATATTGCAAAAAAGTATGGAACCAGTGCGTATATATATTCAAAAAACAAGATTGTAAACAATTTTGAAAATTATAAAAAAGCGCTAGGCGCTAAAGATGGATTCATATGTTTTGCTTGCAAGACAAATTCTAATGGAACAATTTTAAAATTGCTTTCAAAGCTTGGAGCAGGAGCTGATACGACGTCAGGTGGTGAAATATATAGATGTTTGAGTGCTGGTTTTTCTTCGTCAAAGATTGTCTATGCAGGCGTTGGGAAAACAACTGAAGAGATAGAGTATGCTTTAAAAAGTAAAATTTTTATGTTTAATGTTGAATCTTTTGAGGAACTTGATGCAATAGATAAAATAGCTTCAAAAATTAAAGTTAAGGCAAAAATTTCGTTTAGGATAAATCCCTATGTTAATTCCAGTACACATTCTTATTTGGCCACCGGGAAGAAAGGAGCAAAGTTTGGAATTCCTTATGAGAATGCTGTGGAAGCATATTCTGTAGCAAAGAGAAAAAAAAATATTGTAATTGTAGGAATACATTCACATATTGGTTCACAAATTTTAGATATAGGCTCGTTTAGACTTGTCGCTCAAAAGATTAAAAAGATTGTTGATGCTGTAGAAAAAAATGGTATAAAATTGGAGTACATAAATTGTGGAGGTGGTCTTGGAATCAGTTATGAAGAAGGCCAAGAAGCGCCATCTCCAAAACAGCTTATGGTGGAATTGTTTCGGATATTCGATAAAGATAAAAAATTTATTTTTGAACCAGGTCGTTCAATAATCGGAAATGCCGGATATCTTCTCACGAAAGTTATATATAGAAAAATTTCCGGAGGTAAGAATTTTCTTATTGTGGATGCCGGAATGAATGATTTGATAAGGCCGACTTTGTATGAAGCTCATCATGAAATAGTGCCAGTGAAAAAGACAAATGCTAAAAAAGTTAAGACAGACGTTGTGGGCCCGATATGTGAAAGTGGTGATTTTATGGGTAAAGATAGGATGCTTCCTTTGATAAATCAAGGAGAATATCTTTTGGTAAAATGCGTCGGTGCTTATGGTGCTGCAATGTCGTCAGAATACAATTCAAGGCCGTTAATACCTGAAATTTTAGTTGATGGTTGTACAATTAAGTTGATAAGAAAAAGAGCGTGCAACAGAGACTTATTGGCAAATGAAATTTAGTTTATGAATATTTGTATAATCTTTACAAGGCTTAAATTTCTGCAAAATAATGTAAGTTTTTTGGAGGATGTTTTTTGTGAACGTAGATTTCGCAAAATTTTCTGCTGCCGGAAATGATTTTATTTTAATAGATAATAGAGAACTCATTATAAAAGAAAAAGATTGTCAGTTTGTTGCAAAAAAACTTTGCAACAGAAAGTATTCAATAGGTGCTGATGGTTTGATTTTACTTGAAAAAAGTATTTGTAAAGATTTTAAAATGAAGTATTTTAATTCTGATGGATCACACGCTTCTATGTGTGGTAATGGTGGGAGAGCTGTTTCTAGGTTTGCGTATGATTTAGGTGTGGCAAATCTTAAAATGGCATTTGAAACTGATGCAGGTATTATAAATGCTGAGATTTTGGCACATGACAAAGTGAAACTTAGCTTGTATAATCCTAAGGACTTCAAGCATAACATTAAAATTGATATTGGTGGAAGGAAAGTTAAAGTGGATTGTATAGACACTGGTGTCCCTCATGCAGTCATGTTTGTTAAAGATATTAGAAAAATTAACGTTTTAAAATGTGGTAAAAGTATAAGATATCATGAATTTTTTGCACCTGTAGGGACGAATGTTGATTTCGTTGAAATTGCAAGGGACAATACTCTTTTTGTGCGTACTTACGAAAGAGGTGTTGAAGATGAGACTTTAGCTTGCGGTACAGGAATAACTGCCTGTGGAATTGTTTCCGTGGTTAAAGGTTTTACAAAATCCCCTGTTAGTGTATTTGCGGAAAGTGGTGATAGATTATCTGTATCTTTAAATTTTTTTAGCGATAAAGTAAGTGATGTTGTTCTTGAAGGTCCTGCTATTTTAACTTTTAAAGGCACAGTTGGAATTTAGTTGCAAATTAAGTATGTGATTGACCTAAAGCCGTTATGGGGGTGTTATGTTTTCTGGAGTGTTTACGGCCTTGATTACACCGTTTAGGGGTAACACTGTTGATTTCGATGCGTTTGGAAAGCTGATTGAGTGTCAATGCAAACATGGAGTTGATGGTATTGTCCCATGTGGAACTACTGGAGAATCACCTACTTTATCATATGAAGAACACGAAGAGGTTATAGCTTTTTGCGTTAAGAACGCAAAAGGGAGAGTGAAGGTTCTTGCAGGAACAGGATCTAACTCCACTGATGAGGCAATACATTTTACGCAATTTGCAAAAAAAGCTGGATGTGATGGAGCATTAGTGGTTTCTCCATACTACAACAAACCAACACAAAATGGTTTGTATTTGCATTTTAAGTCTATAGCGGATGCAGCGGATATTCCTATTGTGCTTTACAATATTGCTGGTAGGACGTCTGTAAACATTGAACCCGGCACTATAGCAAAACTTTTTAATAGTTGCAAAAATATCGTTGGCGTGAAAGAAGCATCAGGGTCTTTGACTCAAGTAAGTGCTATAAAGTCCTTAGTACCTGATATAGAACTCTTTTCTGGTGATGATGCGCTTACCCTTCCTTCATTATCGGTAGGTGGAGTTGGAGTTGTTTCTGTTTTGTCAAATATTATCCCTTCAGAAGTAGTGTCTCTTGTAGGGGCTTTTGAAAAAGGTAATATTAGAGAAGCGATAAAGATTCACTACAAACTTTTGCCTTTAGTTAGGATGATGTTTATGGAGACAAATCCAATTCCTGTGAAGACTGCTGCTTTTTTGCTTGGCATGTGCCAACAGGATTTGAGACTTCCGATGTGTGAAATGGAAAATACAAATAAAATAAAATTACAAAAAGCATTGGAAGATTTTGGTCTTTTAAAATGATAATAATCAGGTTTATTTTGATTTTTGAATAAAATTTTTGAGTTTTTAACCACACAATAAAGTAATTGGAGTTTCTGATATGAGAATAATCGTTTGCGGTGCAGCTGGGAGAATGGGACAAGCTATAATTGCTGTCGCGAAAGCAGACTCGGATATTCAAATAGTTGGAGCTTTAGAGCATGATGGGAATAGGGCGATAGGTTTAGGCGATCCGAAAGTATCTCCCGCAAGTGATTTAGAAGAATTTTTAAAAAAAACGGACGTTTTAATAGATTTTACAAATCCAAATAGTGCTTTGGAAAATTTAAAATGCGCAAAAAAACACGACGTGCCTGTCATTGTTGGGACAACAGGATTTAACGACGAGCAAAAGAAAAAAATATCTGATATTTCTAAAATTATTCCTATTGTTTTTTCACCGAATACGTCAATAGGTGTCAATATTTTATTTAAACTTATTGAAATTGTAGCAAAACAAGTTCCTGATTATGATATTGAAATAGTTGAACTGCATCACAATAAAAAAAAAGACTCTCCATCAGGAACAGCGGCAAAATTGGCAGAAATTGCAGCATGTTCAATTGATAAAGATATTAGTAATGTTGGTGTTTATGGTAGGCATTCTTTGGGTACAGCAAGAAAAAAGGGTGAGATAGGAGTTTTTTCTGTAAGAGCTGGAGACATTGTTGGAGATCATACTGTATATTTTGCAGGTCCCGGCGAAAGAATAGAATTGACTCATAGAGCACATTCTAGAGATACTTTTGCGACAGGTGCTGTTAAAGCTGCCAAGTGGGTGATAAATCAAAAATGTGGTCTTTATGATATGTCTGATGTTTTAAATTTAAAATAAGATGTAAATTGGAGATTGAGAATGGAAATTTGCTACAGCGAAAAATTGAAAAAATTGCCGCCTTATCTCTTTATTGAAATAGATAGAAAAAAGAAAGTAGCAATTGAAAAAGGAGCGGATATAATATCTTTTGGTGTTGGTGACCCTGATTTGCCCACACCTGCTCATATAGTAGAATCCATGCAGAAAGCTGTGGTAAACCCTGAGTACCATCAGTATCCATTTGGTGCTGGAATGATTTCGTATAGAAATGCCATCATAAAGTGGGTTAAACAAAGATTTGACGTCGATTTGGAAGTAGATGAAGTTTGTGCTCTCATAGGGACAAAAGAGGGTATAGGACATATGCATTTAGGATTTATAAATCCTGGAGATGTAGTTTTGATTCCAGAACCTGGGTATCCTGTGTATAATACTGGTACAATTTTTACAGATGGAGTTTTGCACTTTATGCCTTTGCTCGAAAAGAATAATTTTTTGCCTGATTTGGACTCAATTCCAAATTACATTGTCGAAAAAGCGAAATTAATTTTTGTAAATTATCCTAATAATCCAACAGCTGCAGTTGCTTCTAAAGAATTTTATGGTAAACTCATAGATTTTGCGAAAAAAAATAACATAATTGTAGCAGCAGATGCTGCGTATTCTGAGATATACTATGACGAAAGTGATAAACCGTCAAGTTTTTTGGAATTCCCAGGAGCCAAAGATGTTGGTGTAGAGTTTCATTCTTTATCAAAAACCTATAATATGACTGGTTGGCGTATAGGTTGGGTATGTGGTAATAAAGAAATTGTTGAAGGTATTGCTAAAGTTAAAGATAATTATGATTCAGGGGTATTCCAGGCTGTTCAAGAAGCTGCTATCACAGCTCTTACATCTTCACAAAAATGTGTTGAAACTTCGAGGAAAATATATAAGGAACGTAGAGATGTATTAGTTGAAGGCTTAAGAAAATTAGGATGGGACGTAAATTTACCGAAAGCTTCATTTTATGTTTGGGCAAAAATTCCAAAAGGATATACATCTTCACAAGTTGTTTCCAAATTGCTTGAAAACGCTGCTATAGTTTCTACTCCTGGTAATGGTATGGGAAAGAGTGGTGAAGGATATGTAAGATTTGCTCTTACCGTTGCTGTGCCAAGAATTAAAGAAGCGATGAAACGTATCAGCAAAATAACATGGTAGGTCGTGATTTTTGGGATTTTTTATGAAATTAGATTTGTCGAGTTTTAAAAAAGCGGTTGTGTCATTTGAACAGGCTATAGAATTTTCTGATAAATTGATAACTGGAGATGTGATTACTCCTGAAGAAAAATTTTTCCGCGCAGGTGTGATACAAAATTTTGAATTTACTTATGAGCTCTCATGGAAAATTATGCAGCGGGCACTTAAAATGTATGCTAATGTAAATGAATATTTAAATAAAAAAGAGTTATTTCGTTCTGCTTTTAAAAATAAGTTAATCACGGATGCTGCACGGTGGTTTGATTATTACGAAGCGAGAAATATAACAGCTCATACTTATGATGATGTGAAAGCAGATTTGGTTTATAAAACTGCAAAATTTTTTCTAAAAGATGTAAGGGTTTTGTTAGCTAATTTAGAAAAGCTTAATGATTGATAATAAAATTATAAATTTAGAACAAGAATATTTAGATATGGTTAAAAACATTTTGTCACTTGCACTAAAAGATAAGAATGTTAAGGTGTATGTTTTTGGCTCAAGAGTAAAAGGATCAGTAGAGAAGGCTTCGGATATAGATTTAGCTTTGGATGCAAATGGGATAAGTCTGGACTATTTTTTTATTGCAAATATCAAATATCGTTTTCAAGAAAGTGGTATACCCTACAGTGTTGATATAGTAGATTTGAATAAGATTTCGAATGATTTTAGAAAATGCATAAGAGGTGATTTAGTTGAAATAAAGTACAGGTAAGTGTAACTATGAGGTTGTTATTGTTTTGTAGTTGATTTTTGAGAATTAAATAATTCACGAAAGTTTTACCGTTAATGTTGTCTTTTATTGGTACTGATATAGTACAATACGTGCGCGCGTGTATGAGTGTAAATAAGATTGAAAAAAGAATATGTCTTGGACCAATATTGCACATAGTACTTTTTATACCTGTAGCTTTAGGTGTAAATGGGAAAAGGAGAGATGTTTCAAGTGCGAGGGTAATTTATCCTCGTTGGATGTATAATTCGGACTATGGCTGTGCACCTAAAGTAGCAAACGTAGCACAAATTGGTTTAAAAATCTCGTTTAATTTGTGTTTCAGATTTTACAGCTGCTCTTAATTTACGTTGTAGAACATAAAACTTTTATGTTTGTTTATCTTAAAAATCACATATACTAGTTTTACGCATGATTTTTTGTGTTTAGTTTTTACAAATTAATTATTCAAAAAGAGATAAAAGAGATATATGAAAAATAAGTTACATGTTTTTAATAAGGTCATACCGTCTCTGCTTGAGGGAATGCCTTATGAGTATATTGGCAAAACGATAAACGTGTGCATTGAAACAGAGGAATTTACCTGTCTTTGTCCATGGACAGGGCTTCCTGATTTTGCCCATATTACGATAAATTATACCCCTGACAAAACTGTGATAGAACTCAAGTCTTTAAAATTGTATTTACAAACTTATAGAATGGTTGGGATAGTACATGAAAGTGTTATAAACAGTATTTTGAATGATTTAATACTGATAACAAGACCACAAAAAATGGAAATAATTATTAAATTTGGAATACGTGGTGGAATTATTACAACCGTGAGCGCCCAATACAGTAAAAACAAAAAAGGTGGAAAATAGGTGTTTCGGAAAAATCAAAATATACATTTTGTAGGGATTGGCGGATCTGGAATGTCAGGGATAGCTGAAGTTTTAATAAATTTAGGATATGGTGTTTCAGGTTCTGATCTAAAAAAGACGGATGTTACTGAACACCTTGAAGATATAGGGGCAAACATTCGCATTGGACATAATGTAAAAAACATAAAATACGCAGATGTTGTTGTTACTTCAACAGCGATAGGTAAAAATAACTGTGAGGTTGTTGCTGCACTGAAAAATAAAATTCCTGTGATACCACGTGTAGAAATGCTTGCAGAGTTGGCAAGGTTAAAATATGCTGTAACTATAGCAGGAACTCATGGTAAAACGACAACTACATCTTTTACTGCTCTTATTTTAGATGAAGGTGGATTTGATCCAACAGTCGTTATAGGAGGTAAGCCTAATAATTTTAAAACAAACGCAAAATTTGGAAAAGGTGACTATATTGTTGCAGAAGCCGATGAATCAGATGGATCTTTTTTAAAACTTACACCTGCTATTGCTGTTGTGACAAATATAGATAATGATCATTTAGATTATTATGGTAGCATGGAAAAACTTAAAGAGGTTTTTATAAAGCATATTAATTCAATTCCATTTTACGGTGTTGCCATAATTTGTTCAGATGATAAAATTGTAAAAGAAATAATACCTAAAATTACAAGAAAATATATTACTTATGGAATTACTGGAAAACCTGACATTAAAGCTTCAGGTATAAAAACATTAAAAAATTGTACAAGCTTTGACGTTGTTTATATGGAAAAACTGCTTGGAAACGTTTGCATAAAAATTCCAGGCAAACACAATATATTAAATTCTCTTGCTGCGGTGGGTGTTGGTTTATGGTTGGGTATTCCTTTTAATTCAATTGTTAAGTCTGTAAATAAATTTGACGGCGTTGGTAGACGGTTTGAAATAAAGGGAGAAAAGAATGGTATTGTGATTATTGATGATTATGCGCATCATCCTACAGAAATAAGGGCTACTTTAAAAACCATAAAACATTCTTGGCCTAAACGTAGGATTATTGTTTTATTTCAACCCCATAGATATTCAAGGACGATTAATCTTTTTAGTGAGTTTGGTAAGAGTTTTGAAGATGCTGATTTTGTAAAAATTTTAGACATTTATTCTGCAGGAGAGCAAAAAATTAAAGGTATAACTTCTGATTTAATATTGAAAAGTTTGATAAATAATAAATGTAAAGCTGAAAAATTTGCAAATCTACAAAGATTTTCGAAAACACTTCAGTGTGATGATATAGTGGTAACATTAGGTGCTGGTGATGTATGGAAGCAAGGAGAAAAATTATTAACTCTGATTTGATTAAAGAATTGTCTTCTCTCGATTGTAAAATTTTAGAAGATGAACCCCTTTATAAACATTGTTCGTTTAAAATTGGTGGTCCAGCTGATTTTTATGTTGAAATTCCAAGTGAACAGGCTTTGCTTGTTTTCTTAAACAATGTTATATCGCGCAGTTATTTTGTGTTGGGAAGTGGGACGAATGTCCTTTTTTCTGATGAAGGATACAGAGGAGTGATTATTTCTCTTGTAGGAGAATTTAAAAAAATCTCTATTTTGCAAGAAAAAATCGTAAGTGGCGGTGGCGTATTGCTTTCAAAAGTTTTAGATGTTGCTGTTAAAAATAATTTGACAGGTATTGAGTGCATTACTGGGATTCCTGGTACTGTCGGAGGGGCTGTTTGTGGAAATGCAGGGACTAAGGATCAGTGGATATGTTCAGTTGTGAGTAATGTAGAGGTTTATAGAAATTCAATAAAAGAGGTTATAAGTAAAGAAAAAATTGTATTTGGCTACAGAGAAAGTGGATTACAAAATTGCATTATTACAAGAGTTGCTCTTCACTTGAAAAAAGATGTGAAAAATGATAGCCTGCTTGACACGTTACGTGGCGATATGATGCGAAAACGCTTAGAAACACAGCCGTTAAATGTACCTAGCGCTGGTAGTGTATTTAAGAATCCTGATGGTTTTGTCGTTGGAAGACTTGTTGAAGATAGTGGTTTGAAAGGAACTCGCATAGGTGGTGCACAGATTTCAGAACTTCATGGAAATTTTATAGTAAACACTGGGGGAGCTTCATCCGGTGATGTTTTGTCTTTAATTGAGGTGATAAAAGACAAAATAAAAGAGAGATTTGGTATAAATCTTGAAACTGAGTTGAAACTAATAAATTGAAAAAACATAACATATTGTCGAAATTGAGAAATAAAAAAATAGGCGTTCTATATGGTGGTTTATCCAGAGAAAGGGATATTTCTGTGATATCTGGTAAAGCTGTTTTGAATGTGTTTGAAAAATTAAAGATTAATGCGTGTGGTATAGATGTTGATAGAAATGTTTGTGATAAAATAAAGAAAGAAAAAATAGATATAGCTTTCATAGCTTTGCATGGCTACGTTGGAGAGGATGGGGTGATCCAGGGTATGTTAGAGATGTTGGGTATTCCTTATACTGGTTGTGGTATTTTTGGAAGTTCTGCTTCCATTAATAAGGATATTTCAAAGCAATTTTTCCAATTTAATGGCATTTTAACACCAGAGTGGAAAGTTCTTAAAAAATCAGAAGCACTCCCTGAAATAAAACAATATCCAATCGTTGTAAAGCCTGTGCTTGAAGGATCTACTATAGGTGTGTTGATGGTAAAGAAGGCGTCACATTTTGCAGCAGCTGTAAAAGAGGCGTTTAAGTATGGTGAAGAAATTATTATTGAACAGTTTGTAGATGGTAAAGAGATAACAGTAAGTGTTTTAAACGGAAAAGTCTTACCCATTATAGAAATATTGCATAAAGGGGACCTTTACGATTTTAATTCAAAGTACAAAAAAGGGTTTTCAAGGTACGTAATTCCTGCTGATATCACTAAAAAATCTTATAAAAAAGCGCGAGATTTTGCAGAAAAAATATATAAGATTTTCAAATGTAACGGGATGTGTCGTGTGGACATGGTTGTAGACAAAAAAGATAAGGTATGGGTGCTGGAAAACAATACTGTTCCAGGAATGACAGAAAATTCCTTACTGCCAGCTGCAGGTGCAGCAGCAGGATATGATTTTGAAAGTTTAGTTTTGGAAATTGTAGAGAGTACGTTGAAAAATGGCAAAAAAAAGGCGCTATGTTTATAAGTCTGTCCATATAGGTGTGGGTTATTCAAATCAACGCAAAGACAACAGAAATGCAGTTAGGTTCTTTTTCTATTTTTTGCTTCTTTGTGCGTTTGTGTCTGGCGTTTATTTTAGTGGCAAAAAATTGCTTGATATTGCTAGTAGGTCAGATAAAATAATTGTGAAAGATATAGATATTGTTGGAACCAAAAATATTACCAAAGCTGAGATAAAAGAGCTGCTTCCTTTTAAGATTGGAGATAATCTTTTAAAAATCAATTTATCAGAAGCGGAAGAGGAAATAAAAAAGCTGAAGCCAGAATTAAAAAAAATTGTAATTAAGCGGCGCTGGCAAAAAGTAAAAGTTAGACTTTATGAAAGGACACCCGAAGCGTTTGTGGTTTGTAATAGTGAAAAAGAGGGTATAGATTTTGATAACAGACCGTTCCCTCTACGTGGTTTTATGAGCGCGATGAAAGTTCCAAAGATTATTTATCAATCTGATGGTGAGCGGTGGAAAATATTAAATTTCATTAAAAGGTTTAAACGCATTTGCGGGGAGTTTCTTGATAATATTTCGGAAATAAAGTTTAGTAGTACAGGAGATTTAATTTTTGTTATGAATAGCAACACGGTAATTTTTTGGGGTGACGAGATTCCAGAACGGTTGTCACCTAAATTCAAAAAATTTCAAAAAATTTATGTTGATGCAATGGCTAAATATAAACAGATAGAATACATAGATATGACTCTTTATTGTTCAGGAAAAGCAACTGTAAAACCTTATAAATAAAAATAGTATGACAAGGATTTAAACAATGTCTAAAAAAGAGCTTTTGGCGGGTCTTGATATTGGTAGCAGTCAAATGTGTTGTGTTGCTGGCATCCACGATGAAGATGCAAGAATTGTAAAAATTTTAGGGGCGGTTTCTGTATCCTGCGATGGGATAAAAGCTGGAGCGGTAATTAACATACAAGAAGCAGCAGTGGCTATCGGTAAGGCATTTGAAGAAATTGAAAAAATTGTAGGAAGTCAAATAGGAAATGTTATTGTTGCTATGAGAGGAAATTTTATTAAAGCTAAAAGTTCCAAAGGTGTCGCCAATATAAATTATTCTAATAGAGAAGTTTCGGGTGAAACCATTGAAAATGCTGTAGAGAGCGCGAAAAAACAGATAAAAATGGACCCTGACCATGAGATACTTCAAATAGTTCCGCGAGAATATATATTAAATCAACAAAGAGGTATACAGAATCCTATAGGTATGGAGGGGACGTATATTGAGGTTGATATTCATGCTTTTATAGCCTCCAGTAGTAACCTAGGTAATATAGCCAAAGCCATGAGTTCTGTAGGCGTTAACTGTGATAATAGGGTATATGGATATCTTGCGGCAAGTGAGATTTTGGTTACAAAAGAAGAAAAAGAGTTGAGTTGTCTTGTGATTGATTTTGGAGGGCTCACAACTGGGCTTGTTCACTATGTTGACGGCATTATAAGGCATACAGATGAACTTTCTGAAGGATCTGATTACATTACAAGGGATATTGGTCACAAATTGCGGGCAGCATATTCTGTCTCAAAAAAAATTAAGGAAATTTATGGTGCTGCTTTTGTTTATTCCGATTTTAAAAATGAAGAATTTGAATATAAAGCTGCTGATGGAAGAAATATAAAAAAATGTGATAGACTTGAACTTGTAAATGGTATAATCACTCCGAGAATAGATAGAATTCTATATGAAATAAAAGAAGTTATAGAAAAAAATAATTACGGTGATGAATTTTTATCCGGTGGAATAATTCTTTCTGGAGGTGGCAGTAACCTTTCGGGTCTTGCAGAAGCTTTTGAAAAGGCGTTTGGTTGTTCTGTTAGAACTGGAATACCTAATTCAGATAAGGTTGTTGGGCCAAATGAAGTATTATTAAATCCATCTTATACTACGTCTATAGGTGCGGTAACGTCAGTTTTTTCGAATTTAAATAATTATTTACAAGAAAAATCATCGAGGACTGGTATAGCTTCAAAAGTATCGAAATGGTTTGAGGAAGTTTTTTGAAATGAGTATAAAGATAGTATTGCCTCCAAAAGAAATGAATACAGGACAGCCTGCAGTGATCAAAATTGTTGGCGTTGGCGGCGGTGGATGTAACGCTGTTAACAGGATGATTGCTGCAAATGTCGGCAATGTTGAATTTGTGGCCATCAATACCGATGCTCAGGCTTTGTTAAAATCCTCAGCTCCGGATATACTTCAGATTGGGGAGAAGATAACGAAAGGTCTCGGTGTTGGTGGGAACCCTGATGTGGGTAGACGTGCTGCTGAAGAGAATTTGGAAGAAATAAGAGGGAGACTTATTGGGGCAGATATGATTTTTGTTACTGCCGGAATGGGAGGTGGGACAGGTACAGGTGCAGCTCCGTTGGTTGCTAAACTTGCAAAAGAGGAAGAAATACTTACAGTTGGTGTTGTAACGAAGCCATTTGAACATGAAGGCAAGATTAGAATGACTCAGGCGGAGGAAGGAATTAAAAATCTTAAAGAGTATACAGATGCCTTGATCATTATTCCAAACGAAAGAGTTTTTAATGTAATAAATGAACGTATTGCTCTTGACGCTTTTTATCAAATCATAGATGATGTTCTGAGACAGAGTATTCAAGCAATTACCGATGTTATAACGGTTACAGGTGAAATTAATAGAGATTTTGCGGATGTAAAAAATATTTTAAGTAAAGCAGGTACGGCGCTGATAGGAATAGGTGAAAGTACGAGTGCAGATGTTAAAGAAGCTGTGAAAAAAGCGGTTGTAAGTCCGCTTCTTGATAATTGTGATATTTCAAAAGCTAAAAAAATTCTTATCAATATAACGACGAATTCTAGTATTACGGCGGTAACTTTACAAGAAATATTTAACGATATAAAGAGTTATGGCATTAATGGGCATGTATTTTTTGGACACACTATAGATGATAGAATTGATGATAAAATTAAAGTTACAATTATCGCCACAGATTTTAATACTGACGACTTAAGTAGTTTGGTGGAAAATAAGGTAGAACCACAGCCAGATTTTTTTTTACAACAAAATTTACTGCAAGTTGAAAACATGGATCCTTTGAAGCCAGCATATACATACTGGAAACCCAAATTTTTGAAATAGTGGTTGTCAAAAATATCGAACGAATACACTCTATGTCAAAAACTCAGACCAATTTTCTTTGTTTATGACTCTAAAACTTGTAGATTGATATTGCGTAAGAAAGTTTTTTGAAGGTTTTGCTTTTTCTTTTCCGTATTTAAATTCATATCCGTCGAGTTTCCCGTCATACTCTTCTATGTAGTCTACTTCTTCGCCCCAATGTGTTCTATAAAAATACTGATTCGCAAATTTTTTTTTGCTTGATTTATTTTTCTGCGTTCAACAATACAAAAATTCTCCCATTTTATTGAAAAAGGATACAATATAAAAAAGATTGCTCTACCTGTAAGAGGTTCAAAAATTTTATTTGCCAAATCAAAACTTGAAGAACCTGTCGCTATAAGCTGAACTTGTGGGATATGATCGTGAATAATTTTAAGCGCTTTCCCTATATCTTTTATTGTTTGGGCTTCATCTAAAACAATCAATTCATTGTTACCTATTGCTTGACGTAAAGATTTTTCATTTGTTGTTTCAAAAAGTAATTTAATAGAAGGCTCTTCACAATCAAAATATTGTGTTTTTTAGTTTTTGAATATTTATCTATAATTTGCTTGCTTAGAGTAGTTTTTCCTACTTGTCTTGCCCCATAAATTAAAATTACCTGATTTTTAAAGAGCAATTTTTCAATTATTGACTGCAAATCCCTTATTATCGTTTTAATTCCCTCCAAAAGTTGCAATATCATTTTTTAATAATAAATACAATTTTTATTAAATTTTTTTGGCAATTTTACATAAATACTAAACAATTCCATGAAAAAAATAAAGTAATTGAAAAGATACAGATATTTTTAAAAGTGATAATAAGAATATTATTATTATCATTTCAGTCCTTAAATGACAATAAGAATATTCTTATTGCTATTTCGGATCAAAAATGATAATATAAAGGCCAGAAAAATAGTATAATTTTTTTATAATGTTAAGGGGCATGTAAAATGTTTAAGGCAGGTACTTATAAACAACAATATGAATATAAAAGTTTCTCACCTACTTTTATAAATCAAACATACATTGTTGAGGATAGAAAAATATTATTGCAACTTGAAGATGCAATGAGATATATTGGTGAATTAAATGCATATTCTACTTTAGTACCGGACATAGAATATTTTATACGTATGTATATTGCAAAAGAAGCAGTTACATCAAGTAGAATAGAAGGTACAAAAACAAATATAGATAATGCTATTTTGCCTGAAAATGAAGTTGCTCCTGAGACAAAAAATGATTTTTCTGAAGTAACTAATTATATTGAAGCAATGAACTATGCTATAAAAGAACTTAAGAATCTGCCGGTTTCAATAAGACTTATAAAAGACACTCATAAGATTTTACTGTCTAATGTACGTGGTAAATATAAACTTCCAGGTGAAATTAGAAGAAGTCAAAATTGGGTTGGTGGTTCTAATTTAATAAATGCGCTATATATACCTCCGCATAATGACGATCTTCCTGATTTACTTACTGATTTGGAAAAATTTTGGCATAATAAAAGTTTAGATATACCCATTTTAATAAAAATTGCGATTGGGCATTATCAATTTGAAACAATACATCCTTTTTGTGATGGCAACGGCAGATTGGGCAGACTTATTATAACTCTTCAATTAGTGGATTTAAAATATTTGGTAAAGCCTGTTTTGTATCTTTCCGATTTTTTTGAGAGAAATAAAGGCTCGTACTATGATTCTTTAACTTATGTAAGATCTTCAAATAATTTGGATCAATGGATAATGTTTTTTTTGAGCGGAGTGATTGAAACTGCAAAAAGCAGCAAAGAAGTTTTGCAAAATATTGTTAGTTTGCGCAGAGAATATGAACGTAAAATTATAAATATGGGACGTAAAGCAAATATTGGGCAAAAACTTATAATGTATTTATTTTCTAATCCTATAGTATCTGTTAATGATATTTCAGATCATTTAAATATTGGCTTTTCCGCGGCAGCAAGATTACTTTCAGATTTTGAAAAAGTAGATATTATCAGAGAGGCTACAGGCAATACGCGAAATAGACTTTTTAAACTTTACGAATACGTAAATTTATTTAGGTAGAAATTTCACAAAAATTGTATAGCAAGCAAATATGAAAAAACCAGAACTTTTGTTACCTGCAGGATCTTTTTCAAGATTAAAAACAGCGTTTCTTTACGGAGCAGATGCTGTTTATGCAGGGATACCAGAAATGTCGTTAAGAGCAAAATCAAGATTTTCTTTAGAAGAAATGGAAGATGGTGTTTCATTTGCTCACGATATTGGTAAAAAAGTATATTTAACACTTAATTTATTTTCACATAATAAAGATACTTCCCTACTTGAAAATTTTGCAAAAACAATCAAAATATTAGATCCTGATGGTATCATAATTTCAGATCCGGGAATATTTCAGTATATAAAAAATGAAATTCCGCAAATTCCCATACACATTTCCACACAGGCAAATGTATGTTCTTGGCTTACTGTTGATTTTTGGAAAAAACTTGGCGCTTCTTTGTGTGTGCTTGGCAGAGAAGTTAGTTTTGAAGAAGTGAAAGAAATAAGAAAAAAATGCAATGATATAAGGTTAGAGATTTTTATTCATGGCGCAATGTGTATAAGTTATTCAGGAAGATGTTTAATGTCTGCATTTATGGCATCGCGAAGTGCAAATCAAGGAGCGTGCGCTCACTCTTGCCGATGGAAATACAAAAGTAAATTACTTTTAGAAGAAGAGCAAAGACCTGGAGAATATTTTGAAATGGAAGAAGATAATAATGGCTCATATATTTTAAACTCTAAAGATTTATGCCTCATGCCAAAATTGAACAAACTTATGGACATAGGTATAGATTCTTTTAAAATAGAAGGACGTAACAAAAGCGAATATTATGTGGCACAAACAGCAAGAGTGTACCGCAGAGCAATTGATGATTATTTTGATAATTCGCAAGATTGGAATTCCGATAAATACATGAAAGAACTAGTAATTCTTCAAAATCGAGGATACACTTTAGGTTTTTTTGATGGTATTCCAGGACAAGAAGCTCAAGGATACACAGATACAGCAAGTAAAAGCGATTGGCGAAATGCAGGTGTTATAAGAGATAATGCTAATGGCATGCTCACAATAGAACTAAGACATAAACTAAAAAAAGGTGATGAAATAGAGATATTATCTCCATTTAGGTTTGAACCTGTAAAAATTATTTTGAATGAAATTTATAATAAAGATAATGATAAACTTGTTAAAGAACTTGCACCTGGCAAAACTAACCAATCCGTAAAAATTCCTATCAGCAGAGATTTTTCACTTTTTCCTCAAAATTCAGTAATAAGAATCAAAATAAAGCGATATTAACACGTCATTTACTTTATGACATATTTCATTTTCTTCGTTTTAAAACATAATTCATAATACTTTTTTTAAATCTATAAAATATCTTTATGTCGTCTTTTATATCAAACTGATTCATATCTAAAATAATTTGGTCTCTTTGAGTGTCGCGTTTATTAATCTTAACTTCACCAATGCTTTTGTTTATAATCAATATATTTTTCTTAAATTGTATAAATATAGCTTCTTTCATATCCAAATCTTTTACGTTTATTATCAAGGTATCGTTATTCATCCTATAATTTAATGGAATATCAATTGTAAATATCGGGACAAAGAAGAAGCATATGAATATCAAAGATGCAACTATAATCAATTTATTCAAAAAAAATATTTGTTTTTGGAGCATTGATTCCTCAAAGATGATAATTTATAACTGGATTTTTTTATCAAATAAATTTGTAATGCTTGTTCTATGTGAAACGGCCACAATAATTTTATTTTTATAAAAATTTAGCAAATCATTACAAATTTCTATTGCCATGTTCTCATGAACAGAATTCCCGAACTCATCTAATAATAAAATTTCAAAATCTTTCATTAAACATCTCGCTAAAGCTATTCTTTGTTTCTCGCCGCCTGAAACAAATATGCCTTTGTTGCCTACAACTTTTTTATCATCTAAATTCTCAAGTCTGCATATTTTTAAAACTTCTAAATATTTTTGTTCTGCCATCGAATTGTCAGTACGCTCTAAATCTAATAGGATATTTTCTTTGACAGTCGCATTAAACAGAAATGAGTCTTGAGTGAAATATGCTATTTTACTTCTCAAGCCTTTGATGTCTATATCGTACAAATTCTTGCCATTTATTAGAATTTTGCCTGAAGATATACCTCTATCAAAAAGTACTATTAAATTTAAAATTGTCGTTTTGCCAATTCCTGTTTTCCCAATTAATGCAAGTTTATCATTTAAATTAATATCTAAATTTAGATTTTTAAATATAATTCTATTATTTTTTTCTAGTGAAACGTTTTGAAAAATTATACTGTTGATTTCTTTAATTTCGCCATTGTTATATTTATAATTTTTATTTTCATCTTCTTTAACCAAGAATTTTTTAATTCTTCTCCAAGGCACCTCAGAATTCTTAGTAGAAAAATAAAGACTCCAAAAATCATTAATGACATAGAAAAGACTATCTGATATATTATAAATAAAGATTGCTTGCCCTAAAGTAATCGTATTCTGCTGAACTTGGTATCCCAACAAACCAAGTAAAATACCAATGACAATATGCTGTAGAGCTATGCTGAACTGTCCGGATGCAAATCCCCAAAAAAGTCTTTTTATATTTATAAAAATTAAGTTTTCGGCATTAGAGTCGAGTTTAGTTATTTCTTTTTGATACATATCAAACAATTTTATTTCTTTAACAGAATCTATCGTATCGGATAAATTTGAACAATATGTAGCAAGTATCTCTTGATACTTAGATGTAAAATGCCTATTTTTCTTATTAAAAAAGGAAGAACATGATGATGGAATGATGGAACTTAAAATAACTAATAAAATAATTAAAAAATTGAATTGTAAAAAGAACGGTAATAAACAAACCAAAAGAAATATAGAACTTAAACTTTTGGCTATCGGTTCTACAAATAAATTATTTATAAGTTTTGTATCGCCTATGATTCTTTGAGATAAATATGCTCCTCTATTAAATTTACTGGCAGGGTTGTATTGAGATTTTAAGAATCTTATTAGAACAGTTTTTCTAAAATCAAACAGAACTTTATTTTCCAATAAATATAAAGTGAGTGTTTTAAATAAAACGGATATCGAACTAAAAATTAATACAGAAATATACAGAACTACAAATATCAAAATAAAATTATTACCAATATTGACAGTATCAATAAAAATCATCAAGAAAAAAGCAGTGATTATATTTATGAATTTTAAACAAAAATCAATACATAAATATTGGGCAACTTCCGCTTTATAACTCTTCAAAATATTAAATACAAAATCAATTTTTCTCATATTTTTTGCAAATTATACTGAAATTAAAGTGCGTTCCTTGCCATTATAACAAGTAATAATGAGCAATACCTGTAACAACATTGTGAGAAATGTTATCATTGTTTTCTGATGTTCTCTTAACGCCTGCGTAACATGTTCTATTGTTTCTTTATCAACTTGAGGAGGCGATCGAGAATTGAATCGTTAAAAGGATGTTTTTGGAAAACTCTTCCTTAAAAACAAAGTATAATTTAAGTGTGTAAAGGTGTTTACGAAACAAAGAATAAACAGTATTGTACTGTAATTAATGACAAAAAAGGAATTTGTTGCTACACAAGATAAAACGAAGTTCAGCTCTTTTAATGCTTATAAACTTAACCAGGGGCTGTAGAAAAGAAGCAGTTAACGAATTCAGTGCAAACAGTTTAATGTTCATAGAGCAGAAGGAGAAAAAGTAGACGAATTTACAAAGGGTTTTTGGAAAAAGCCAAAATTGATAAAATAGACGCCAGAATACTAATAATTTAGAGAGCGACAATAAGCACTCAAAAAAGCTTAAGGCCTGTCGGTAAGATAAAAAAGAGCTTATAGGCTGTAGAAAAAACCTTAAAGATATGTTGCAAAAATACAACCGTAAAGGTCGTTTTGAAGATAAAGCAACTAAACGTTTTATATCAAAAGCCATAAATGTATTACAAGCATGCTAACGCCTAGATTATACTTTTTTCATTTTTTGAGTTGGTTGATTGTTCTATCAGCAAATGAAAATAGGCTAGTTAGCTAGGCGGTAAAAATTATTGTATTAAATAATAATAGATGTTGTATAAGTATAAAATGCATTTTTTAAATATTTGGAGTGAAAATGTTATATAAATATCCGTCTTTAGAAAATGATGAAGTTTTTGAAAAAAATCAAATTAGGATTCGTGAAATTCTTGCAAAAGGAAATAAAATCACTCAAAAAAGCAATGGTTTTAAAAAATTAGAGCATTTTATCAAGTCTGTATTTCGAAGTTTTTTAAAACTAGTTGCGGTTTTTTTATTAAAGAATAGAAAAAATATTTATGTAGCTTTTACTATTCATGGCGGATTTGGTGATATGTTGAGAGAGAGAAGTGTTATAATAGAAGTTGCAAAGATGTTTCCGGATGTTGTTATGGATATTTATAATAAAAAATCGCATTTTGTTCTCAAAGACATAAAAAACATAAGATTTTTTTTAGATGCCGATTTGATTGCTTTGACAAAAAAACAATACGATGTAGTATTTGCCTTACCTCTTAATTATCAATCTAAAACTCAAGATCTTGTATATACTAAGCATGGTAAGCGCAGGTTGGAAGTTGATAGAATTTTTAAGAATCTTGCTAGTTATAATAAATATTTTTCTCCAGGTAATAAAGTTAAACTGCATTACGTCGGTATGCAAAAAGCCAGGGCGGGGGTCGATAATGTAGAAGATATTTCTCTTAGTATTAATTATAAGAAACTATCTTTAGAAAAATTTGGAATTACTAAGGATATGAAATATATAACTTTTCAATATGGTTTTGGCGGAGATGGAAATAATGATGATCCTAAATGCTGGAGAGTTGAACATTGGGAAAAATTGTTACATATGTTGAAAGGCAAACTGAAAAATATACGTATTGTTCAAGTCGGTATTTCTGATTATCATTTTCAAGAAGTTGATATAAATACTGCAAAAAGGACATCTTTGGATGAACTTTGTAGTATTTTAAAAGATTCGTTGTTGCATATTGATATTGATGGAGCATGTACGCATATTGCAGAAGCCATTGGTACTAAATCTATAGTGATATTTGGTCCAACAACTGCAGAGTATATAGGGTATCAAAAAAATATTAATATTACTTCTTCTTTGTGTAGAGGTTGTTATTGTATTGCTGATAATTACTGGTGGGGTAAATGTTTTTTAGGGTATGACAAATCGTTTTGCATGGATTCTATAACTCCTGAATTTGTGGCAGAAAAAGCAATGGAATATTTGAAAACACTTCAATGATTGAGTTGCTAAAAAAATAAAGTAAATGTGTTTGGGGGTGTAGGTTTTTTAGTGCTAACAGTTGTTTTTCTAAATTATTGCAAAAAATAGTAAAATCTTCTTATTCAAATGTTTATCATATCACAGGAATAAATCTCCGCAAATTAAAAAATGAAGTAACATCAAAAACGGTTTAACAGCCTGATAATTTTGTACGATCGTGAAGTTTGTTTTTATTTAAAATGTTTGGTCTGAATGAGTATTTTTCGGTTTTTGAATAATTATTTGAATTTTATACAATGGGTGTCCGGCGTGTTTTATTGATGGATGTATGATTAAATTGTTTGATAGGTCGTTCGGTTTTTGATTATTTGATCTTGTATCAGAGGTTTCAAGGAGGGGCGGTGTCGTTAAAGTTGAAACAAACGAGACAGTCTATAGACAAAATTGACAGAGAAATAACAAAACTTATTAACAAAAGAGCATTGCTTGCTTTGGATGCCGCCAAAGTGAAAAATGGAACTTACAATAAAGGGGATACTGTCATTTATGTGCCGTCTCGTGAAAGAGAAGTCTTAAAAAAAGTTACTTCTATCAAGGGAATTTTGGAAAAAGAAGCGCTTAAAAATATATATACTGAAATAATCAGCGCCTGTAGAAATTTAGAAAAACTAACCAAAGTTGCATTTTTAGGTCCTTGGGCTTCATTTACCCATCAGGCTGCGATTAGAAATTTTGGATCTTCCGTATGTTTTGTCCCAGTTGCAACTGCGCAGGAAGTAATCACAGAAATTGAAAGCGGTAGAGTAAGTTTTGGTGTTGTCCCTGTTGAAAATTCCAATGAAGGATCTGTAAATATCGTTCTTGATACGTTTGTCGAAACAGAATTAAAGATATGTGCTGAAGTTAGTTTAAAAATAGAGCAATGTTTCCTTGTGAAAGAATCTAAATCCAAAATAGTAAGAATATATTCACATCCGCATGCTTTAGCACAATGTAATAATTGGGTTACAAAAAATTATCCTGATGTAGAGCTTATTTCAGTGTGTTCTACGGCGGAAGCAGCTAAAAAAATAGCTAAAGAAGGTTTTGCCGCTGCAATTGCATCAGAAGCAGCTGCAAAGATGTACAATCTGCGTGTTTTGCAAAAAGGGATTCAAGATAATGTGGAAAATTTTACAAGATTTTTTGTCATAGGAAAGAGTTTGGCTAAACCTAGTGGTGGTGATAAGACAAGTTTAATTTTTATGGTTAAAAATAAGGTGGGAGCATTGCATAACATACTTGGGATTTTCAGTAAGCATAATGTGGACTTAACTAAAATTGAATCCCGTCCAACTAAGAAAAAAGCATGGGAATACGTGTTTTTTATTGATTTTAAAGGACACGTTAATGATAAAAGTATAATGAAGATGGTGAAAATTTTGAAACAGAACTGTGTTTTTATGAAAATTTTAGGAAGTTACCCAATCGCGTGGGGTTTGTAAGTGAGAAAATTGGAACAATTAAGTAAGGAACCCAAAATGGATATATTGAAAATGGTTAGAAAGTCATGTCTAAGGTTTCAGCCTTATCTTTCTGGAAGATCTGTGGAATCGCTTAAAAGAGAGTGTGGGCTTAAATCAATTATAAAACTTGCTTCTAATGAAAATGCTTTAGGTCCTTCAAAGAAGGCTATTAAATCTATAAAAACAAATGTGGAAAAAGTGTTTACTTATCCAGATTCGACTTCTTATGAGCTTAAAAAAGCTCTATCAGAGAGGTATCAGCTACCAGTTGGAAATATTTTTACAGGTGCTGGCGGAGATGAAATAATAGAATTGATAGCTAGATTATTTTTTAATCCAGAAGATGAAATAATAGTTTCAAAGCATTCTTTTATCAGGTATGCAATGGCAGTAGAATTAATGGGTTCAAAGGCGATTGTAGTCCCAATGAAGGATGGATTTAGGTATGATTTATTAGCCTTAGCAAAAGCGTGTAATGAAAATACAAAGGCGGTCTTTGTAACTAATCCAAATAATCCTACAGGGACGTATGTTACGAAGGCTGAAATTGCAGAATTTTTTGAGAAGTTGCCTGTGAATAAATTTGGTGCTAAACCGATTGTTGTACTTGATGAAGCATATTTTGAATATGCTGTCTTAGAAAAAGATTATCCAAATGGACTTGATTTTCTAAAAGATAATCCAAACTTGATAATTTTTAGAACTTTTTCAAAAATCTATGGACTTGCCGGCTTAAGGGTAGCTTATGGTTTTGCAAATGAAGAGATAGTAAATTACATTGAAAGGATAAGGCCTCCGTTCAATGTTAATCTTTTAGCACAGGTTGCGGCGGTTGCATCAATAACAGATAATGAGCAAGTTAAAAAAAGTCAAAAGCTTATAAAAAAAGAAAAGGTGTATCTGTACAAAGAATTTGAAAAGCTAAAAATAAAGTATATTAAGACTGCCGCAAATTTTATTCTATTTGATTCGTCACCGTTGAAAGGTATAGAGTTGTTTAGGGAATTTCTTAAAGGGGGGGTGATAGTAAGAGCAATGGACGAATATGAGCTTCCGTATTGGGTAAGGGTAACAGTTAGTATTCATGAAGAAAATGAGTTGTTTATAAAAAAATTGAAGAAGTGTGTGAAGGTATAGAATTATAGAATAGAAAGTATTGTTAAAATATAAAATAAGGATAAGACAATGATAATAGTGTTAAAAAAAAATGCGAAAAAGAAGGAAATAATGACAGTGACAAATAAGATTAAAGCTTTAGGGTATAAACCACATATTTCGGTTGGTAAGGATATTACAATCATAGGAATGATAGGAGATTGTGCTGAGAAATATAGAAATGCTTTTGAAGCTATGGATGTAGTTGAACATGTAAGTGAGATACAAAAACCTTATAAACTTGCTTCAAGGGAATTCAGAAAAGAAAATACGGTGATTAAAATAAACAAAAGTATTGAGATTGGCAACAAAAAAGTTTACATTATGGCAGGGCCATGTTCCATTGAAAGTAAAGAATTGTTGTTTGAAACTGCAAAAATGGTTAAAGATGCGGGTGCTACGATACTACGTGGAGGTGCGTTTAAACCAAGAAGTTCTCCTTATGCTTTTCAGGGTCTTGGAGAGAATGGTTTGAAATATATGAAAATGGCTAGTGCAAAATTGTATATGCCAACGGTTAGTGAAGCTATGGCTGTTGAACAGGTTGGTCTTTTATCAAAATATTGTGATATAGTACAAATAGGTGCAAGAAATATACAAAATTACGAACTTTTGAAGGCAGTAGGTAAGCAACAAAAACCTGTTTTGCTCAAAAGGGGTATGGCTACGACAATAAAAGAATTGTTGTTGTCAGCGGAATATATTTTATCGCAAGGCAATTATAATGTTATGTTATGCGAAAGAGGTATCAGAACTTTTGAGGATTCTACAAGGTTTACTATGGATTTAAGTGCAGTGCCCGTGCTTAAAAAACTTACGCATTTGCCAATAATTTTAGATCCATCACATGGGATAGGGATAAGAGAGCACGTTGGAGCAATGGCAAAAGCGTGCGTGGCAGTTGGTGCTGACGGTCTTATTATAGAGGTTCATCCTCGTCCAGAAGAAGCTCTTTCTGATGGTCAGCAAAGTTTATTGCCAGATCAATTTAAAATTTTAATGAAAGAGCTTGATTTGGTTGCAAGGGCAGTTGGCAGAGAGGTTTTTTAATTGATGTTAAGCGTTTGTATTGTTGGATTAGGGCAAATAGGTGGTTCTTTGGGCTTGGCTTTAAAGCGTAGATCTTTAAAACGATGTTATCATGTGGTTGGTGTAGATAGAAATAGGGATATTTTAAGTGCTGCTCTTAAACTGAGAGCAGTTGATAAAGCGTCTTTGGATTTGCAGTCTGCGAAAACTGCCGATATTGTTGTCATATGTACGCCTGTAGATAAGATAGTGTATTCATATGAGCTACTATCCAAAATAGTAAACAAAAATGCGATAATTACAGATGTTGGAAGTGTAAAGTATCAAATTGAGAAAGATGTAGCGATTCTTTACAAAAAGAATAATTTTGTCCCGTTTGTGGGGGCTCATCCTATGGTTGGAAAAGAGAAAAGCGGAATATTTTCAGCTGATATAAATATGTTTGAAAATTCAAATGTTATTCTAACTAGTTCCAGAAAAGCTTCGGTACTTGTAGCACAGATGTGGAAAGATGTTGGAGCAAATATTGTTAAAATATCTGCCAAAAAACACGATGAGATCGTTGCTTTTACAAGTCATTTGCCTCATGTCATAGCTTTTTTGATAAATAAAATCTATAAGAAAATAAAAAAAAGAAATCACACAATAGATGCGTTCATAGCAGGTTCTTTTGAAAGCGTAACTAGGGTTGCGGTTTCAAGTTCGGACTTGTGGGCTCCAATTTTTTTATCAAATGGTAAAAATGTGGAAAAATATTTGAACGAATTTGTGAAAGAACTTAATTCTTTTAAAAAGATTTTAAAAAGTAAAAATAAGCAAAAAATAAAAAAAGAAATTTTAAAAATACAGGAATGAAAATCATGGGTGAATTTTTTAAAAATTTTGTGAGTTTCGTTTTTAAAATATAACAAAGATGGTCATAGAAAATAAAAGTATATTTCAAAATGTGAATTTGGTTGGAATCTAAATCTACATGAATATAAAACTTAAAAGAATCAATTCTATCTCAGGTGTGATCGAAGTTCCTTCAGATAAATCCATAACGCATAGGGCTGTTATGCTTGCGTCCATTGCTCGTGGTAATTCCATTGTGAGAAATTATTTGCAATCTGATGATTGTAATAGAACAATTGAAGCGTTTCGCCAATTTGGAGCAAAAATTACGATCGATAAAGGCACACTTTTTATAGAAGGTGCAGGATTAAAATTTGCTAAAAGAAAAAGCAGTAGATATAACATTTATGCTGGAAATTCTGGAACAACAGCAAGACTTTTTCCAGGAATTTTAGTTGGTCAAGATTCAGAAGCAATTGTAACAGGTGACAGTAGTCTTTCAAAAAGACCTATGCAAAGAATAATAGATCCATTATCTAAAATGGGTGCAAAATTTGAATCGGCAAAAGGTTTTTTGCCTTTAATAGTAAAAGGCACATCCCATTTAAAAGCAATAAGTTACATAAATACTAAATCTACAGGACAGGTAAAATCTGCAGTTTTATTTGCAGGTTTGTACGCTGATGGAATAACAACTTATAGTGAACCTATAAAATCCAGAGATCATAGTGAGAGGATGTTGAGAACTTTTGGTGCTGATGTTAGGGTTTGTGGTAATATTGTAAATATTTCTCCTGTAGAAAAGCTGATAGCTCAAGATATTTCAGTACCAGGAGATATTTCTTCAGCGGCATTTTTCATTGTTGCAGCATTAATTGTTACTGGTTCAAATTTAACAATAAAAAATGTTGGTGTTAATCCTACAAGGGATGGATTAATTGAGATTTTGAAACAAATGGGTGCAGACATTACTTTGACTAATATGAGAGAAATTTCTCATGAGCCGGTGTGCGATATAGTTGTAAAATATTCAAAACTTAAAGCTGTAAATATTGATGCTTCTGTCGTTCCTAGAATGATTGATGAAATCCCGATATTTGCTCTTGTTGCAACGCAGGCAGAAGGAATCACCAAAATTTCAGGTGCTAAAGAGCTTAGAATAAAAGAAAGTGATAGAATATCAGCTGTGGTAAGCCAGTTTAGGAAACTTGGTGCGGAGATTGAGGCTCTTGAAGATGGGTTTGTCATAAGTGGTTTTGGTGGAGCTCATCATTTTACGGGAACTGTTCTTGATAGTTTTGAAGATCATAGAATCGCTATGACATTGACCATTGCTTCCTTAATTGCAAGAGGTGAAACCGTAATAAAAGGTTCGCATTGTGTCAATATATCTTTTCCAGGTTTTTATGAGGTGTTGAAAGCTATATGCAAGTGAGAGAAAAATCATCAATTTTATTCTTATTTGGTAAGCAAATGTTTAGAGTGATGTTTGGTTTATTCTATAGATGGCATATTGAGGGTATAGAAAATATTCCAAAATCAGGTGGAGCGATCATTGCTCCCAATCATATCAGTTGGTTTGATCCTCCTTTGACAGGATCTGCAATGAGACGTGATCTGTATTTTATGGCAAAAAAAGAGTTATTTAATATTCCTGTTTTAGGATGGATAATTAGATTCACAAATGCGTTTCCTGTTAAAAGGTTATCAGGGGATATTTCTGCGATGAGGCATGCGTTTGCTCTTTTAAAAAGTGGGCATTTACTTTTAATGTTTCCGGAGGGGACGCGTTCAAAAAATGGTAAAATAGGCCCAGCGAAAGCGGGCACTGGGATGGTGGCGTGCAATGCTCAGGTGCCATTGGTTCCTGTAAAAATAGAAAATACAAATGCAATGCTAAAATTTAAACAAATAAAAATTAAATATGGACCACCGATATATCCTCCTGAAAAATTTTTAAAAAGTGATTATATCAACTTGTCTCAAAAAGTGTTAGATGCGGTAAGTGAAATGTAGAAAAGGGGAAATGGTACGTTTGTATTATGTTTAAAATTAAGATAGCAAAAAATGCCGGTTTTTGTTTTGGAGTTAAAAGAGCTGTAGATTTAGTAGAGACAACAGCAAAAAAAAAATCTGGGACGGTGTGTACATTGGGTCCAGTTATTCATAATCCGCAAGAAGTTGAACGACTTGCAAAACAAGGTATAAAAATTTTAAGCGATCCAAAAGAAATTAAAAACGGTTACCTGATTTTGCGTACGCACGGAATCCCGTTTGAACTGCGTGAAAAACTTGAAAAAAATAAATTGATTAATGTAATAGATGCCACGTGTCCATTTGTAAAAAGAGCACAAAATATAGTTAAAGTATTAAGTTCAAATGAAAAATATAAAGGTGCAACAATAGTGTTGGTTGGTGAGAGAGTTCATCCTGAAGTAGTGGCTCTTGTATCTTATTGCAGAGGGAGGTGTATTATTATCGAAAATACAAGAGAAGCTAAAATGTTTAAAGGCAGTGGAGATTTGCATATTGTAAGTCAGACAACACAGAATCCTAAAAGTTTTGCTAGTATTGTTAATGTTCTGAGAGAACGCCATAATTTGGAAGTTCATAACACGATATGTGAAGCAACCATCAACAGACAAAAATCTGCTGAAGCACTCGCAAAAGATGTTGATTTAATGATAGTGATCGGTGGAAGAAATTCTGGTAACACAACAAGGCTTGCTCAAATTTGTTCTGCTAAAACAAGGACATATCATGTTGAAACAGTTACTGATTTAAAGGATAAATGGTTTAAAAATGTAGAAAGTATCGGTTTAACCGCTGGAGCATCTACACCGGATTGGATAAGAAATGAAATTGAGACCATGGTAAAAAAAATTGGCTTAAAGAATCAAAAAAAAATTTAGATTTGAAATAGTTAGGAGATAGATTTCAATTGAAGAGGGGAAGTTTTATGGTAGAAAGAGATTTGGGTACAAAAATAACAAGTTTTGAAGATTCAGAGAAAGTCAGTATGGCGGATTTGATGGCAAGTTGTGGGGGTCATGCTGGTATTAGTTTGGGAGAAGAGATTGAAGTGGCAATTGTTGAAGAGAATTCAGATGGCTTCATGGTTGATTTAGGTACGAAATTTGAAGGAATCATTCTTAAAAAAGAGTTTGAAGATATGGAAATTCCTTCTGAACTTAAAGTTGGCGCAACAGTAAAAGTAAAGGTCATAAATACTAATGGCCAACCTATTCTTTCTTATAGAGAAATTATTGAAAAATTAAAATGGGATGCTATAGATGAGGGTTTTAAAAATAAGAGACGTGTCACAGGTACAATATTGAAAGCTATTAAAAATGGGTTTGTTGTAGATATTGGGGGAATAAATGCATTTTTACATATATCGCAAGTTGATACGCATTTTGTAGAAAAAACAGACCAATACATTGGCAAATCGTATGAGTTTGTGATTACAGATTTTGATAAAGGAAACAAAAATTTGATTGTTTCGCGTAGAAAGATAATTGAAGATGAAAAAAATATGGCAAAAAAAGCCACATTAGAAAGCATCGTTGAGGGGCAAATATTAGATGGAACTGTATCAAAAATTGTAAATTTTGGAGCTTTTGTTGACATTGGAGGTGTAAATGGATTATTGCATATCAATGATCTTGCTTGGTATAAAATTAAAAAAGTAGAAAATTTATTACATGTTGGGCAAACAGTAAGGGTCCGGATTTTGAAAATTGATAAGGTTAACGAGAAAATTTCTTTAAGTATAAAAAATCTTACACCGCATCCTTGGGATTGTGTTACCGAAAGGTTCCCAGTTGGGCTTGTTGTAAAAGGCAGGGTGACATCGATTGTTGATTATGGTGTTTTTATTGAGTTAGAACCTGGGGTAGAAGGCTTGCTTCATTTTAGTGAATATGCATGGAGTGACAGTGAGTTGGCCATAAAGAAAGAAGTGAAAGAGGGACAAGAAATAGATGTGAAAATTATAAATATTGATGAAAAAAATAAGAAGATTGCTTTGTCTGTTAAAGCAATGCTTCCAAATCCTTGGGGCCAGGTGCTCAAACATTATACTCCTGGAACTGTCTCTAATGGGATAGTTCAAGATTTTATGCCTTTTGGTGCGTTTGTAAGGCTACCTGATGGAATTACTGGCCTTGTACACATTAGTAATTTTTCTTGGGTAAAAAAAATTAAGCATCCTGAAGATGTTCTTAAAATCGGTGATGAAGTTAAAGTTGTTGTTTTGGAGATTGATTCGATGAACGAAAAAATTTCTCTTTCATTGAAACATACTAAACCTGATCCGTACAAAAAGTACAGTGTAGGCGACGTCGTAAATGGTAAGGTTGTAAAGATTGCAGATTTTGGCTCTTTTATGGAACTTGAACCTGGAATAGAAGCTTTAATAAGAAATAACGAGGCATCTTCAATAAAGATTGGAAAATCGCAATTGATATTGAAAGAGGGTGAGGAAATTGAAGCTAAAATAATAAAGATTGATGTTAGAGGTAGAAAGATAGATGTATCTATAAAAAAACTTGAAATCGATAGAGAAAAAGAACTTGTTAAACAATATGCAAACCAGGATAACAAATTGACATTGGGAGAAATTCTTTCAGAAGAATAAGGTAGTCCAATATTTTAACATAGGCAAAATGTAGTTAAGGAGAAAAAATTGTAAAAAATTACGCAAAGAAGAAGCTTTTGTTAAATTTAGTGGTTTTTTATCCATATTTATAACCTGCATGTTCTCCATTTTTGGATTTGTGGCCAAGGTGGTGAGCACATGCAATGTAGAAGAGCGCGCCCAAGTGCGGTTGCATCATAAGATTTGTAAGCTATGACAATAAGTACGCAGTTGGCAGTGATTGTAAGACTGCGTTTCCATGTATCATAAAGTGTCGCATATGTATCTACCAAAAGTGTTTTGACAATATTACAGCATTTTTGTAGAATCGGCTGCTCGGTCTGCATTGCAGTAGTTGGGTTGGTTTGAAGATGCTCAATGCTACGAAGATGTATATAATCATACATAATTAGGTGATGTTTTAGAAAGAGGTAGTACCTGGTTTTGTGTTATGTTTTTGTTGTATTTTAAATTAATGGATAAGAGTGAGTTTTTTAAGATTTTAATTTTCGTGTTACCTGAGTTAAAACTACACTGAAGGACGTTGTCGTTGATGATTGATGTTTTTTTAATGATTAGTTTAGTTTTGATGGTTTGGCTTGGATGGGTTGTAGGCTTTTTTCAGGCTTTTTTTGCTGTTTTAGCTGGGTTTATGGCTGTTTTTGCAGCTACGAAATATCCATATCAAGAGGGTTTGAATTTTTATTTAGTTTTTGTGATAACTGGATTGTTTGTTTCAATGTTGGGAAGGGTTGCTTTAAAATTAGTTGGTTTGTTATGTCTCAGTATTTTGGATAGAATTGGCGGGGTAATACTAAGCACATGTGTTTGGCTTATAGTATCTGTGAGTGTGGTGGTTCCTACAATCATCCGCAAAATGTAAAGTGTACGTTTGAGTAAAAGTTACCAGCGACGTGCAGGGGGGTGTTTTTCTAGTAGTGAATCATCGAAGATAAAATTTATTATCGTGTCGAGAAATGGTATTTAGGGGATCTGATGAAAAAGTTAAAGCTTGGTTTCCCAAAGGGAAGTCTTTACGATTCAACTGTGAAATTATTCAAAAAAGCAGGAATAAAAATCAGTGTATCGTCGAGATCATATTGTCCGATATCGGATGACGATGAATTGGAAATAATGCTCATTCGTACTCAGGAAATAGCAAGATATGTTCAAGATGGTTTTTTTGATGTTGGTCTTGCAGGCTATGATTGGATTTGTGAAAGCCAAGCAAAAGTTAAAGAAATTTGTGAATTAAATTATGCAAGGTCCGGGTTTGGATCTGTAAAATGGGTGTTGGCTGTGCCAGATAGTTCCGAAGTCAAATCGATAAAAGATTTAGAGGGAAAACGTGTTGCTACAGAACTTCTGAATTATACAAGAAAGCATTTTGCTAAAAATAAAGTTAAAGCGAGTATTGAGTTTTCATGGGGAACAACTGAGGGGAAAGCTGGGAAATTTGTTGATGCAATAGTTGAACTTACTGAAACAGGAGAATCGTTGAAGGCAAATAAGTTAAGAGTAATTGACGAAATGTTTACTTCTACCACTAGATTGATTGCGAATGCAAATGCATTTGAAGATGAATGGAAAAGAGAAAAAATTGAAAATTTGGCAATGCTTTTAAAAGGGGCTCTTGCCGCTGAAGGGATGGTTGGTTTAAAAATGAATGTTGCAGTAGAATTTTTGGAAAAAATTATGGCACTTCTTCCAGCTCTTAAAAAACCTACTGTATCGTATTTAAGTGATAAAAAATGGGTTGCACTAGAAATTATTCTGGAAGAAAAGACTGTGAAAAAAATAATACCTGCATTGAAGAGATCAGGAGCTACAGGTATTATTGAATACCCACTTAACAAAATAGTCTACTAAACAGACGTGCAGTAAACGATATGTTTTTTGGGATTGTTTTGCAAAAAGGGAAAAAGTAAATGAGTAACGTGAGAGTAAGGTTTGCCCCATCTCCAACAGGGGATTTGCATATTGGTGGTGTTCGTACAGCTTTATTTAATTGGCTTTTTGCCAAAAATAAAAGTGGAAGGTTTCTTTTGAGGATTGAAGATACTGATGAAGTACGTTCAACGGAAGAATCAGTACAGGTTATTTTAGATGCTATGCAGTGGTTAGGTCTTAATTGGGATGAAGGTCCTGGGAAGGAAGATCCTAAATATTTACCATATTATCAGATGAAACGTAAAGAACATGGGATATATCAAAAATATGCAGACAAACTTGTAGCGCAAGGGTCTGCGTATTGTTGTTATTGTACACAAAAAGATGTTGACGAAATGAGAAAGCAAGCGCAAGCTAATAAGCTTCCTCCCAAATATAGTGGTAAATGTAGGCATCTTACTGTTGAACAAAGAAAGCAAGAAGAGGCATGTGGAAAGAAGGCAGTTGTGAGATTTAAAATGCCAGATACTGGATTTATAATTTTAAATGATCTTATAAGAGGTAAAATTGAATTTGATAATTCTTTGCTTGACGATTTTGTGATCGTAAAGGCAAATGGTGTGCCAACATATAATTTTGCATGTGTTATTGACGATTATCTTATGGAAATAACTCACGTTTTGAGGGGGGATGATCATATTTCGAATACGCCTAGGCAAATGCAAATTTATAGTGCTTTGGGTTGGGAGGTACCAAAATTTGCACATACGGCTATGATTTTGGGGCATGATGGGACAAGGCTTTCGAAGAGACATGGTCATACGTCTGTTTTAGAGTATAGAAAGGAAGGATATCTACAAGAGGCATTGATAAATTATCTTGCGTTGCTTGGTTGGTCCACTGAGAATAGTCAGCAGATTTTCAAAATAGATGAGTTAGTAAATAAATTTTCTGTTGAAAGGTGTGGTGTAAGTCCATCAATTTTCGATCCAGAAAAATTGTTGTGGCTTAACAGCGAAAAAATTCGTTCAAAAACATCAGAACAAATATATGAATTGTTCATCGATTGGTTAAAATACACCAATAACGAAAATTTGATAAAAGGTTGGGATGTAGAGTTGTTAAAAAAAGTTATTGCTTTAGAGCACGATAAGATAAATCTTTTAAAAGATATTTATGATCTTGTTGATTTCTTTTTTAAAAGAGAAGTCGATTATAAAGAAGAAGCTGTAGAAAAAGTGCTACTTTCAGACAAAGCAAATGGTACCGCCAGGGTTGTTTTAACTGAAAGTATAGTAAGGCTTAGGAATCAACAAGATTTTTCAGCTCAAGCTTTGGAACAATATTCAAGAAATTTAGCTGTAGAAAAAAATATTAAAACCGGTCAAGTATTCCATCCAATCAGGGTTGCAATTTCAGGCAGAACACAAGGTCCCAGTTTGTTTCATATGATGGAGCTCATGGGGAAAGAAGAAGTTGTAAAAAGGATTGATATGGCAATAAATAAATTTTTCAGATAATTTTTCCAAACAGATGGCAATTCGCGAAGTTTTTGATGTTGATTGATTGCCAAGTTTTGTTGCAACGTTAACTTCTTTTTTACGTTGGCTGTTTCTGGAAATGCCACAAACGTCAAACTGGCCCGTACTTTTCACGCTGAAAATCGTAAATATCATAATTTGTTATCGAAACAATACGGTGATAAAAACCAAATGATGGCTGATAGTTATACTAAAGAAGGTTGGGTTAATGATGAAATAATAGGATTTTTTCGGTTTTATAATGGTACTTAAGGATAAAAGATAAACTGTACTTCCATAAATGAGATCATATATCGATAAAATGTTTCGTGTGTGTCTAATCAATCGTAGTATTTAATATCAATAGCATTTTTTCCGAAAATATAGTACAATCCCGAGGTCTATACCATAGACGTAAAAAGATGTTTAATGCTCGGTAAAGCAATTTTTTATGGGCGGATGGCGGAACTGGCAGACGCACAGGACTTAAAATCCTGAGGCTCGCAAGAGCCGTGAGGGTTCAATTCCCTCTTCGCCCATTCCATTGCTAGCGTTGTTTCAGTTTTTGGTGCGCTGCTAGCTCAATTGGTAGAGCAAACGACTCTTAATCGTTAGGTTATAGGTTCGATTCCTATGCAGCGCATACAGCACGTGGTTCGTTATTTGTTTTCTGGGCTTAAACTTAAATTAAATATGATGCGGGCGTGGCGGAATTGGCAGACGCGTATGGCTTAGGACCATATACCTATACAGTGTGGGGGTTCGAGTCCCTTCGCCCGCATTGGCGGTATTGGTGCATCTTCTTTTATAAATTTAGGTTATTTTTGTGAGTTGAGTGAGGAAAATGAATGATTCAAAAATTAAAAACAATTGATTTTAAATCTAGTGTTGTCGATAGGAAAGCATGTTCAATAACTATTGATGTTGAGGTTTCGGAAGATATTGTGTCCGATGAGATTAAACTTGCTTTTAGCCGTATACAACAACGAGTTAAAATACACGGATTTAGACAGGGTAAAGTTCCAATGAATACTGTGAGCCAGAAGTTTTCTTTAGAGGCTAAAAATATGGCTGTAGAGGATATTATAAAAATAACCATATTTCGTGCACTTGAGAAGGAATTTTTTGATTTAGTAGGCTCTCCTGTTGTGGAAAAATTTGATTATAAATTAGGACAGATTTTTAGGTATAGATTTACTGCAGAATGTCACCCAAAAATTAGCGTGGTAGATTACAAAAATATTTTTATAAAAAAAGAAGTTTTTAAAATTACTGATGATAATTTGTTGGTAAATCTTGATGCTTTAAGAGAAAAAAGTGCAAAAATTATTCCGTCTAAATCATGTAAAGTTACTGCAAAAAGTTTAGTTGTGATTGATTATGATGCTTTTGATGTTGATGGTAACATTTTGGCGGAAATTACAGCAAAAGGGTACATGCTGGACATGGATTCTGAAGATACTTTAAAAGGGTTTAAAGAAGCTTTTGTTGGCGCAAACATAGGAGATAAAAAAGATATAAAAATAGATTATCCTACAAATTATCAAAACGAAACCTTAAAGGGGAAAACAGTAATTTTTAAGACAAAAATTGTTGAAGTAAAAGAGAAAGAACTTCCTAATCTTGATGATGATTTTGCAAAAAAAATGGGAGTTGAAAATCTTGAAAATTTAAAGGCAAAAATTAGAAAAATGATTGAAATCAAAGAAAAACATCGACAAGATGAGGAAATTAATAAGCAAATTGTTAATCATTTACTTGAAAAAAACAATTTTGAAGTTCCCAAATTTGCTGTAGAACAACAAAAGGAATTTTTGATAGAAAAATTGATTAAATACATGCGAGATGAAAATTGCGAAGAAAAAAGTATTGAAGAGCAAACTAAATTTGCAAGATTTAAATCTGTAGAATTTCAAAAAGAATCCGAAAAAATGGCAAAACTTTCTTATGTCTTGAAAGCAATATATTTTAGTGAAAACCTTAAGGTGACTGACGCTGATATTGTTATGGAAAAGAATAGGGTAAAAGCTTCTAATCCAGGGAAAGAAACAAAAATTGACAATTTTTTTACAAAAATGGAGAAAGATGTAGTACGCCTTTTAGAAAATAAGAAAACTTTTGATTTTTTGATCCGCAATGCAAAAATTGAAATAGAAGAGAAAAACATGTCTTTTAAAAAAGATCAATAAATTTAAGGAGATCGCATGAGTGAATTAGATAGATTTAGCAGTGATAAAATTGAAAATCTCAAAATTCCAGATACCCTTCCACTTCTTCCTGTAAGAGATATTATTTTGTACCCAGCTATGGTTCTTCCTCTTGCTGTTGGCAGAGAAAAGTCTATTAAGGCTTTGGAAGAGTCTATGGCTACAAATAGGCTTGTTTTCATCGTTACTCAAAAAAATATTCAAGTTGAGGATCCTACGCCAAATGATATCTATAACATCGGGACAATATGTGAAGTTCTTCAAATATTAAAGATGCCGGATGGAACGCTGAAAGCGCTTGTGGAAGGAATAAGCAGAGCGCAATGGACAGATTTTAGATTAAATGATAACGGTTATATCGAAGTAGGGATAAAACTTTTTGATGAAAAAGTTGAAAAAACCCCTGAAGCTGAAGCTGTTATGAGAAGAACAATTGCTCTTTTTGAACAATATGTAAAATTAAATCCTAGAATGCCAATGGAAATTTCTATTTCTGTAAGTAATATTGTTGATCCTGCAAGGCTTGCAGATATCATAGCATCGCATCTTGCAATAAAAAACAACGATAAACAGGCAGTTTTAGAACTTGTAAATCCTCTTGAACGTTTGGAGAAAATAATACAAGTACTAAACTCAGAAATAGAAATATTAAACATAGAAAAACGTATTCAAAGCAGGGTGAGAAATCAAATAGAAAAGACGCAGAAAGAGTATTATCTTACCGAGCAGATGAAAGCTATTCAGAAAGAGCTCAAACAAAAAGACGATATACAAAAAGATGTTGATGAACTAAAGGAAAAATTAAAAAAGATAAAAATACCTCAAGCTGCTAAAGATATTGTTGACAAAGAAATGATTAGGCTTGAAAAGATGATGCCAATGTCTCCTGAAGCCACGGTTGTAAGAAATTACATTGAGTGGATTTTAGATTTACCATGGGAAAAATCGACTTCAGATAATTTGGATTTAAAAAGAGCTGAAGAAATTTTAAATCAAGATCATTATGGATTGGAAAAAATTAAAGATAGAATATTAGAGTATCTTGCGGTTTTGTCAAGAGTTCAAAAAATTAAAGGCCCTATTCTTTGCTTTATAGGTCCTCCTGGCGTTGGTAAAACTTCTATTGCGAAATCTGTTGCAAGGAGTCTTGGAAGAAATTTTGTAAGGATATCGATGGGAGGAGTTAGCGATGAATGTGAAATAAGAGGACACAGACGCACTTATATAGGTTCGATGCCTGGAAAAATTATACAATCAATAAAAAAGGCAGGTTCGAATAATCCGGTGTTTATTTTGGATGAAATAGATAAAATGGGATCTGATTGGAGAGGTGATCCTTCTTCTGCTTTACTTGAAGTTTTAGATCCTGAACAAAATTATGCTTTTGGGGATCATTATCTTAATATGGACTTTGATTTGTCGAACGTTATGTTTATAACTACTGCAAATGCATTGAGTAGTATTCCAATTACTCTGCTTGACAGATTAGAACTGATAAGATTTTCTGGTTATACAGATGTAGAAAAACATAAAATAGCGGAAGATTTTATAATTCCCAAACAATTAAAAGAGCATGGGTTAAGCTCTAATGAGTTCATTTTTGCTGAAGGGACGCTTGATGCTATAATCAAGAATTACACATATGAAGCTGGTGTTCGTAATTTAACTAGAGAGATTGCAAATCTTTGCAGAAAAGTTGTAAAGGAGCTTGAATTTGATAAAGGGTTAAAAACTATAACAATTACGATGCAAAATCTGAATAAGTATTTAGGTATAGCTCACTATGAAAGAGAAAGAATTGCAGAAAATGACGTAGGTGTAGTAACTGGGCTTGCATGGACAGAAATTGGAGGTGAGACGCTTACGATAGAAGTAAATAAGATGCAAGGTAAAGGCGCTTTGGTACTTACGGGAAAACTTGGTGATGTTATGAAAGAGTCTGCTCAAGCAGCTTTAACGTATGTACGGTCAGCATCTAAAAAACTTGGTATCGATGAAAATATGTTTCCAAGCACAGATTTCCATATCCATGTTCCTGAGGGTGCTGTACCAAAAGATGGACCTAGTGCCGGAATAGCTTTAGCAACTTCGCTTGCTTCAGTTTGTATGAATAAGCCTGTAAAGAAAAAAATTGCAATGACTGGAGAAGTTACTTTAAGAGGAAGGGTACTTGGTATAGGTGGTCTTAAAGAAAAAGTTCTTGCGGCTTACAGGGAAGGTGTGACAACTGTGTTATTTCCTGAAAGCAATAAAAAAGATTTAGTTGACATTCCAAGTGATGTTAAAAATAATTTAAAAATGATCCCAGTTTCTCATATGGATGATGTAATTTCTTTGGTTATAGAGAAAATTTCAAAAAAAGAAAGTAAAGCAAAAAGAACCAGAAATGAAAAACAAAAGGATAAAAAAACTAAAAAAAGATAAAAGGTTGTTTGTGTATGTGTGAGAGAAAATATATTAATTGGGTAGATGCAGAAAAGCTGCTGACAGTTTAACAAAAAACAAGTCAAGGGAAAGATAATGTTGAGATCGTTTTCAATAATATCTAAAGATTGGGTATTGGTGGTCAGTGTAGTTGTCGGTGTGCTGTTGTCAATTGGATTGTTATTTGTTAAGAGAGTGTATTGTAATTTAATTACAATTACGCCTAAAGAACATACCGCTTTACTTATTTATATTGAAAATAGAAGAGAATATTTTGTTAAACTACCAAATGTGAATAGTCGTTCTGTTACTAGAGTTGTAAATGATATGTGCAATCGCGTTAATAATGCCCGACGTGGTAAAGACGAAACAGAACTTGTCACGAGTCTTACTTTTCTACAGCTCAGTATGTTGTCTGACATGTTGAAAATGCACCCAGACCGACAATTAGTTAATGTAAAAATGCAGCTTGTACGACATTTGCAATTCATCGAGACTAAACGTAGTTCCCGCGCCAAACATGTTAAAGTGAAATGTGCTAAAAGATTAAATCAAGTACGAAAGGTCAGTTCCAAGAAATTAACGGGCTTATCATAAGAAAAGCTAAAAAATTCATTTATGTGTTTGTACGAATGTGGTTTTAGCAAATTGGAATAACAATGAATTTAGCAAATAAATTTACCACGATAAGAATATGTATGGTTCCATTTTATGTCTTGCTAATGGGACTTGGCGGTTTCTACAATATGATACTAGCTTTTGTTGTTTTCTTCGTGGCGGCAGTTACGGATTTTTTTGATGGACAAATAGCAAGAAAAAGTGGTACTGTAACGCCTTTGGGAATATTTTTAGATCCTCTTGCAGACAAATTGTTAACATCTGCTGCTTTCATATGGTTTGTTGGTATCCCAATGCTTGGTGTTTCTCCATGGATGGTTATAACAATAATATTGCGAGATTTCATAATTACTGGGTTTCGTTTTATAGCTGTTTCTCAAAATGCTACAATAGCTGCGGATAAATCAGGAAAATTTAAAACTGTATCGCAACTTGTTGTGATAATGGTGATAATGGTGATTTTAGTAATAAATGAAGCTCTTTTGAAATTTGCAGGTGCAACAATAGATATTCTGGCTCGTGATTGTGGAGACTATTGTGCATTGGCTGTTGTAATGAAGAAAGCTCCTTTTTGGGCGATTTTTTGCATCGTTATTTTCACAGTTCTTTCAGGCTTAAATTATATGTGGAAATATAGAAATTTATTGAGTCAAAATGACAATAAATAAAATCGTACTGTTTGTTTCATCGGCTTTTGGTGCAGGGTATATAAAACATATGCCTGGCACGTTTGGTGGTTTGGTTGGAATTTTACTGTGGGTATTATTCGTTCCAGATATGTGTGCATTTCAATTTTTATCATTGATTACGATAAGTGTTGTCTCTATTTTGTTTTCTTCTTGGGCTGAAAAAATTTATGGTAAAAAAGATGATCAAAGAATAGTTATAGATGAAGTTGCTGGATCGTGGTTTGCTGTTGCGTTTTTACCAAAAACATTTATATTTTTATTTTTAGGGTTTTTGTTATTTCGTGTTTTCGATATAAGTAAATTTTGGTTTATAAAAAACTTACAAAATGTCAAGGGTGGTCTGGGTGTCACGATAGATGATGTTGTTGCTGGTGTATTTGCAAATGTAATGCTACGATTTGTATTGTTAGTTTGGTCTCTTCTGATTCTGCAGTTTTTAAACATATAAACTAGAGATTAAGAAACACAAAAATGAGTGTGGATGTTGTGCTTGCAGGATTTGGAACTTGTGTTTATAATTAACTATTAAATGTTTAAAAGGAAACTATGACGGTGCAAGTAAAAAAGATATTATCAGGTGCTTTGGATACCAATTGTTATGTAGTGTATGATCCTGAAAACTTACATGCAGCAATTGTAGATCCTGGAGAAGACGGCGTTAAGGTAATTTCTGAAATAGAAAGAGAAAAATTCAAACCAGAAATTCTTATAAACACACATGGACATTACGATCATATACTTTCAGATGATGAAGTACGGTCAAGATTTAAAATCCCGCTGGCAGTGCATAAAGATGAAGTTTCGATGCTTTTTGACGCTTATAAAAATGGCTCTAGTTTATTTAGTAATGTTGGCGCGAAAATCGTTAAAAACCCTGATATGTTGCTTGAAGATGATCAAAAAGTGAACTTATCTTTTACATCTTTTAAAATTATGCACACCCCAGGACATACAAAAGGTGGTATATGTCTGTTATTTGACGATTTCTTGATTACTGGTGATACCCTTTTTGCAGGAACAATAGGAAGAACTGATTTGTATGGTGGTGACGACGAAAAAATGAGGGAGTCTTTATCTGAATTAAAAAAATTGGAAGCCTCTCTTATTATTTATCCTGGACATGGAAGTAGAACCACATTGTCCAATGAATTACGCCATAACCAATATCTAAAATAAAAAATATGATAAATTTATTACTTTGAACAAATAATAGATACAGCAACCCTAGAAAGCCTTTTAGTTTTGCTGTTTGATGGTGCGTTTTTGCACGTTGCAGGTTTAATAATTAGTTATGCAAGAGATTTGGTAAAGGATTGTTATCTAAAAGGATTTTATTGATATGTTAGATTATCAAAAAACGTTTCATGATTTTATTTCTTATATATTGGTTGAAAAAGGTTTATCAAAAAACACGGCGTTGGCTTACAAAGCTGATGTTTTAAAATTTGTTACGTTCGCACAAGGTAAACAGATACCTATTGAAAAATTTCAACATCAAGATATAACTGATTTTTTATGGGAAATAAAAGCCAAAGGATTGAATCCAAGGTCGATTTATAGACTTGTGGAATCTCTAAGGCAGTTTTATAAATTTTTGATTTCTGAAGATTTATTAAAGAATAATCCTACTTTGTACCTAACACCCCCCAAAATACCGGAAAATTTACCAGCGATGCTTACATTTGATGAGGTAATGCTTTTGTTGAACTCTGTAGGTGCTCATAATGAAATAAGTATAAGAAATAGAGCAATGCTTGAACTTCTATATGCTACAGGTCTGAGAGTTTCGGAGTTAGTGAATCTCAAATTCTCAAACATAGATTTACAAGATTGTTTTTTGAAAATTGTGGGAAAAGGGTCTAAAGAAAGGCTTATTCCTTTTGGAGAAAAAGCTAAAAATTTTGTCAATATTTATATTTCAAAAAGAAAAAAAGCATTAAGTATAAATGATAATTTGTTCATTTCAAGACTTGGTAAGAAACTTTCAAGAATAGAATTTTGGAGACAGCTTAAAAATATTGCCAAAAATGCTGGTATTGTCAAAAACATCACGCCACACACCTTAAGGCATTCTTTTGCAACTCACATGCTTGTAAATGGAGCGGATATTAGATTTGTTCAGGAGATGCTTGGGCATGCTTCAATAGCAACGACGCAAATTTACACACATCTTGATAAGAATAAAATTATACAACAGCATAAAACATTTCATCCAAGATATTAGCGATGACAAAGTGTGATCCTACCTATGCAAAAAAGTTTAAAAGATCTGAAAAAATTGTCGTTCATGCAATTTTTGCCTATACTTTTTGGTAGCATTGCAGCTCCGTGAAGATTTATGATATTACTTTCTTATTTTAACAAGGAAGTAAACACCAATTATCGAAAATATGGCATTTGGTAGCCAAGCAGCAAGAAATACAGGCAATATAAAATTTTCACCAAAAGCTTGTGTTATTGCTTGCATTCCCCAATAAGTGAAAGCAACCCCTAGAGCGAGTGAAAAACTTAGCATTTTGTTCAATTTGCTTCCGAAACCGATTGTAAAAGGTATGCCGATCATCATCACTATAATGTGAGAAAAAATAGCAGAAAATCGAATATATAAAATAATTTTTGCTTTGGTGGCAGTTTGTCCAAAAACCTTTAGTTTATTAATATATTTTTTAAAGTCTCGAATATTCATGGCGTGATAAGGGATATCTTCTATTGTCAAATCTTTCGGTGTTACATGTATGGCAGAATCATGACTTTTAAAATAAATTTCGTGCCAGGAGTTAATGTCAAAATCTCTGATAACCCCATTTGTTAAAATCCAAGTATTATTTACCCAAGATGCTTTTTCGGCTAAGATAAGACGCTTTATTGTAAAATTATCGTTGTATTTTTCCACAACAACGTTCTTCATTGTACACGCTTTTGTATCAAAATGTCCCATTATAATTTTTATATGATTTGGCAAACTGACTATTTGATTGTAAAAATCAGTGTGTATCCGTGTTTTTTCTTTTTTTACTTTTTCTCTTTTTACATCCTGAGCATACAAACTTGTTTTTGGAAGAATAAATTCTCTAATGGCAAAATCACACAATCCTATAATGAAGCCTGTCATAAGGAACAGTGTAATAATCCTCCATGTATTTATTCCTGAAGCTTTTATTGCTGTTATCTCATTTTTTTTTGACAAATTGCCAATGGAAAACAAGACAGCTAAAAGTGTTGCTATTGGAAGTCCCTGAACAAGCCATTCAGGGAGATTTGAAATTAGATGCAATAATATAGCATCAAAAGAGGCCTTGTATTCTATGTAAAGTGGCATGTAAGTAAATAATTCAGACGTTATTATTACAACGGATAGAGCTGCTATCGTGAATAAAAAAATTTTTGCAAAAATTTTGATAATGTATTTGTAAAGAATTTTTATCATTTTTTAACCATTCTTCTCAATAGATAAATTCCCAATGCGGTAATTACAACATTAGGCGTCCACACTATAATTTTCAACGGAATATATTCCTTTTCCCCTAAATTTAGAGTAAGCATAAACAGTGCATAGTAAATTAGAATTATTATCAAACTTATTACAAAACCAATAGCTTTTCCGTTTTTGCCGATCATTATTCCTATTGGTAAAGTAATCAACGATAAAGCAAGCGGAGCAAAAGCAAAAATCCATCGGATCCAAAGCTCTCGTTCGTATTCAATAGTACTAACCTTTTGTTTTTTATATTCTTTTATAATTTTAAGCAATTCATGTGACTGCATACTATCTGGGTTTAGGGCGTATTTTTTTATTACATCTGCCAGCGGGATAAATACAACAAAAGTTTTAAAAGTAACATGTGTCATTTCGTTCATGTTCGATGGATCCACATTTTGCAAACAACCCTTATAAAACGTGAATTGTACGCCATCTGAATATACTTTGAGAGTTGCTAATGGGGCGGTTATACGGCATTTTTCTTGGTTATTTTGAGGTGAAATACTTTTTGCTCCTCTTTTTACGTTTAGTGCAGTACCTTTATTAAAAATATTATTATCTTTACCCGTAAATACATAAGCACTAACACCGTAGAGAACGTTACCTTCATTGTTTACTCTATCTGCGTATAAACTGTATGAGCCAAGGTTTATTGTTGACTTTTCATTAAATTTAACAAGAGGTTTTTGCATCATAATTTCTTCAAAAATAGTCATGTAGCGTGAATTGATTGCAGGTGCTAAAAAATGATTAAAAAACATAAGAAAGCAAGAAATTATGCAAACAAAAATTATTATTGGCATTGTTAGTGTAGTATAACTTACACCGGAAGATTTCATTGCTGTAAATTCGTTGTCTGCAGATATTTTTCCATAGGAAAGAAGTATGCCAAAAACCACAGACATAGGTATAGCCAATGTCAAAAATTTTGGTATAGATAAAGCAAACATTTGCAAAACGGATAAAAATCCGATTCCTCTTGAAATTATAAAATCTGCAATATCAAATACTAAATTTAAAATAAGTAAAACAGAGAAAACAATTACACCTAAAACAAAAGATCCAAAAAATTCCTTAAGAAGGTATAAATGTAACTTTTTTATCATATTTACTATGACCTGCGAAAGATGTCTATCATAAAAACCAATTTTCGTTCTATGTTCAGTTGTAAATAATTTCACTATTGAGATATTTCTGTATTTTTAACGTTTCTACGGTAATTGTATCAAAATTTATGAAAGAGTTAACAAGGGAAGAGATAGAGGAGGCAATAAAAAAAGGGGAAGAAGAGGAGAAAGAATGGGTGGAGAGATGTGAGCCAGAATTGCCGGGATTTATAGAGATGTGCTGGCAAAAATG
>JAITTL010000014.1 GCA_031286985.1 Endomicrobium sp.
ATAGAAAGCAAACAGTATCAATTCAAAGATTCCAATGTAACGTTTAACTATATTCCTGATGAACAAAATAAGTATGCGTTTTTAGGAGGAGATTTCTCAGGATTCTCTAGGATGATGCACAATTTAATCAATAATGCTGTGGAAGCGTGAAAAATATCATGTAAAAAGTTGGATCGTTGGATTTTTAGAGGCATTCCCGCTGCTATATCAAATCTAAAGGCATGATCTCTATGCCCACAAAAGTTCCAGACGATTGTTTGAAATCCTTAAAAAATTCTGCAAGATTTAGTATTTTTTCTTTGTTTCCCTTAATTATTATATGCTTCCTATAAACACCATTTAGCTTTGCAATGTATGCAAAACTCGGACCTAAAAGTTTTAACTCCAATTTAGAACTTTTAACCAAACCTTCAAGAAACAAAAAAAGTTTTTCAGAATCTCTGTTAGTTCTTTCTTCGTTTCTATTTTTTATTAAAATTTTTGCAATATCGCAACACGGAGGATAAAATAATTTTTTTCTTTGTTCAATTTCAGTTTTATAAAATGATACGTAATCATGATTTTTTGCATATTCTATTGCATAATGCCCAGGATGATTCGTCTGAACTATTACTCTGCCTTTTGTATCTCCCCTACCACTACGTCCAGCAACTTGCGTTATAAGTTGAAATGTCTTTTCGACTGATTTAAAATCTGGAAGGTATAGAGACGTATCGGCGTCAACTACACACACTAAACTTACACCTGGGAAATCAAAACCCTTAGCAATCATTTGGGTACCAAGCAATATATCGTACTCTTTATTTTTTATACCGTTATAGGCTATTTCATAATTCTTTTTTGAAGAAACCGTATCACCATCCAATCTGAAGATTTTTGCATTTTTGAAAAGTTCTTTTAATTCATGTTCAATTTTTTGTGTTCCTGTTCCAAAAACTGTCACACTACTGCTTCCACATAGGGAACAGGTTATGGGTAAGTAGTTTGTTATTCCACAATAATGGCATTTCAATACATCTGGGTTTCTGTGAAAAACCATTGAAATAGAACATTTTTGACACTGATATACGTTTGCACATTTTCTACACGTAATTGACGAAGAATACCCTCTTCTGTTTAAAAAAACAATAATTTGTTCCTTTTTCGCTAACGTTTCTGATATAGCTGCCACTGTCTCTGAAAGAAGCAAGCTGGATTTAACAATCTTGTTTTTCAATGATACAATTTCCACTTCTGGTAATTCTTTTTTGTCTATACGCTCATTTAACTCTATCAAATTTATTTTACTTTCAAGCGCATCTTTGTAACTTTCCAATGATGGCGTGGCAGAACCGAGGATTACAACAGCATTATGATAATTACCCCTCCATTTTGCAATTTCTCTTGTATCATAAGACGGTTTTTGTTCCTGTTTGTAAGTATGTTCATGTTCTTCATCTATAACTATGAGCCCTAAATTTTCAAATGGAGCAAAAATAGCCGACCTTGCACCTACCATTATCTTTATTTCACCTTTTTTTGCTTTTGAAAATAATTTATATTTATCAACATTTCCTATACCACTATGCCACACACCTACCTTCGAACCAAACCTCTTAGTCATAATACACATAAATTGCGGTGTAAGAGAAATTTCAGGGATCAGCATTATAGCGCTTCTATTTTGTTTCAAAACATATTCTATGGCATTCACGTATACTTCTGTTTTGCCTGATGCAGTTACTCCATGGAGAAGGAATGAAGCATATATGTTTTTTTCTAAAGTTTTGTTTATTAAGCTAACAGCATTACTTTGCTGTGCGTTTAGCATATGTTTTTCTTGCGTCATTTCACCATCATGGTGTTTTTCTTTGGTAAGTCTTTTTGGAGGTCTTATGGAAACAGGAACTATTGATGAAAAAGCTTCTCCTAATGAGCATACATAATTTTTTGAAATATAATTTGCAAGAGCTATCGCTTCTTTTGTCACAAAAAAATCATCATCTATGATCTCGATGATCCGTTTTAACTTTAACGAATTATTTTTATCCGCACCCAGATCAATATTTTTGAAAGAAATTGCGTAAGCGGTTAGATTTTTTTTACCAAATTGAACCTTAACTCGTTTTCCAACTATATTTTCATGGGTTATACCTTCAATGGGCAAATAATAAAAAGTTTTATTTAAAGGAACTGGAATTGCTACTTCCAAGACTATCATATTTCACCTGTATTTAAAAAATGCATAACTTTTCTTAAATCTTGCCAAACAAATTTTTTTAAACTTGAGTTTCTAAGAAGAGCTGCTGGATGATATGTTGGCATAAGTTTTATTCCTTTATATTCTCTGACAAATCCTCTTATTTTGCTTATAGATTCATCGCTTTTTAAAAGCCATTTTGTAGAAGAAGCTCCCAAAGTTACAATAATCTTAGGTTTAATAATTTTCAGCTGCATATCTAGATAGTATTCACATGCCTGCATCTCATCGGGGTTGGGAGGTCTGTCATTTGCGCGTTTTTGAGGATTTAATGGATCTATCATGGGGTGGCATTTAACTATATTTGCAATATATACCGTTTCTCTTGTCTGCCCCATTGCTTCAATGATTTTTGTCAAAAGTTGTCCGGCTTTTCCTATAAAAGGCTCTCCTTTGTGATCTTCATCATATCCGGGACCTTCACCAACAAACATCAAATCAGCATCTGGCCGACCAGATCCAAACACTGCATTTAAGCGATTTTCCCACAATTGACACCTTTTACAAAAATCAACCTCTTTTTTCAAACTGTTAAGTTGTTCCTGTAAATCCAAATTTTTCGCAGAAACATTTTCTCTATTTTTTTGTGACACATCTTTTCTGGATAAAATATCTGTAAAAAAATCTCCACAAATATCAGTTTCATCCCAATTGATATATTCCTCAAGAGATATTTTTACAAGATTTAATATTTTCAAATATTCGGATTGCCTCATGGATAATTTTTCCCGCAATGGTTTTCTTAGTCATATTTTTAATCTTTGCAACACCTTTATCACTTACGATATATGCCGTAGCTCTATTTGAATTCAATGCGGTTTTGTCATTAGCAACAATTAAATCAAGATTTTTGTTTTTCAATTTTAATTTAGCATTTTTTATTAAATCCTTGGTCTCAAGCGCGAATCCAACAACAACTTGATTCTTTTTGTTTTCACCGCAATATTTGACAATATCCCGGTTTTGTTTAAGTTTTATTGATTTTAAGCAATCTTTTTTCAATTTGTGTTTATAAGTTTCTAGCGGCCTATAATCGGCAACCGCTGCAACACTTATGATAATATCTGCTTTTCTAAAATTTGTTTTTACTTCTCTAAACATTTCTAAAGTGGCGATAACTTTTATAGGCTTTATGTTCTTAGGGAATTTATTTACAGGGCCTGAAACAAAAATAACCTCATACCCATTCTCTAAAACAGCTTCAACAAGAGCGTTTCCCATTTTTCCTGACGATTCGTTACTTATATACCTTACAGGATCGATATACTCCCTGGTAGGTCCAGATAAAATAAGAAATGTAATTTTTTTTGACACTATTTAAAAATTTCCATTATCGCAGCTATAATAACACTGACATCTGCGAGTCTTCCATCTCCGAAATCACCACACGCAAGTTCACCTTTTTCTGGCATCACAAATTGGTAATTGTAGCTTTTTAAAATCTCAATATTATTGCGTGTGGCTTTATGGTGAAACATATTAGGATTCATTGCTGGGCACAGCAGGACGCTAGCTCTTGAAGCAAGGATTGTACAGGCAAGCAAGTCGTCTGCTACTCCGATTGCAAGTCGCGCAATCGTATCTGCAGTTGCAGGGACAACAACAACAACATCCGCCTTTTTGGCAAGAGATACATGGTCTATTTCCCAGCTATTTTGAATCTCAAACATATCCGTTCTTACTTTATTTCTTGACAAGGTTTGCAAAGTAAGCGGTGTTACAAATTTAGAACCGTCTCTAGTTAAAATACATTCAACACTTGCTTCAAGTCCAACAAGTCGCCTTATAATATCGCAACTTTTATATGCAGCAATCCCACCACAAATACCTAAAACAATATTCTTGTTTTTTAAAACCATTTCTATTTTTTTGCCTTTTCAGATTCAGGCTTTACTTCTTTTTTTACTTTCTTGCATAATTCTTCAATTTTTTCAAACGTTGCAACATTCGTTTCAACATCATGTAACCCTTTAATCATAAGCTCAGTAGGTGTTAGCTTTTTATACTCATCATTGTATTTATTAGCCGAAATCCATAATAACGTAAATTTTACCATCTCATATTTTCCTAACGTGGATGATGATATGAACATTCCCAACTGTTTTTCTGTTTCTGTCATATTTTTATCTCCCTTTGAACAATTCAGTCGAAATATCTTTGATCTTTTTTGATTTTATACTCTAAGGATTTAACAATTGTTTTTATCGCAACTACCGAATCTTTTAATTTTCTATTTACAACTAGGTACTCATATTTATGAAGATATGTCAGCTCTTTTTTTGCATTGTTTAAACGAATATTTATTGTTTCTTTGCGATCTTTGTTTCTGACTACCAATCTTTTTTCAAGCGTTTTTAAATCAGGTGCCATTATAAAAATCATGCACGCCTGCGGATATTGTTTTTTTATATTCATCCCGCCACGAACGTCAATTTCCAAAAAAATGTTCTTTCCTGATTTTAAAGTTTTGTCCAAAAGCTCCCTGGGAGTTCCATAATAATTACCATGCACTTTCGCCCACTCGGCAAATTTATCACTTTTTATCATTTTTTTGAAATTCGATTCATCAACGAAAAAATACTCTTTACCATTCTTTTCCCCCTGCCTAGGAGATCTCGTAGTGTACGATACAGAATACACTGCTCCATCGCTTCTAGCAATGGCATCACATATACTAGTCTTGCCTGCCCCAGATGGTGCAGAAATGACGACCACATTACCTAATGATTGGATAGGACTATCTACCTTATTCAACCCAATAATCCCAATAAAATACTAAGAAATTTTTTTTATACATATCCAGATCGGTTTAAAACAACCTCAAGTTTACACAAATACCAAATCGGGAAGGCGGGACTTGAACCCACAACCTCCTGCTCCCAAAGCAGGCGCGATAGCCAATTACGCTACTTCCCGACAATCCGCAAATTCTCTATAATCTTCTTAGCTCTCTTCAGAGCGATCGCTCTATGACTTATATAATTTTTCACTTTAGCACCAAGTTCAGAGAAAGTCTTTCCGTATTCAGGAACGCAAAAAATCGAATCGTATCCGAATCCATTGGCTCCCGCACTCCGAGGGGCTATTGTACCAAATATTTCTCCGCTCACCAAATAAGTTTCACATCTAGGGCTTGAGATTGCAACCACTGTTCGAAATTTCGCAGTTCTTTTTTCCATAGGAACGCCACCCAATGCCGCTAGTAATTTTTTGTTATTGTCAGCAAAAGAACAATGCTGCCCAGCATACCTTGCTGAATAAACACCTGGAGCACCTTTTAGACAGTCAACTTCTAAGCCTGTATCATCTGCAATGGCCCATTTTCCAAAAAACTTAGACGCCGCAATTGCTTTTTTTGTAGCATTTTCTTCAAGAGTTTTCCCATCTTCTACAGTTTCTGGACATTTCGGCAATAAAGTCATCTGCACAGTCTTAATATCTAAATCTTCTAATATTGCTTTTATTTCATCTGCTTTGTGTGTATTACACGTAGCAATAATTATTTCTTTTATCATTTTTAACCACACAGCAACCATGTTAAATGCAAAATATATTGTTTAACCATTGTTCCTAAATGCTTATTTTTCGATCTACCAATATTTACAGCACAAATACAATTTACTTTTATACTCAATATATTTTCAATCATTAACATGACAAATTAAAAATTATCATCTATTTCAAAAATTCTAAATTTTTATTAATTTTTTCAATTTTCAAAGCAGCATCGCTGAGTCTTACTCTAATTTTTTCTATTTCTGTTTTTGGAGCTTTTTTTATAAAAGCCTCATCTCGTAATTTCAAGGTTGTTCTTTCAAGTTCCTGTTGCGCTATTGTAATTTCTTTCGCAAGTCTAACTTTTTCTTTGCTAATATCTATAAATCCTTCTAAAGGTAAAAATATTTCAAAACCACTTGCAATAGTCATAGCAGAATTTTTTGGTGCTGTAATATCTCTACCAAATTCTATTGAACTTATTTTCGCAAGCCTCTTGATGTAGTTTTTATTTTCCCTTGCAATCTTTTCCTTATCATCATCTAATACACTGAACAAAGCTGTTATATCAACAGCTGGTGATATGTTCATTTCGCTTCTCAGGGCTCTTATTTTCATAATTATATCTTGGATAATTTTCACCTTTTCAATAGCAGCATTTACCCCATTTTTCCCGCTACAATAAGGTTTAAAAAAAACACTCTCCGCTATTATTTTTGAATTTTTGCTTAATATTTGCCATATTTCAGATGTTACAAATGGCATTATGGGAGACAATAACTGCAACGTAGACCTCAATATGTGTACAAGTATCAAAACAACTTGTTTTTTCACTTTAACATCTGTAGAAATTATGCGGATTTTGGAAAATTCTATATACCAATCGCAATATTTTGTCCAAAAAAAATCGTAAATCTCCCTTGCTGCAGTATCAATATTATAAGACTCATAGGCGGATTCAACTTTTGTAAATGTGTTCGCCAATTCTTCCAAAATCCACTCATCAACAAGTTCAACCGGTTCTATATTTTCGTCAAAATTATCAACCCCATCAAGATTCATTATTATAAATCTTGATGCATTCCATATCTTATTTGAAAAATTTCTCGCTGCCAAAAATAGCTCCCCCGAAACTTGGATATCTTTCCCTGGAGCTGCAGCTTGCGCTAATGCAAATCTCAACGCATCAGCACCATATTTTTCAACAATTTCAAGAGGATTAATGGTATTTCCTACCGATTTTGACATTTTTAATCCATATTTGTCTCTTACTAACCCATGAATAAACGTTGCTCTAAATGGAATTTCTTGCTTAAACTTTAACCCAAATTGCACCATTCTTGCAACCCACAAGTACAAAATATCATGCGCAGTAATCAAAACTGATGTGGGATAAAAATATCTTAAATCTTCATTGTTTTCATCTTCACCCCAATCAAAAACACTTATGGGCCATAATGCGGAAGAAAACCATGTATCTAAAACATCTTCATCCTGAACAAAATTTTTGCCTCCACAATATGGACACTTTTCAGGCTTACCCAATGAGGCAATTGGGGTACAAGCTATTCTATTACCCTCTTCATTAACACAATAGTAAACTGGAATTCTATGCCCCCACCATATTTGACGACTTAAACACCAATCCCTCAAATTCTCAAGCCACGATACATAAGGCTTTGTCCAAGAGTTAGGATAAAAAACAATCTTTCCATCATTGACAGCCGCAATTGCATTTTTAGATATTTCCTTTACGTTTAAAAACCATTGTTCAGACATTAAAGATTCTATTTTTGTGGAACATCTATAACATTTCCCTACCGAATGAAAATACTCTTGTGTTTTAATCAAAAATCCAGCTTTTTCTAAATCTTCAACTGTTTCTTTTCTTGCTTCTTCGATGCTCAAGCCAATATATTTGTTAGGAACATTGATCATTTTTCCACTAATATTTATTACTTCTTTAGTTTCAAGATTATTTCTTTTTGCTATTTCACTATCTGTGGCATCATGAGCTGGTGTGATCTTAACGGCCCCTGTACCAAAAGATTTATCCACAACATAATCTGAAATCACTCTTACTTCTCTATTTATCAGTGGAACTTCTAAAATTTTTCCTACCAAATGCGTATATCTTTCATCCATAGGATTTACTGCAACTGCTACATCACCAAATATTGTTTCAGGACGCGTCGTTGCAACAACAACGTAATGACTAGAATCTTTCACTGGGTATTTTATATACCACAAACTACTTTTTTCATTTTCATATTCAACTTCTGTGTCAGATAACGCCGTACCACATCTAAAACACCAATTTATAAGCCTTTTGCTTCTGTATATAAGCCCCTCTTTAAATAATTGTACAAATGCTTTTTTGACCGTTTTTGAGTAGTTTTCATCCATCGTGAATATGGCTCTGTCCCAATCCAAACTACAACCAATCATTTTAAGCTGATCCAGTATTGTATTTCCTACATCTTTTCTCCATTGCCACATTTTTTCTAAAAATTTTTCACGACCCAAATCATATTTAGTCTTACCTTCTTTTTTAAGAAGTTTTTCCACAACATTTTGCGTAGCGATACCGCCGTGATCTGTCCCTGGCACCCATAAAGTATTATACCCTTGCATTTTTTTAAATCTCATTACAATGTCCTGCAAAGTGGTATTTAGAGCATGCCCTATGTGCAAAGAACCTGTAACATTAGCAGGTGGAATAACAACAGAAAATGGCTTCTTGTTCTTGTCAACCTTTGCTGAGAACGTCTTATTATCTACCCAATATTTACACCATTTTTCTTCAATCTTTTTGGAATTGTAAACCTTCTCCATTTTAAAACCTCGTAAAATTAGTCCCGAAATTATATCAAAAAAAGCATACATGTTAATTTTTTTGTACAATCAAGGTAGTTTAAGAAGAGGCAATTATGGAAAAAAAAACAGTCTTGATAACTGGAGCTTCTAGAGGGATAGGGAAACAATTTGCGTTAGCTTTTTGTCAAAACCGATGGAATGTTTTCGGATGTTATAAAAACATTACACCGGATTATACAATCCCAAATTCTCAATTTACAAAAACGGATATAACAAATCTTGATGAAGTGAAAAAATTGATTGGGAGCGTTGTTAACAAATACAACACGATTGACTGTGTTATAAATAACGCATCAATTACTGCAAGTTCGACAATCTTTAAAATGACAGATGAAATGTGGAAATCAGTAATTGAAACAAATCTGAGTGGTACTTTTTATATGGTCAAAGAAACACTAAAAACAATGATGAAGCAAAAAAATGGATCCATAATAAATATAGCATCCATTTCGGCATTTAAATCCTATATTGGCGACGTTAATTATTCTGCTTCAAAAGCTGGAGTTGTAGCTCTAACAAAAACTGCCGCAAGAGAAGCTGGACGTTTTGGAGTAACTGTAAATGCTGTTTTACCAGGATTTCATTTTGCCACCGGCACTACTGACAACGCTAGCGACCAATATACAGATGCTGTCAAAAAAGAGAGCGTTTTAAATACCACAACTGATATCAAAGAACTTACTGCTTTCATAGTGTTTTTAGCTCAAATTAGAACCGTATCCGGACAAATTTTCAATTTTGACTCAAGATTAATATAAGTAACATATTAGCAAAAATTTAGAAGTGAAAAATAAAATGAATTTATGTATTACTGGCGTAGGCATAGTTTCTCCTCTTGGTCTAGGTAAAGAAATAAACTGGCAAAGATTGATACGCTCTGAATCTGGAGTGCGTTATAACAAAAATTTTGATTCATTTGTAGCACTTGTAAATGATTTTAAAATGCAAGAGCATCTACGTCAATATGAAATGGCAAAAAGTGCAATTTCAGAAGCTTTGAATGAATCGTGCATCAAGAGTTCAGAATACGACAAAAGCAGAATAGGATTTTGTGTTGGGGAAAGTAAAATAAATCTTTTTGGTAATATTTTGCCTTTTAAAAATTCTCTCTTAGAAACACTTAGAAAAACTTTTAAGTTTCATGGTAGTTCGGTTACTGTATCTGCAGCGTGCGCAACAGGTATCTTGACAATTATAGAAGGTTGTAAATTAATAAAAAACGGTGATTGCGATGCTGTTATATGTGGAAGTTCTGAAACATCAATACATCCATTGTATATTGCTGGATTTAAAAATATCGGAGTCCTAACAAAACATAATCCGAGCCCTTTTGATACAAATAGAGATGGTTTTGCAATAGGTGAAGGGGCGTGCTTTGTTATAGTTGAAAACATAAAAAAAGCATTGATTCGTCGAGCTAAAGTTTATTGTGAAATAAGCGGATTTGCAAATGGAATTTGCGCAAACGATACAATATCCATAAACTCTCACATAAAAATTAAAGATATAATAAAAAGAGCTACAAATTTGAAAACACCTGATTATATACACACACATGGGACAGGAACAAAACTAAACGATTATAATGAAAGCATGGCCATTAAAGAAAGTTTTGAAAATACAAATGGAATTTCTTTAAGTTCTACAAAAGCAGCTACAGGCCATATGCTTGGTGTTTCAGGCACGATAGGAACCGCTTTTTCGATACTTGCTATGAAAAACAATATTGTTCCACCTACATTAAATTTTCAACAAACAGATATAAATTTGGAATTGGATTATACACCGAATATAGCAAAAAAAAGAAATATAAATTCTGCTCTTGTTCTTTCCTTTGGTTTTGGGGGGCAGGGGTCAGCACTTTTTTTAAAAAATATATAGTTTAACACATGCGGCATAAAAATATTCACGTTACAATGGCTAGGATACATATTAAAAATGTTTTGCATTACCAACGTTGCATCTTCAGCAACTAAATTGAAACAAGAACACCATGAAGCATTCACTGATAGATGGCTTCAACATTGTGAAGTTGAGCTATGCAAGGATGTAATCAGCTCAGAACAAAGCATAAAAACCCAAAAAATGGTTATTCACTGTGCTTTAATAATGATATGTTAAGCGGTATAACTCGTGAAGATACCAAAACAACAAATGTTTAGCAATTTTTTATCAAAAAAATTATCGAAAATGAAGGATATCAATTTATTTAGGACTTTGCGACAAGTTCAGTCAACGCCATCAACAAAAATAGAAATAAATGGTGAAAGTTTAATCAATTTTTCATCCAACGACTATTTGAACCTTGCTGAAAATAAAGAAATAATCAACGCTGCCATAGAGATTATTGAGAAATATGGATTTACGGCCACATCATCTAGATTAATATCGGGCAATCTTGCAATTCATGAAGAATTAGAAACTAAACTTGCTAATTTTAAAGATAAACAATCAGCCATTGTTTTTCCAAGTGGATATCAAGCCAATATTGGTGTTATAAGTGCACTGTTGTCAAACGAAAAGGAATCATGCATAATAATGGACAAGTTAAATCATGCTTCTCTTTGGGATGGAGCCAGGTTTTCAGGTAAAAGAATTTTCGTATACAATCATTGTGACATGAATTTTTTCGAAAAAATACTTAAGCGATCCAGTAAGTACAAAGTCAAACTGGCGATAACAGAATCGGTTTTTTCTATGGATGGGGATTTAACTCCTTTAAAAGATTTTACGTATTTATGTCAAAAATATGGTGCCATAAGTATGGTGGATGAAGCACACTCTACTGGAGTTTTTGGCAGAGAAGGCAAAGGACTTGCTGATGTGTTTGGAGTTTCTGACAAAATAGACGTATCTATCGGAACGCTGTCAAAAGCTTTTGCTGCTCAAGGCGGCTTTGTATGTGGATCTCATAAACTTACCAGATTTTTAATCAACAAAAGCAGAAGCTTTATATACACGACAGCTATTTCTCCTGCTATATGTGCTGCAGCATTAAAGTCCATGGAAATCATAAAAAAATGTAACAACAAGAGACAACATTTGCACGATATTTCTAAAATACTAAAAGATAAACTAATGACCCTTGGATTTAATACCTTGAATACAAGATCGCAAATAATACCAATTATAACTGGAACTACTGAAAATACTGAAAAAATATCATCGTATTTATTTAGGCATGGTATTTATATTCCCGCAATAAAACCACCAACTGTTCCAAAAGGACAATCAAGAATAAGACTCTCTCTCTCATCAAAACACGTTAACGATGATATTGAAAAATTATGTAACAGTTTAAAACGTTTTACATAGCATAAACTGATTTTTCCATCTTTAATCTTTTTTCATTATTCACGTTTTATTTTAACTTTATCACTTTTGTGTTCTAAACTGTGCAATCCGTTAATAACTCCTTTTTTGTTTAACATTTTTCAATCGGTATGATCAAAGAGCATCCAGTTTTGTTTTGATTGTATCTACAATTTTAGATATTTCACGTTTTGTGACAGTAAGATGTAAAAACAGGACAATAACATCGCCAAGGTTCCTAATTATAACTCCATGTTCTCTCAAACTATCACAAATTTTGGCACCAATGTTAAGTTTAGAATCATAAGATTTACGTGTTTCTTTATTTTCAATAATTTCTATGCCAACCATTACACCACAATGTCTTATATCACCAATTTTACTATGTTTTGAGAGTTCTGAAAGTTTCTTTTCTAGATATCTAATTTTAGATTGTAATTTTTCAAGAATTTTATCTTGCTTCATTATATCAATAACTGAATTTGCAGCGGCACATGCAATTGGGTTAGCTGTATAGGAATGTCCGTGAAAAAAGGTTTTTAACTCCTCATACTTACCTAAAAATGTATTATAAATCTCGTTTGTAGTGGCTGTGACAGCTAGTGGTACATAACCACCCGTTATTCCTTTCGATAAACAAATAAAGTCAGGCTTAACATTTTCGTGCTCTATAGCCAACATTTTTCCAGTTCGCCCAAAACCTGTAGCAACTTCATCACAAATTAAGAGCACTCCATACCGTTTACAAAGGTTTGAGTACTCCCTAAGATAACCTTTAGGCATCACTATCATCCCGGCAGATGCTTGATTTAACGGTTCAATAATGGCCGCCACAATTTTCTTATTGTTTTTTTTAAGAATTGCCTCAACTTGTGCTATACACTCACCTTGACAGCCCATTTGCACATTATAATCTTTAAAACCATTTACATTTAAAGGAAATTTTATTTCTTTTTTTCTATAGGTACATCTATAGCAGTATGGGGACATAGCAAAATAACTTCTAAACAGCAAAGACCTAAAGTTTGCATGGAATGAATCTACACCTCCCACAGAAACAGCCCCTATAGTATCTCCATGGTACGCATTTTTCAATGACAAAAACATTTTTCGATCTTCCTTTTTAAACAGCCAATATTGATAAGCCATTTTCAGTGCAATTTCTACTGCTGTAGAGCCATTATCTGAGTAAAAAATCTTCTCTATGTTGCAAGGAAGTATGTTTAGAAGCTTTTCTGCCAATTCTATTGCAGGCTCATGTGTGAGCCCGAGAAAAGTTGTATGCGAAACTTTATCGATTTGTCTTTTTATTGCCCTATCTATTTTAGGATTTCTGTGACCTAAAATATTTACCCATAGCGAAGATACTCCGTCAAGATACTTTTTACCATCAACATCATACAAATATGAACCCTTTGCTCTTTCTATTATCAAAGGTTCACTTGGATTGTCGTTTACCCAATCTGCCATTTGTGTATATGGATGCCAAATATTATCTTTATCGGATTTTATTAATTTTTGTTTTATTTCGTTATCCATTCATTTTTTCTTAGGTTAATTTTTTCGTTATGGCCAAGTTCTAAAATTGGTAATTTTGTTATTTCCCTTATTATTGTTACATTAGATTTTACTGAGATATCCTCTTTATTTATTTTGCCATTTAACACAATACCCAACACCTTTTGTTTGTCTTTTCTTAATTTTTCAACTGTGAGTAATGTATGATTAATAGTGCCTAAACCATTTCTTGCAACCACAATAACTGGCAAACTTATTTTTCGAATTAAATCACTAACAAAAAAATTTTTCTTCAACGGAACTAAAATTCCACCTATACCCTCAACCACAGTGAATTCATATTTATTTACAAAATAACTAAAAGTTTGATAGATTTTTCTGAGATCAAATTTGTACCGGCCTAACATGGACGCCCCATAAGGGGACATAGGATTATCAAAAAATACTGGTGTAACAACTTCGGAACTTTCATCAATTTTTGCAGCTTTTATTAAAGCTTTCGCATCGTTTCTATCACCTGTTGAAACAGGTTTAAAAACACCTGTGTTGATTCCCATATCATGAAGTGCTTGTGCTATTTTACATGATACGTATGTTTTACCAACTTGCGTATCAGTTGCCGTCACAAACACTCCTTTGTACATTAACCCTCCTGTTAAATACAAAACATTAAACACAATGTTATAAAAATTATCACATTTATTGTGACAGCTACATTCTATAATTAAAAACCGTTTTTTACAAAACTTATCACAATAGGTCCAAATATGACTATGAAAATAGTCGGAAATATCAATAATACCAATGGTATAAGCATTTTTACAGGAGCTTCGTATGCTTTTTTTTCTGCTAACGCAAACACATCATTTCTCAAAGAATTGGCTAAACGTTTTAATGTATCAGCTATTTCAGTACCTGATTCAAGAGCTAAATTTAGCGTTCTGATAAAAAGGCTAAGTCTCTCAATTCCATTTTTTTGCGCAATTTCTGTTAAAGAAGTTCGTTTATCATACCCCAAATAAATTTTTGACAGAGCATCTTCAAAATCATCCGACAGAGGACCTGGCATTATTTGTATAACTTTTTCAATGGCACCATAAAAACCAAGTCCAGATTCAAGAATAATCGAAAGTAAATCTACCATATTAGGCAGTTGCTTTAGTATCAGATCCCTTCTTTTTCTTGCTTTTTCTTTAATATTTAAAAAAGGTAAAAAAAACAATAACAGTCCTATCGGGAATATGACAAAAATATCAGCACTTATAAATATAACAGTAAACAATACACCTATAATCATTGCCAACAATTGCAAAACACAAAAATTATATGGATTAATTTTTTCATACTTTCCACCAACAGATCTTAAAACTGTTCTAATTTTTTCAATGTAGATTGTAAAATTTCTGTATCTCACACAAACTAAAATTTTGCCTACTTTTTCAACCCCATTGATCATTAAAATCAACATAAAATTTTCTTCTTTTGGTTTTGTAACAGCGTTATGAACTTTTTTCGCAATCTCAACTTGCGTGATAGTTGAGAGCATACAATAAGTTGCAAATAAAACAAACAAAAATAAAGATACACATAGTAGCGTAATCATCAAAAATCAATCTCCATCATCTTTCTCATTACAAACGAACCTGCCAACACCATAACTACAACAATTAGAAGCAATATGTTACCAGATAATGTTGCAAATAATGGTTTTACCATGTCAGGCTCAATTATATACATCATAACTATAATTATAAAAGGTACAGCGCTTACAATATTTCCAGACATTCTACCTTGCGCCGTCAATGTGCTTATTTTTGATTGCATTGTAATTCTCTTGCTAGTAGAATCGACTATTCTATCGAATATATCTTTTAAACTTGCACCTGTATCTTTAGATATTCGTATAGTATCCAACATAAGTTTAAATTCCTTACTTTTTGTTTTTTGTGAAATTTCTTCAAGCACTTTGCCGAAATCCATCCCCAAGGATAAGCTATTAGATATTTGTTCAAATTCAAATTTTATAGGCTCTTTAAGTTCATGTTTTGCAATTATCATTGCATTTTGTAAAGATTGTCCAACTTGCACAATATTCTTTATTACGGTTAACGCTTCAATAACTTGTTGATCAAGCAAATTTGCGTACCGGCGTTCATTTTTATCTTTTATGTACCAATTAAAATATAAATATAAAATATAAAAAATTAGTACAAAAATAATATTTCGTATTAAAATAAGTAGAAAAAGAAACACAATCAGTGAAATTATCAATGTTTTTGTTTTGACAGATAAATTTTTAAAATTAAAAAAGTTTCTCTTCTTTCGCATTGCTTTCATTTTTTCTAAAAACAAATACACACAATAAAATACAAATATTGATAATAAACCAATAACTACCAGTTTTTTCATTTGAAAATTTCCATATTTATATTTATACCTCTTTGTGAAGCAGTATTGATAAATTCTGGAATATATCCTGAAGAAACAAAATCACCTTTCTGAGTATCATTTTCAAAAGATTTTAAATCAAATGTAAAAACAGGTTTTATTTCATATATACTATCGTCGTTTGTCTTGTTTATTGTAGAAATTGAAGATATTTTTCTAGATCCATCTGAGTAACGCATAAGATGTACAATAATGTCAACAGAAGATGCAATTTGCGAAATAATAGAACTCTCAGATAATTCTATGCCCAACATTGATATCATCATTATAAGTCTCAAAATCGCATCCTGTGGAGAATTTGCATGTAAAGTCGTAAGACTTCCTGGGTGTCCGGTTGACATAGCTTGGATCATATCAAAGGTCTCTCCAGAACGACACTCTCCAACAATTATTCTATCAGGGCGCATTCTCAAAGCGTTTACTACAAGTCTTCTTATACTTATATCTCCGGTTCCTTCTGTTGATTTAGGTCTGCTTTCAAGCCTTACAATATGGTCTTGTTGAAGTTGTAATTCTGCAGAATCCTCAATAGTTATCAATCTCTCTTCCTTTGGTATAAATGATGATATCGCATTTAAAAAAGTGGTCTTCCCTGTTCCAGTTCCACCAGAAATGATAATGTTCTTTTTTAGAATTACGGATATTTTTAAAAATTCAATCATTTTTTTGCTAACACTGTTGGAAGAAATTAAGGAATCCACTGAAAGTTTATTTTTTAAAAATTTTCTTATTGTAATTACATGTCCTCCCAAAGATATAGGGCTTATTACTGCATTTACTCTAGAACCATCTTGAAGTCTTGCGTCTACAATTGGTGAAAATTCATCAATATGTCTGCCAATTTTTGAAACCATTCTATCTATAACTGTTTTCAATTTATTTTCGTCAGGAAAAGATACATTGGTTTTTGATATTTTTCCAGCTTTTTCAATAAATATGTTCTTACACCCATTAACCATTATTTCTGTAATTAAAGGATCACTTAAAAAATCTTCTAAAACGCCAAACCCGGCAACATCATCACAAAGATCTTTACACAGTTTACGCAAAATATCACTCGGTATAACAAGTTCCTTCTTTTTTATAATCTCATTTATCTTATTTTTTGCCATTTGCTTTAATCTTTCACTATCTGTTTCATCAGCATAATCTTTCATTTCGTCCACAAGTATTTTTTGAACATCATCCCTTAACTCTTTATACACACTCTCATTTTGGTAATAACTAGATAAAATCGCGTTTGACGATTTTATTTTTAAATCATATTTATCAATTACATTATTCAAAGCAAGAACATAAGAGTTTGATCTATTTTTATAGGAAAATTCTGGAGATAAAATTTGACCTTGAATATCGAAATTAAAATCCGCAATTATGGGAGATGTAAAGATTTGAAAATTATCCAAGAGCTTGTTAAAATTAAAATTATAACCTATATCAAGTTTTAAAGTTACAAGATTTATATCGGCACATACAGATCTATATTCCTCTGCAATAAGGATCGCATTTCTTGCAGATGCAATATCTGACATATAAGGAAGTAGTACACATCTTGACTCTTTAATAAAACTAGATATATTGCCACTTATTTGATCCGGCATGACAGTAAAAATGTATTTAAATCCGATTTTAAGCGCAACTATAAGATATAAAATTTTATCAATATTTGTATTGCTTAATTTTGCGCTTTTAAAGCCAAGAACCATACTTGTCCCCACCGGATGTAAATAGTCTTTTAGTGTCTTAGGGTTAATACTAGATAAAATAGGCAGTATATCTTCAATATATTTCATCCCATTTTTATATACAGTCCAAAAAGACTCTGTTCCTGGAATTGAAAAATCAAGAATAATGTTATCTTTTTTTTGATTTGAACTTACTGAAGATAGCCCATACGCGATAAGATTTCGCTGCAACACACTACATCCAGGAGTTATTAAGAGCATATAACCCTCCTAGTTAAATATAGCAATGCTCCTAAAATTTAATCTTTTTTACTTTCGTTTGAATATTTGTTTATTATTTCTAAAGCTTCCTTTTGGCTTGTGGATTTTGTATCTTTTGCGCTATTTTGTTGCTGTATCACTTTTACATCATTTACCATAGAAGACAGCTTTAGAGGCTGTATATCTAATATTTTAACATCACCCACAGGCCTTATCACACATTTTAGAGTTCCCTTTTCAGCAGCAAGAAAAATCTTCTGAGCCTCCTTAACAGATACAGCCAAAGTTAAAACATTATTATCTCCTGATTCATCTTCTTGCTTGCTTCCGACACAACCTATGCGGTTATTGCCAACCGCTAATATCAAAATATTCTGTGCGACTGCAAACACTGATTTTTGAAATTCATTACCCCTATCTGAGTATTCCAGTATGCTAAAAATGTCTATTTTTGTACCAGGGGTTAAAATGTTTGGTGTTCCCATATCAAAATTTACAACCACAGCCTTTTTCCCTTCAGGAATTAAATTACTGATGCCTATGTCCTGATTTGTTTTTGATATCTTTGTGGAAAGTATTTGCTCACTTTCTTCAATTACGTTTAACGCTATATAAATTGCCACACCTTCGTACTCAAACAAGTCCCTCTTCTCTTTGAATGCTTTTGGCTGCACATACTCTTTTGGAATATATTTTTCAGTAACCATGTAAGGCTGTATAGCCGTTCCTTGCGGAATTCGCTGCGACGCAACAACTGTTTTTATAGGCTCAATCATATTCCTATACTCGTTTTCCAAATTAGACAAGTATATATAAGCAACTAGTCCCGTAATAATTGCAAACACAAAAGAAAAAATCACTGTTCTTTTCATTGTTATTTTTCTTAATCATTTTTTTCTATAACTTCTGTAATGCCAATAAATTTATCCTTCAACTTTTTCGCAAATGTTTTATAAGCAACAAAAACAACCCCAACAATCACAACAACAATAAGGATATACTCTACCATACCTTGTCCTCTATGTTTCTTAACCCAATTAAAATTTAACATTTTTTGCCTCCTATTTCATTTTTCATTTTTGACGTTTTAAAGCGCTTTGACTTCCTGTGCCGGACAGCACTTCTGAACGCGATTTAATTGTTATATTTTTCTTAATCGCCATTCTTAATATTTTGGGTACTAAATATGAATATTTTATCTCTACAAATGATTTTTTACCGGCCGATGGGTTCAATTTTTTTAGGGTATTTAAAAAATTTTCAAGATCATATCTTGACATATTAGGCAACTCTTTAATGTTTAGAAAATCATAATTGATCGGTTCGTAATCGTTTATTTCAATTTTGATATTAAGTCTTTTAGAATCAAGAATTCTTCCTATCGTACCTGGATTACAAAGATAGTCTTCTATATCTTTTTTTATATATTTTAAGCTGAAAGGGGTATACGTTATTAAATTCGCACCATATTGCGCAGCCGTAGAAATTTGCTGCCATGTAAGCAGAACACGTCCACACCATGCAATCATAAAAACAAAGATAGCAACTAAAGGCGCAACCAAAACCGCCTCAACAAGCGCTTGTCCTCTCGATTGTCTAACGCACCTTAGATAAGCCATACAGTCCCGCCTATCATATGAAAAATTTCTATATTTTATAATCGACAATATTTGAACTGTAATTACTAATCTCTTGCTAACGCTAATACATACACTTTTTGCGCCCCTGACGTCTTTAACGCTAAAGAGCAAGTTAAAACTGTGGAAAAAGTCGTAACTATATCGTCTATTAAAAGTATCACTTTATCTTTTATAATTTTGTCATTTTTTACAAAAAATGAATCCTTAATATTTGCCATTCTATCTGTTCTTGATAAATTAAACTGTGGTTTTGTAATTTTTTTTCTAAATAAAATATTTTTCAACATAGGAATATTTGTTTTCACCGACACTACACTTGCTAAAAGTTCTGCTTGATTATACCCTCTTCTTATTCTCCTTATAATATTTAGTGGAACTGGTATTATAAAATCCACATTGTTGCAAAAACCGTATAATTTTATCGTTTCATACATAGCCAAACCAAAATCTTTTGAAAGAAAATATCTATTCGAGTATTTAAATTTTAATATCAATTTTCTCAGAGACCCTGTATATAAATAAACTGATCTCATTTTTTCAAAACTATATTCTTTATAATATTTTTTGCATGTATAACAAAATCCTACATCATACGATAAAGGCGCGCCACATTTTTGACACGTAAAACCTCTTATTAATGGCAACAATTCTTTACATTCAGTACATATCCTTGTTTGAGATAATGGATGCAACTCGCTTCCACACACAGAACATGTAATAGGGCAGAATAAATTAACCACTTTCAGTAAAAAATCTTTAATCGATACCATTTTTAAGTGCTTATCTTTCAAATTTTTACATCTGCTTGACCGGCACATCATAGGTAGAGCTTAGCATTATGTCTAAAGACGCATGACCATTTTGAATTAAACTCCCCATATATGAAAACAAACAATTTCAGAAAAATAGGGACCTATAAAGCTTGTTGTAATTATACCTGATACTCTGACGTACGTAAATTAATATTAAAGAATCCTTTCAACAATTTCTCTACATAAATTTAGGCACAAATAATATGCACGGTTAGAATACCAACAACAGTTCCGTCGGTCGTGTTCATGATTATATAAAAGCGTTTATAATTTAAATCAACACCATGTGCTTTAGCGTAATTTTCCCAATTTTTTGTTTTTGCTTTTCTATCTCTGGCGAAATATGATTCCTTATTTCTATTTTTATGGATTGCCTCTCTGTTTCTGTTAAAAAATTATCCGTACAATTATTTCACCATTTTTTTATTTAAAATTCAACTCACTTTTTTATCTACAACTGGTATAATTGTTCCTTCTAAATCTTATGTAATTTAGATTTCGTTTAACTAAAATATGGAAATTTTACAGAAATTTGATTGACTTGATGAATTGCTGAGGCGAAGTTTGGACGTCAAAGGTCGCGTTGTGTTGGTCTTTTGCAAAAAATTGACTACAAATCATCAAATAAGTTATAATTCCGGTCGATGTGTTTCCAGTTTTGGAGGGATCGAAAAAATGTCTTATAAATGTGTAATATGTGGTAAAGGCTCATCGTCAGGAAATACGGTTAGCCATTCAAACAAAGCCTCAAAAAGACTTTTCAGGCCCAATCTTCAGAGTTTAAACATTATTTTAGATGGTCAAAAAACCCGAGAATATGTTTGCACCTCTTGTATTAAATCAAATAAGGTTAGGAAAGCAATATAGCACAAGTTGTCAAAGCATTTTGGCTTTTTATGCACCCTAAATGGTGGCTGCCATGGTGTAAGAGTGTGGGTTTCGCACAAAAAATAAGCAGCAGCAATGTGAAGCGTTTTGACTGCTCCTAAGTAAAAAGAGATTAAGGCCTACTTTCGCGATTGTATGTTTTTTTAATCTTTTAGAATAATTTCAGCAACTCTTTTACTTACTCCAGGAACTCCCAACGTGTTTCTAAAAGCAAGCAATTCTTTAACTTTTGGCATGTAGTTTCCAACACTTAGCTGTTCTAGTGCAGATGATGCTATTTTTTGAGGAGTTGCGTTAAACTGTATAAGCTCAGGAACAATGCTTCTTTCAGATAATATATTTACCATAGTTATATACTTTGTTTTTATGATCGCTTTTATCAGAAAATAATTACAATATGACAATTTATAAATGACAACCATTGGAATCCCTATCAAAGCGTTTTCCAAACTGACCGTTCCTGATGTACAAATTGAAAAATCAATACATTTTCTCTTTTCAAAATCCCCGGAAGAATCCAAATCAACGTATTTTGGCAAATCTAGGTTGCTTTTTTTGTCCACACTAAACATAACAAATTTTGCATTTATTTTTTCTTTAAGTATTTTTGCAACTTCTAAAATTATTGGCATGTGACGTTCTATTACTGTTTTTCTACTCCCAGGGAATAACCCTATAGTAGGCGGATTTGATGTATTAAAATCTCGCTTTTCGAAATTTTGTTTTTTTGGGACTTTATCTATCAAAGGATTCCCAACAAAAACTGCTTCTACACCATTACGTTTATACAGCTTTTCTTCAAACTCAAAAATTACAATCATTTTTTTTACTGTTTTTGACAACTTTTTTATTCTTCCTCCCCGAGATGCCCACACTTGAGGACTTATATAATAATAAACCGGGATATTTAGCTTTTTTGCAAGTTTAGAAACATGAATATGAAATCCATAAAAATCTACAAGTATAACTTTATCTGGTCGTTCTTTAACAAAATGGTTTTTAAGTTTTTTTAAGACTTTTCTTAAATAGATAACCTGGTTTATGGTCACAAGACCAAAAGCGTTTATATTCACTATGTCTTCGAGGAAATCGTCAGCTATTGATTTTAAATTGTTACCACCAACCGCAGAAACACGACATGAATGATTGATATTTTTTATCTCTTTGACAAGACTCGAAGCATGCATCTCTCCTGACAAATCTCCAGCAGAAATGAATATTCTATTATTTTTCATTCTTATCCAAATAAATATTTAAAATATTTTAAACATAAATTTTACATCTACCTAAATTGTAAAACTATTTCCGTCTGTTTTATACTAAAGTACCATACTTTTTAAAATATCAAGAGCTAGTTCCACAGCATCTCTACCCTGTTCTCCAGAAACTACTGGTTTTTTACCTCCGATAACACTGCTTAAAAAATTATCAAGCTCATAAAAAAGAGGTTCCCCTGAAGGTAATTTGGGTTTTTTTATATCTATTCCAAAACGTGATATTGCTTTCTTTTTTCTTTCTTTCTTGGTATAAATTTTCAAATTTTTCCCAGCATAATCTATAGATATGTAGCTGTCAGGCTGAAAAATTCTTATTTTTCTATATTTTTTTATTGAAATCCTACTTGCAGATACATCAGCGATGCAACCGTTTGCATATTTTAATCTAACTTTTGCAATATCTTCTGTATCGGAAAGTATCTTTGCTCCATGCGCCTCAAGGGAAACAACTTTATTTTTCATCAGATAAAACAAAATATCCAAATCATGTATCATTAAATCTAAAACTACACCTATGCAACTTGTTCTGGGTTCGTAAGGGCCTAATCTGTTAATTTCAATAAACTTCGGGGTGTTTACAAATGGGGCAGCAGCAATAATTGCAGGGTTAAACCGCTCGATATGTCCAACTTGTAAAACTAAATTTTTATTTTTTGCTATCTCTATAAGGTCTTGTGCTTCTTCAATTTTTAAAGTAAACGGTTTTTCAACAAGACAATGTATTCCATTTTGCAAAAGATGTTTTGCAACCTGATAGTGATGCAAAGTTGGAACAGATACAACAACCGCATCGACTTTACCTATAAGCGTACCAAAATCTGTCGACCACTTTGTTCCATTGATTTTTGCAATCTTTTCAGCCCTTTTTGCATCCGAATCGATGACAAATTCAAGTTTCGAACTTTGATGTTGCCCCAAAATCCTTGCATGATGTTGTCCTAGAGAACCTACTCCAACCACAGCAGTTTTCAACATTTTCCGTAGCTCTTTATCACTTCAACTACCTTATCTGTATCGGCTTTTGAAAGAACTGGATGCACGGGAATTGATACCACTTCTTTCGCAATTTTTTCAGCTTGCCCGCATAACCCTGATTTGTATCCAAGCTTTTTATAAAACGGCTGTTTGTATATAACAGAACTATAATAAATTCCGCTGCTAACCCCATTTTTGGCAAGATACTTTATAAACATATCTCTTTCTTTTGCCGAAATTTTTATTGTGTATTGATGAAAAACATGCCTACAATTTGTAGGAATAGAAGGGGTTTTTAAAAATGGTAAATTCTTAAAGGCATCGTTATATTTCAAAGCATTTGAAATCCTTTTTGCAATACGATTTTCAATCTGTTCAAGTTGAGCTATACCTATCGCTGCAGCAAGATTTGTAAGCCTATAATTGTACCCTAAAACTGTATGTATCGAATATGTATCTCTACCATGATTTACAATCTGTCTACCATATTTATCAGATTTTCTATCATTTGTAAGAATAATTCCACCTTCACCAGTTATAATATTTTTAGTGGCGTAAAACGAAAATGCGGCGGCGTCACCAAAAGAACCAACTTTTTTATTTTTAAATTCAGCCCCATGCGCCTGACAAGAATCTTCTATAAGTTCAAATTTATATTTTTTCTTAAGCTTTAAAATTGCATCCATATCGCATGAAAGTCCATATAAATGAACTATCAAAACAGCTTTTATATTTCGTTCTTTAATTAATGTATTTTCAAGCTCAATAGGATCTATATTAAAAGTTTTGGGATCAATATCGGTAAAAATCGGTTTTGCTCCACAAAAAAGAATCGAATTTGCCGTTGCTATAAATGAAAATGGGGTTGTAACAACTTTATCTCCAGGTTTAATACCACACATCAATAGAGCAACATGAAGAGACGTTGTTCCATTGGCATTTGCTATACCGAATTTTGCACCAGAATATTTTGCAAAAGATTGTTCAAACTGTTCAACGTATTTACCACTTGCAAGAATTTTTGAGTCCAAAACTTCTTTGATCAATTGTCTTTCTTTTTTTTCGATAATGGGACACACTATATTTATCATTTTTCACCTTCTTACAAACAACGATTCCATTTTGACAAATAACAACATTGTCATATATTTCGTTATATGCCAAGCATAGTTACTCCAAATTGTTTTGCTTTAGCTATAACTTCATTTCTATCTAGCATTAATGTTACTCCAGCCTCTATCGCCATTGCTCGTACTTTATTTTCTCTTAGAGTGTCAATGGTGTCTGCACCTACAATTGGGACATCAAATCTAAAATCCTGATTTGGTTTTGCAACTTTTACCACTATGGAATCTTTACCGCCAAGTCTATACGCACGGGTAATACATTCATCTGTACCTTCAACTGATTCAACAGCAAGAACAGATCTATCCTTCACAACGACGGTTTGACCTATATCTAAACCAGCGATGCTTTTGGCTATTTTATACCCAAATTCAACATCTTTATTTTCGTTGGAAGAAAGCTTTTTCCCAGACATCAAACCCTTGCAAGCAAGCAAAGATGTCAAATAAGTATGAGATGGTATTAAATGCATACCGTCTTTCTCAAATTCACAAGCTATCTTATTCAAAATCGTATCTGTCTTCTTATTAACCAAACTGCCCATCACTTTCATCGCACGCCAGTCGATATTCATAGCAGAATAAATTGTAACATGCTTCACCTGGCCTGCCATTAAGACAGTTTTTACATTATTGCTCTTGAAAGTATCTATAATTTTTTGAAATTTTCCAACAGAAAGCCAATAAATTTTATCACAATTTTTTTCTAACTCAGCATCTGCTTCTTCCTTTAACGCAATACAAACAACATCATTACCGGTCTTTTTTATTCCTTCAACAACAAGGAATGGAAACCTACCACTACCTGCAATAAGCCCTATATTTTCCATAATATCAACCTTTGTACTTTACGCAAAAAAACACAATCATTCACAACAATTAAAACTATTTTAATGAAAAAAAAATTCAATGAAAAATTTTCAGCGTATAAATCAATTATCATTCAGGTCTTGCTATTCCTCTTTTGGAATTATTTATAAACCTAACTACTTCCTTTACACAAGGTGATACAATTTGTTCTATTTCCGCTAAAGCATCTTTTAGTAAAAATTTTGACATAAAAAGTATCCTATAAGCACGTTTGACGGCATTGATATCTTCTATAGACATTGCTCTTCTTTTCATTCCAACCAAATTTAAACCATTAAGTTTTGCCCTGTACCCAGAACATAAAGCGTAGGGGATTATATCCATTGTAACCGCTGTACCTGCACCCACCATGGTCTCTTTGCCAATTTTAATAAATTGATGTAATCCTACATTCGCACTTATAAAAGCATTATCCCCTATTTCAACGTGCCCACCTACGGCAGAACAATTTGCAATGATAACGCTATTACCAATCTGACAATCATGAGCTACATGGGACGCCATCATGAAATAACAATTTTTACCAATTACCGTACCAGTTGTTTTTGTACCTCTATTTAGTGACACAAACTCTCTAATTACAGTACCATCTCCTATGTAAACTTTTGAAAATTCATTGCTACAATTTACAACCTGAGGGGAGGTACCAACGGAAGCGGAATTGAAGAGTTTACAATTTTTACCAATTTCTGCATGCTCCATATAAACGTTTGAACCTATCACCGTCCCAGAACCGACCACTACACCTTTTCCTACAACAGTATAGGCTCCCATTTCAACATTTTCACCGATAACAGCACTTTTATCAATTATCGCAGTACTATGAATCATTATTTGTTCCTTGTAATTCCTCTTTTGGAGTTTTTTATAAAAGTTGTTATATCTACAACATAAGGCGACACTGATTCTTCAAGTTTTAACATAGCGTCTTTTAGTGTTAACTTCGACATAAATAATGTCTTGTAAGCATTTTTTATATCTTTAATTTCAGAAAGTTTTATTTTCATTCTCTTTAAACCTATAATATTCAAACCTGCTAAAGTTGCTCTATCTCCATGTGCCATTACGTACGGAATAATATCCATACTAACCATTGCACCTGCACCTATAATGGCAGATTTGCCAATTTTACAAAACTGGTGCACACCTACGCTTGCGCTCAAAATTACATAGTCATCTATTTCAACATGCCCCGCCATGCCGGTTGCATAACCAACTATTACACCATCGCCAATTACACAATCATGAGCTATATGGGCACATGACATAACCAAACAATTTTTACCCAAAACAGTTTGTCTAGCTGCCGCTGTGCCTCTATTTATGGTAACACATTCTCTAATAGTAGTCCCATCACCAACTATAACTTTTGTCTTTTCACCCTTATATTTTAAATCTTGAGGGCGCTTTCCAATTGACGAAAAATTAAAAATTTCGCAATCGGCGCCTATCTCCGCATACTCTATCACTGATTGTCCATGTATTTTAGTCCCACTCTTTATGGTTGTATCAGGACCTATAATCGTGTATGGACCCATTTCCACGTTTGATTCGATTACTGCACTTTCATGCATTATAACTGTTTTATGTATCATACATACTCAATAAGGTTAAAAAATTGAAAATTATCATTTGTTCGAATTTTTTCACTTTTTACAATCTCTTCCCATATTTCTTGATAAAATTCCATAACCGCTCTCCTAAATTCAACAGCTATCTCATGTTTTTGACATATTCATTATACTCAAACCTAATTGAATATGTACAATTCCAGCTTCGCACTAATCTTTCTTCCTTAACAAATTAAAATCCCCAGCTTATCCCTATATTCCCATACATCTCCTTATACTTCCTGGCTCCTTCATAATTTATGTTTACATTTATCCCTATATCCTTACCTAAATCTATCCCTACTCCTGCTCCTATCGCTATTCTGTCCTTGCCTTCCTTTATCCCTTCTATCTCTCCTTCTATTTCTACTCCTCTCAATTCTCCCTTTATCTTCACTTCTTCTCCTTTCATTATTCTCTTATACCCTACATCTCCATAATACCTTATTCCTCCCTTCTCTTTCCCTATTCCTATCCCTACTCTT
>JAITTL010000011.1 GCA_031286985.1 Endomicrobium sp.
ACATTCTCCACACTTTTAAAGGGTTGCTTAAAACTTTCCCTTTTTCCATGTTGAACAATCCAAGCGTAATATTTGTATTTCCTATGTCTATTGCTAAAAACATAAATTCTCCAAATTATATTATGTTTGATGTACGATTTTTTTGCTTATAAATAAATTGCTTCGCCAAGACTTTGTCTTTCCTCGCAAAGACGACAAACATCATGTTTGTCGTCGGTAGGTCATCAATCCACTGAAAAGAAGGGAAGAAAAAAGTATAATTTAAGCATTGCGAACCTGTGAAACAGGTGAAGCAATCTTTGTCGTTTCAGTTGTTATCATCAACTCACTGAAACAGGTGAAGCAATCTTTGTCGTTTCAGTTGTTGTCATCAACCCACTGAAACAGGTGAAGCAATCTTTGTTGTTTCAGTTGTTGTCCTCCCGGACTTGATCCGGGATTGAGAAGCGAAACGATCGAAATATCCAGAAAGACTGGACTCTTCAAAGCTATGCTTTTCAGATAACCAAAGAGATGCTGTACCTGGCGTTGTTGTCATCCCGGACTCGATCCGGGATCCATGTTTGTCGTCGGTATATCATCAACCCACTGAAACAGGTAAAGCAATCTTTGTCGTTTCAGTTGTTATCATCAACCCACTGAAGAATGGCCGTCCGTGTTGTCATTCCGGGTTTGACCCGGAATCCACATTCTTTTTTGTCAATTAAATTTTGTTCTTTTATAGTCGTCCTCCCGGACTTGATCCGGGATCCACCTGTCGTGTAGTTGCTTTCAATGTAGATTCCCGCTGGAGTTTATCCCCGAAGGTTGTAATCGGGGGCGGGAATGACAAACAAAAACCTTATGTCCAACTGTTACTGTCATCACGACAAGATTGCTTCGAGGACTCCATTGTTTCGCAATGATGACAAAAACAACATAGATCCCGGGTCAAGCCCGGGATGACGGCAAAGACAGTAAGAAATACTTACACCGCAATCATCATTATTGATAATGACTAATAGTTTACGCATAAGCAACCTCATCAAGCTTTTACCTTGTGGTGTTGGATATCTTGATGACAACGGGCTTTTAGCCCCACTCTGAATCGATCTTCCAACACCTTATACACTTAAATTATACTTGTTTTTTAAGGAACAATATTGAAGAAGCGAAGCGACCGAAATATCCAGAAAGACTGGACTCTTCAAAGCAATGCTTTTCAGATTGACAACCGTAGTGTCAAATACTACACTGATACCTCTAATTATAATTTAAAAATATTATTGCCAAAACTATCTATTGCAACTATCAATGGCATATCCTCAACATAAAGTTTATAAATCGCTTCAGGACCCAAATCTTCAAAAGCAATTAATTCTGCTTTTTTTACAGTTTTAGAAATAAGCGCTGCTGCTCCTCCTGTTGCAACAAAATAAATAGCGCTATTTTCTTTTATTGAATCAACAACTACTTCGCCTCTTGCGCCTTTGCCAATCAAAATTTTAACGCCTTCTTTTAAAAGTCTTGGAGTAAAAACATCCATTCTTGAAGATGTTGTAGGTCCGCATGCGCCAATTATAGCACCTGGTTTTGCAGGTGTAGGACCGCAATAATAAATTGCGGCATTGGTCAAACTTATGGGCGATTTTTCTCCGATATGTAACATATTTATAATTCTTTTGTGAGCGGCGTCTCTAGCCGTATAGATAGTTCCTCTAAGCAAAATTTTTTGCCCTGTTTTTAAAACTTTAGTATTTAAAACTAAATCTTGTAGATTTATTTTCATATTGTGATTGTCTTCTTTCTGCAAGAATGACACTGCATACTTACCGCCACAGGAAGAGAAGCTATATGAACGGGTCTAGTTTCAATAAATACTGCTAAAGCTGTAGATTTTCCACCAAGTCCCATAGGACCAATATTTAATTTATTTATGTCTCTTAATAATTCTTGTTCTTTATCATCATAAAAAGTATTTTCATTTTTAATGCCTATTTCTCTGAGTAAAGCTTTTTTTGATATAAGTCCTACAGATGCAAAATCACCGCCTATACCGATTCCAATAATCAAGGGTGGACATGCATTCCTTCCTTTATCGTTTACTGCGTTTAGGACAAAAGCTTTTATGCCGTTCCATCCTGCTGATGGAATAATCATTTTTAATGCGCTGGCATTTTCGCTGCCACCACCTTTGGGCAATAGAGTAATTTCTATTTTGTCTCCGGAAACTATATCAACATAAATATTTGCGGGAGTATTGTCATTAGTATTTTTTCTTTCAATAGGATCAGAAACGATAGATTTACGCAAATAATTATTTATGTATCCCAAAGAAACGCCTTTATTTATTGCGTCATAAATATTCCCGCCATCGATAGCTACATCTCTGCCTAATTTTATAAAAAAGTTAGCCGTTCCGGTATCCTGGCATAAAGGGATTTGTTCTTTTTTTGCTATATCTGAATTTTCAATAATTTCTTCTAAAATATTTTTGGCTATACCTGTTTCTAAAGCAACACTTTGTTCAAGAGATTTTAAAACATCTTCAGGAAGTTCAAAGTTTGTTTTTGCACACAAATCAGCAACGGTATTAACTATCGATTCAGATTTTATCTTTCGCACTTTTTATGTAACCTTTTTCCATCATTGTTTCTGTTATAGCTCTACTTCTTTTAATTATTACTTTTGCGTTATCATGAATTTTATCATAACTTAATTTTTTACCGGCAAATTTTTCTTTTATGGCTGTTACTCCTATAGATGCAGCTACTTTAGGAAATATTTCCCAATCATTCATTGTAGGAAGAATTTTATCAGGTCTAATTTTATTATCTGCTATACAAGATGCCAGTTCTGTAGCGGCTGTTATACACATAGTGTCTGTAATAGTGATAGCTCTAACGTCAAGCGCTCCGCGAAAAACCCCGGGAAATCCTAAGGAATTATTTACTTGATTTGCAAAATCGCTTCTTCCTGTCGCAACTACAGCTGCTCCTGCTTCTTTTGCTTCCCAAGGCCAAATCTCAGGTGTGGGGTTTGCACATGTAAAAACTATTGGGTTTTTAGCCATTTTCTGTATCCATTCTCTCTTTATAACTCCGGGACCAGGAGCTGACAAAGCAATAACAGCATCGGCATTTTCCATAGCTTCTTTAATTCCGCCTCGAACGTCATTTGCATTTGTATCAATAGCCAGTGACCATTGCTCAGGACTATTTTTTAAGTCAAATCGTTCTTTATGTAAAGTTCCCTTTATATCAACCATTACTATATTTTTAGAATTTGCTCCGCAAAGTATTAGAAGTCTTGTTATGCATATATTTGCGGCGCCTGCGCCAACCATTGCAATTTTGACCTTACCTATTTTTTTACCAACAACTTTTAAAGCATTTATAAAACCGGCGAGTGTTACAAGAGCTGTACCTTGCTGATCATCATGCCATACCGGAATGTGACATTCTTTTCTTAAAGTATTTAACACCGGAAAGCATTTTGGTTGTTCTATATCTTCTAAATTTACACCGCCAAACGACGGCTGTAATATTTTTACAGTTTGTATTATTTCTTTTTCATCTTTTGTGCCAAGACATATAGGATATGCATCTACGCCGCCGAGATACTTGTATAAAAGGGCTTTACCTTCCATAACAGGAATACTAGCTTCAGGTCCTATATTGCCAAGACCCAAAACTCTTGTGCCATCGCTTATAACAGCGACACTATTCCACTTATTTGTGTATTCGTATACAAGTTCAGGATTCTTATAAATGTCTGTGCATACTGCAGCAACCCCTGGACTGTACCATATCGAAAAATCATCTAAATTTTTAACCCTGCATTTTGGAACAACTTCAATTTTGCCTCGGTAAAAAGGATGCAATTTTCTTGCAATTCTAGACGGTTTTTGAGCTGCTTTCAAAAGCTTTGATACATCACTTAGTTTTTGTTTTTTCATATTATTTTTCCATCGTAATTTAAGATTGGTTACCTTGAAAAAACTTTATGAGGTATTATATATCTTTAAGTAATAACCGTCAAACAACAACTACAATGTACAAGTTCAAGTTGCTAATGCAACACCTATGGTAGTTCTCGTAAGGGAAGCTAAAACATATTTTTGACAAATGTTGTAATAATTTGTCATAATTGCTATATAGTTTAAACAACTGTATAGAG
>JAITTL010000034.1 GCA_031286985.1 Endomicrobium sp.
CGGGTTCATTGTACAAAAACGATGTTTTTTTAACAATACCTAATGTAAATGAATTTGTTTACATATCTATTAGCGTAGCAAAATGAAAATTATAAAAATAGAAAAAATGAGATTGGTGAGGAATAAATTTAGACTGTTTTTTTGATTAATATGGTTGTAATTAGGATCAAAAAAAATGCGGTGGGGGGACATAAATGTTTGAGACTAAAAAGATTAAAAAAATAATATTGTTATATTCAATGTGTTTAGTGTTCCTGTTTATTGGGAAGGTATTTTCTATACAAGCAGCCGGTGTTATCTTGCTCGCTAAATCAAGAGCAGACGGAAAAATGTATACGCTACTTGGTAATCGAGACGATAATAGAGGCTATTGTACTATGGGAGGAAAACTCAAGGAAGAAGAAAATCCACGTTCAGCAGCGGTGCGTGAAACTGAAGAAGAAACTAGTGGTAAGTATAAAAAAGAAGAAATAGAAAAATTGATTCCTGCCAATGATCAAGGATTGTGTGTGGATAAATTTACATATTATGTTGCTAAAGTCCCAGAAATGTATGAAATTGGTAAAAACAACGAATATCTTGGATATCATTGGGTTTTAGTATCAGATTTGGTGAAAAACATTAGGTCAAAATTAGAAGATTTTAAAAAAATACAAGGTAAAGAAATACATTGGGACCCAAATAAAAAAAGATGGATAGGAGAGTTGGGGGACGATTTACGCACATTTTGTGTTAGGAATAACAAGGGTGAAAATGTTGAAATTAAGCTTATGAACTCTTTTTTAAAAACGCTTGTATATGATTATGATAAAGAAGGGGAATTTGGTACCTCAGCAGATACGCTAGAAAAACTTTTTAGAGAAGAAGAAGATGATGATGAGCTCATTAAAAGTAAGCCAGATACACCAGGTGATGTTCTTAAAGAAGAAGACGAGTTTGACAAAGATAAGCTAATACCATTTAGCTTTCTAGCAAACATGATAAGAAGCACATCAGGAGTGTCAGAAAGTAAAGCGGTGTATGTTAATTTGAACAAAAGTGGCGATATAGAAAAAAAAAGTAAAGCTTTATGGGTGAGGGTGATATATGATAACAACAAATATCGGGGAGGATATGGGTCTTCAGAAGATTATGAGAGCAATGGGATAGGAGGAATGATAGGTTATAACTGGAGTAGTGAGGTAGTGATTGGTGGACCGTACATTAAAATAGGTGGGCAGCGGATGGTCCAAAATGAAAGCAAAGCCAATGCTAGAAGCATAGCTGTGGGACTTTGTGGAGGGTACATAGAGGAAAGGTTAGAAATAAAGGCGATATTAAGAGCTGGGTTGGATTATTATGACGGGGTGAGGATAAAAAGGGAATCGTTTGTTGTTAAAGAAGAAGGGGAATTTGATGGATACGGGCTCGCTGGAGATATAGAAGGGACGTATAAGATAATGAAAGGTGAAAGTGTTGGTATAAATCCGTATATAGGTCTGGAAGGATCAACGTCTGAGCACAAAGAAGATAAGAAGATATATATGAAAAATGGATCTTATAGCAGGGTGGTTAGAAGAGCAGGCATAAGGTTAGAAATAAAAGGAGATCTGTGTAAGTTTTTGTTAGGTACAGGGTATAAAAGGGTGTTGGCAGGAGAAACGCCGACAGTAAGGCTTGGTGGTGATAAGTTATTTGGTAGTAAAGATATAAAGAGGTAAAAGGGATAAATGAGGTAAAAGATATATATATGTTTGAGATTGGATTTATTTTGGCGCTTAACAAGAGTAAAACTACAAAATTATTAATAGATGGTTGTTATGATACTTGCAAAAATCATAAAAACTTGAGTTGTGGAATTGGAGTTAATTTTAAGTTTTAGTGAAAATTTAGGGACTCAAGCCATATTATGCAAAAAATAGCGATAATAACTCTAGGATGTCCAAAAAACACTGTTGAAGCCGAGTATCTTTTAGGTATTTTTCAAAATCAAGGTTTTGAAATAACAAATGATCTGTATGAAGCAAATATCGCTATAATACACACTTGTTCCTTCATAAAATCGGCAAAAAAAGAATCTGAAGTATGTATTCGCAATGTTTTGGATGTTAAAAAGAAAACAGGGCTGCGGGTTTACGTTTCTGGATGTTTGCCGCAGTTGTTGAAAGAGAAAATGTCATTGCTGTTTCCAGATGTTGATGGTTTTGTTGGAACGGGAACATTAAATAAATTACAAAATATAATTTTTAATAAAAGTTTTGATGAGCTTCTTTTACCTCCTGGCGGTTTAAATAATTCAAAATATAGATTGCTTTCTTCGAATATACCTTCGACATACTTAAAAATTGCGGAAGGGTGTCGGCACAGATGTAGTTTTTGCATAATTCCTACGCTGCGCGGAAATTATGAGAGTCGTACGATAGAATCTGTAGTCAATGAGGCTAAAATATTAGCTGAAAATGGGATAAAAGAGCTTATATTGATAGCTCAAGACACAACAAGCTATGGTGGAGATATTTACGGAGCTTTTGTTTTGGACAAATTGCTTGTAAAGCTTTCAAAAATCAAAGAATTGAAATGGATAAGATTGCTCTATGCTCACCCATCAAGTATTACAGATAATCTGCTTAGTGTGTTTAAAGAACATAAAAATATTTGTGGTTATATGGATATTCCTATGCAGCATAGCAGTAAAAATATTTTACTCAAAATGAGACGTCCGTTAGATACTGTTGCTATTGTTGAAAAAATTAAAAATGTTTTACCTGACATTGTTCTGAGAACATCTATAATAACAGGTTTCCCTGGTGAAACCAAAAAAGATGTGAACGAATTGATTGATTTCTTAAATCAAGGATATTTTTTATATGTTGGCGTTTTTGAATACTCTAATCAAAAAGAAGCTGATTCATCAAAATTACAAAAACATATCGATGCTGCTATCGTAAAGAAAAGAAGAACACTTATAGAAAATGCACAGTACAAAGTTTTTAAATCAAAAATTTATGAAAAAAGAAATAATATCACCGATTTGTTCGTTGAAAATTGTTTTAAAAAAGGTGATAAATATAACATAAAAGGAAGGAGTTATTTTCAATCTCCTGAAATTGACGGAAATATGATATTAGCAAGCGATAAACCTATTGACTTATACCAATTCCATAAAGTCAAAATAAAAGGAGTAAATGGTTATAATATAAAAGCATCTCTTTTAGATTAAAAATGTACTTTCTTTGTAAGGTTGTGTAAAACTCCATAATTTTTTAAAAAGTGGTGATGGTTAAAATAAAATTGTTTTAAAAACGAAAGCTATTTTGATATTGATATAATTTCGATATTTGTAATTTGGGAACAGCTATTGAATTGAAGTTACTTGAAAGCATATCAAAATTAATAATTTAGAGTAAAAATTAGAGATATAACTCTCAATACATGCGCAATAATTGATCGATAGGATAATTTTTTGAATTATTTAATTGAAACCATTGGTTGTCAGATGAATGTATGTGAATCCGACAAACTTGGGTATGCTTTTTCTACTTATGGGATACTGAGGGTAGACAATATACTAGATGCAGATATTGTCATACTTAACACATGTTCTGTAAGAGCACAGGCTGAGCAAAAAGCTTTTTCTTATCTTGGTAGAGTAGAAGAATTTAAACAACAAAAACCAAATATAAAAATAGTTGTTATAGGGTGTATGGCAGAAAGGCTTGGCTTAAAAATCAAACAGCGATTTAAAGACATTGATCTAGTTATTGGAGCAAAAAATGCTGATAATATTGTTTTTCAGATTGTAAGTTTATGTGACGTAGATGATACTAAAAAACAAGAACAAATTGACATGCCATCTGATATTGTAAGATATATCACCATTATGAAGGGCTGTAATAATTATTGCTCATATTGTGTAGTGCCGTTTGTAAGGGGAAATGAAAAAAGCCTTGATTATAGAACAATTGTAGATGGGTGCTCTCTAATGGTAAAAAATGGTGCAAAAGAAATAATGCTTTTAGGTCAAAATGTAAACTCATACCAGTACGAAAACATCAATTTTGCATCACTGGTCGAAAAAGTTGCTGCAATAAAAAATCTTAAAAGAATAAGATTTATGACGAATCATCCTAAAGATTTAAATGATGATTTAATAAATATCATGGTAAGAGAGCAGAAACTATGTTCCCACATTCATCTTCCCATGCAATCTGCATCAAATAAAATTCTTAAAGCAATGAACAGAAAATACACTTATGAACATTATCTCAATTTGGTTGATAAATTAAGGACAGCTATATCAGATATAAGTATAACAACCGATATCATAGTAGGTTTCCCTGGCGAAACCGACCAGGATTATAAAGATACTTTAAATGCAATAAAAACAATAAGATTTGGTGGATTGTATGTTTTTAAATATTCTAAACGTCCAAATACAAAAGCTTTTGAAATGATTGATGACGTCCCTATAGAAGAAAAAAAGCGACGTCATGCAATTGTATTAGAAGAGTCAAATAAAATTTCAGCAGAAATTGTTTTAAAAATGTTAGGAAGTACACAACAAGTTTTAGTCGAAAAAATTGAAAATAATATTATGGAGACGAGAACGAGAAATGGACGTAAAGTTTTCGTAGAAGGCAACAAAAATTATATCGGCAAACAGTTGAATGTTAACGTTAAAGAAGTGAAAAAAAACTTACTGTTTGGCGATATTGTGTAAAGAAATTTGAGCATAACAAAAATATGTACAAAATGTCGTTTTTAAAAACTAGATGCTATATTTTACCTGTGTGATTGTCTGAAAGATTTATAAAGAGGTGTAAAAAATTCAAAAATCTTCTGAAAAATTAACACCATTAATGCAACAGTATTGGAGTATTAAAGCTAAATATTGCGATATGTTGCTATTTTTCCGCCTGGGCGATTTTTACGAAATGTTCGGTGACGATGCAATTGAAGCTGCACCTATTCTTGAAGTTGTGTTGACACAAAAGTCAGGCGTTCCAATGTGTGGTGTTCCTTGCCATTCTGTAAATTCATATATTAGAAAGCTTATAGTAAAAGGATTTAAAGTTGCTATTTGTGATCAGCTTGAAGAATCTGCAGCAACAAAAGGTATCGTAAAACGTGGCGTTACAAGAATTATAAGTTCTGGGACAGTTTTAGAAGACACACTTTTGAAATCAAAAGAAAATAATTTTTTGATGGCAATCGTCTTTAACGAAAACACAATATCTGCAGCATTTGCCGCCGCAGATATATCAACAGGTGAATTTTTTACTTCAGAAACAACATTAAAATCTATTGGCACTGAGATAGCAAAATATAATCCAAGCGAGCTTATAATATCGAAAAGTCATATAAAAAGCGAATTTTTAGCAAATTTTGTTTCTGCCACTACTTCTCCGATTTCAAATGTAGATGATTCTTTTTTTGATATTGGAAATGCTCACAAAATAATTAAAGAATTTTTTGCAAATAATGTCGTAGAAAGAATTAAACTTAATAAAGAGGAGATTTGGCGTGTCTGTGGTGCACTGCTTTCTTATATAAAAGAAATGCAACCGCAAAGCATTAAAATTTTTTCAAATATCAAATATGTACAAAATTCAGATTTTATGCACTTGGACTGCGTAGCAATAAAAAATCTTGAACTTCTTAGTTCTATATCAAATGGAAAAGTTGAAAATTCTCTATTTTTTGCTATTGATTCAACAAAAACAAATATGGGGGCAAGGGTTTTACGACAATGGCTTATGAAACCGCTTTTAGACGTCTCCAAAATTTTAAATCGACAAAAATTTGTTAGATTTTTTATTGAAAATTCTAATATACGAAAGGATGTAATTGAAAAACTTAAAATTATTGCAGATATTGAAAGAATAATTGCAAGAGTTTCTTCAGGTAGTGCAAATCCGAAAGATTTAATAGCGTTAAAAGATTCTTTAAAAGTGATAAATGACATTTCTGAAATTATGAAATCTTTCAATGATTTAAATTTTAATATTCCGAATAATATACAGATAATAGACAAAATTACTTCTCATCTATTTAAAGAACCTCCTATCTCTTTAAAAGATGGAAATGTGATTGGGACGGGCATTAATTCAGAACTTGATGAGTTGAGAAAAATATCGATAGACTCAAAAACTTATATATCACACATGGAAGCCAAAGAAAGAGTTGCTACCGGCATTAACAATCTTAAAATAGGTTATACCTCTGTGTTTGGTTACTACATAGAGATAAGTAAATCTAATGTTGTGTTAGCTCCGAAACATTATATACGTAAACAGACTGTTGCAACAGGTGAAAGATATATAACCGAAGAATTAAAAATCCTTGAAGAAAAAATTTTATTAGCTCAAGCGAAAATTTTAAAACTTGAAAGTGATATTTTTAGTATTTTGAAGCAAGAGATATCTTTTTTTACTAGTGATGTTTTAAAAACAGCTCAAATCATTTCAGAAATTGATATTTTCTGTGGTTTTGCCACGAATGCATTGGAATACAGTTATATTTGCCCTGAAATATCGGACGATACAGATCTTTCTATTATAAATGGTAGACATCCAGTTGTTGAAAGAATATTAAAAAATGGGGAATTTAGAGCAAACGATATATCATTTGATAAAAATTTGAAAATAATGATCATTACCGGCCCTAATATGTCAGGTAAATCAACATATTTAAGACAAATAGCTCTTATTGTAATAATGGCTCAAATTGGATCTTTTATTCCAGCTAGTAGCGCCAAAATAGGACTTGTTGACAGAATATTTACAAGAATAGGTGCTGGAGACAATCTTGCTTGTGGAGAATCTACCTTTATGGTTGAAATGATGGAAACTGCAAATATTTTAAACCAGTATACCGAAAAAAGTCTTATTATTTTAGATGAAGTTGGTAGAGGCACATCAACTTATGATGGAATGTCTATTGCATGGGCAATAATAGAGTTTTTTGCAAATGAGAAAAAAAAATCAAATGCTGGTGTAAAGGTGCTTTTTGCAACGCATTATTTTGAACTTACGGAACTCTCCAAAACTTTTAAAGGTGTAATAAATTACAGCGTTGATGTGAAGGAATGGAATGGTGATATTATATTTTTGCATAAAATAATTGAAGGTAGTGCAGATAAATCTTACGGAATACATGTTGCAAAAATTGCGGGAATGCCTCCAGAAGTCATAGAAAAAGCTTATAAAATTTTAAATAAATTAGAAACGAATCACATTAATGTGTCAAATTATGCACCAAATCATCAAATGGAATTTTTTAACGAACAAAATCATCCAGAGTCACAAATTTTGATAGAATTGAGAAACATTGATATAAATACTTTAAGTCCTATGAAGGCGTTTAACATAATCTGTGATTGGAAAAACAAAAACAAATGATTGATCTTGTTTAAAGGAACCAAAATGCCGATAAATATTTTATCGCAGACAACTATCAATAAAATAGCTGCTGGAGAAGTTGTAGAACGTCCGTTGAATGTTGTTAAAGAACTTGTGGAAAATTCTTTGGATGCTTTTGCATCTTCAGTTGTCGTTGAAATAGAAAGTGCTGGTAAAAAGCTTATAAGAGTTTCTGATAATGGTTTTGGTATGGATAAAAAAGATTTAAATCTTTCTATACTAAGACATGCTACAAGTAAAATAGAAAATTTTGATGATTTGGCACATATTCACTCTTTAGGTTTTAGAGGTGAGGCTCTTGCTTCTATAGTGGCTGTTTCAGGTTTTGAAATGAAAACAAGACAAAAAGGTGATGCTTCAGGATGGAAACTTTCAGTTGAAGGTGGGTGCGATATCAAGATTGTTCCATGGTCTGGTACGGAACGAACAATACCAGAAGTTAAAAAACTAATTTTCAATACTCCATCACGACAAAAATTTTTACAAAGTGATTCTACAGAACGGTCAAAAATTATAAGTTCTTTAGAGGAAACAGCTCTTGCAAATAATGACGTAACTTTTAAACTGATTTCTGAAGGAAAAGTTATTTTTTCTACGATGCAAACTGACAACAAAGTAAATAGAATTGCAGATGTTTTAGGTAAAGATTTTGCGGATAAAATTATGTTTGTAAAAATTATTCATCCCAAAGCTTCATTTGATGTTTATTTCACAGGGAGAAGTAATTTTTTCACTAGCAAAAAATATCAATATTTTTTTGTAAATTCCAGACCTGTAAATTATCCAAAGTGGCTTACGCATTGTATTCATAAAGCTTATGAAGAATCAGTTCCATATGATAAAAAATATCCTGGAGTTTTAATTTATGTTACCATTGATTCTTCTGAAATTGATGTAAACATCCATCCTACAAAAAGGGAAGTAAAATTTGCAGGTGAAAACGGTATGTATGACATTATTTATAAAACGGTAAAAAATGCCATTTCATCACATCCTATTTCAGAAATTAAAATTAATCATTCACCGCTCTTGGAATCGAAAAATCTTATGAACCAAGATGAAAAAAAAACTGTTACCTATTCAACTTCGCAGTTGCCACAAAATCCAATTTCCGTAGAAGAGCAAGTTTGTATTGAAGATTCAAAATATGTTTTTCCAAAACAGACTCGTAAACTAAGTGCATACGTCAATGTTTTTGAAAAACAACAAGATTTTGCAATTGAAAAATTTGAAGATAATGTCAAAATCATAGGACAAGCTTTCGATACTTATATCATTGTCGAAAATAAAAATGATGTATACATTTTTGATCAACATGCTGCTGCGGAAAGGCTTCGATATGAAATTTATCTTAGGGAAATGAGAAATCAGTCTATTAAAACACAGCAAATGCTGATGCCGGAAAATTTCGATATAGTTTCAAGTGGTGCTGAACTTCTTAAAGCAAATATAGATCTATTTAATGAGCTTGGAATAAGCATTGAGGAATTTGGACAAAACTCTTTTAGAATTACGGCATATCCCGCGTTGCTTGGCAACATATCCATGGAACAAATCGTGAAAACAATAATTTCAGATATTGAAGATTGTAAATACGTAGAAATAGAACAAAAAAAAGATAGAATTATCCGTTCGGCATGCCGTACAAGTGTAAAAGCTGGAGATAAACTATCCTTTCTTGAAGCCAAAAAATTGGTAATAGATCTATTCAAATGTTCATGCCCTTTTACATGTCCTCACGGCAGACCTACGGCATATAAAATTTCACTGAACGAACTCGATAAATTTTTTAAACGGAAATAAATGTTTATTTAACACATTATCATAAGAACATATAAAGAAGATATGAATGCCGTAGTTATTTTGTTTAAGTGAGGTTTTTACGTTAAATAATGAAAAATACTGTAAACACAATAATCGTTATTTCCGGGCCAACTGCAAGTGGCAAAACACAAAAAGCTGTTGAATTTTGTAAAAAAAAGAATGGCGAAATAATTTCTTGCGATTCAAGGCAGGTATATAAGTACCTAAATATTGGGACAAATAAAGGTGGTGTACTTTTACAAAATGGGCTTCGTGAAATAGATAAAATTCCGCAGTATTTAACCGATATTATGGATCCGGATCAAACTTATAGTGTTGCTGATTTCGTAGAGGCTGCTGATTTGAAAATTTTAGAGATTTTAAACAATAATAAAATTCCTGTGATAACAGGAGGGACAGGCTTATACATTAAAGCCTTGCTTTACGGACTTGATAATATGCCAAAAGCTGATAAAATTTTAAGAAAAACATTAAAAGCTTACTCCCAAGAGGAACTTTACAACAAGCTTTTAAAATTGGACCCTGATACGGCGCAAAAAAACAAAAACAATTCACAAAGACTACTGAGAGGGCTTGAAGTAAATATTCTTTCTGGAAAAACTCTGAAGGAGCATTTTAAACATAAAAGCCCAAAATATGTTTTTAAACATTACAGCATATCCATAGATAAAGAAATTTTGTATAACAAAATTGATGAAAGATGTGAATACATGATTAAAAATGGAATGATTGAAGAAACTCAGAAAGTTTTAGAGATGGGTTTCAAAAGAGATTGCCCTGCTTTGAGCGGCATAGGTTATAGACTCATAATAGAGTATCTTGAAAACAAAATTTCAAAAAACGATTTGATTGCAAAATTTTCAAAAGATACAAGGCATTATGCCAAACGCCAAAGGACATGGTTTAAATCTCAACCTGATGTTGAGTTTATATGTAGTTAAAAAATATACCTGGTGTAGAGGCTGACATATTATGTAAAAAATATCGTTTTTAGTAGGATTTTTATATAACTTTAAAACTTTATGACGTTGTTTGTAAAGAAAAAAATTAAATCAATTCAATGATAAAATATTATTATGGAAAATAAAACACTAGCAAAATATGCTGGAAAAACATCTCTGGGAACGGTACTTTCCAGAATTCTTGGGTATGTGAGAGATATGCTTGTTGCTAATTTGTTTGGCGCTGGGATGTTTGCTGATGCTTTTTATGCGGCTTTCAAAATTCCTAATCTGTTTAGGCGTATTTTTGGTGAAGGTTCGTTTTCGGCAGCATTTGTTCCTGTATTTAGTGAATACCTATTAGTAAAGGAAAAAAAAGAAACACAGAAATTATTAAATACAGTATTTACAACCTTACTATTAGTGCTTGTTGTGATATCTATTTTAGGTATATTTTTTGCACCTTTACTTGTGAAAACAATAGCTTATGGATTTACAGATGATCCTGAAAAAATGCAACTTACTGTAGAACTTACAAGATTGATGTTTCCTTTTATCCTTTTTATATGTCTTGCTGCTTTGTTACTTGCGATATTAAATACTTTACATTCATTTTTTATTCCAGCATTTGCCCCATCAGCATTAAGTTTTTCTGAAATTTTTTATGTGCTTGTATTTGCTCCTGTACTTATTTTGGAAAATCAAGTTAAAGGACTTGCTATTAGCGTTATTGTTGGTGGAGTTTTACATTTTTTTATGCAGTATCCAAAACTGAAAAATTTAGGTTGGTATTTAAAATTTAAAATTGATTTTAAACATCCTGGCCTAAAAAAAATTGCATTTTTGATGATACCGTCACTAATAGGTTTATCGGTAGATCAAATAAATGCTTTTGTCGATAACATATGTGCATCTTTTCTTGTAAGTGGATCAATATCAGCGCTTTACTATTCCAATAGACTTATGCAACTACCATTAGCAATTTTCGGGCTTGCTTTTGCTACCGTTTCGCTTCCTGCTATGTCAAAAGCTTATGCTGAAAAAGACATGACAACACTCAAAAATTCTCTCAACTATTCGATGAGATCCACAGTTTTTGTTTTACTTCCTGCAGCAACCGGATTCATTGTTATAGGACTTCCTATAATAAAACTCTTGTTCGAGCATGGTAAATTTGATTCTTATGCGTCTTTTATGTCAAATACTGCTTTGTTCTATTACTCTTTAGGACTTCCTGCTTATGCAGTAGCAAAGATTTTTGCAAATGCTTTTTACGCATTTCAAGATACAAAGACGCCTGTCAAAACAGCAGCGTGGTCTATGGTTTTACATATTGTTTTATGCATTATATTAATGAAACCAATGGCTGTAGGTGGCCTTGCTCTTGCAACCGCAGTTTCATCTTATTTTAATTTTCTGTTGCTGGCTGCATATCTTAGAAAACGTATAGGTAGGCTTGGTCTAAAAAAAATATTGTTTTCAACCTTCAAATCTCTTATAGCATCTGTTATTACAGGCGTTGTAGCTTGGAATATGTGCAAAATTTCAGAAAAATTATTTATTTCAGTCCCAACTTCAATTGTTTTGGGATTGATAACATTCATTACAGTTTCATATATTTTAAAATCTGAAGAATTAGAAACGTTTATGCATATTTTTTCTAAAAAAAAATAAAATTGTATCAGTCGTAGATAAAAAGAAGGAAATTGCATTTTAAATGAAAAAATGATGAAATAGTCGCATGAAGAATTTTTAGACAAAAATCAACGAAGAAAGCTAAGGCTTCATCACAGAAAAGAGAAAAATAGCGATATGCGGGGTCGAATAAAACTGCACTGTTGGTGCTCGGGTTTTTAGTTTTTTAAACCTATTTGTTAAACATAATAGGATTTGTCGTTTTTTTGACGCATTGAATACTTCTTGTTTTATAGATAAACATAGCAATGTAATCATGCAATCACTGATATAAACTTTTTTGTCTGAATGGGGTTTTGATGTCAATTTCTCATGAAAATAAAAAACTTGCGCAAATTCCTAAACTTCCAGGTGTCTATATAATGCGCGATGGAATAGCCAATATCATATACATTGGGAAAGCGAAAAATCTTAAAAATAGAATTTCATCCTATTTTAATGCCAATATAAATTCAAAAGCTGCAGCAATTATAACAGCAATGCGCAAAATTGATTATGTTTTGTGTACATCTGAAAGAGAAGCTCTAATAGTTGAAAGGCATCTTATAAACAAAGTTAAACCGTATTTTAATTCAATGTGGAAAGATGATAAATCGTATCCATATATCAAACTTTCTATAGCTGAGGACTTTCCACGTTTAACGTTTACAAGAAAAAAGATTGAAGATGGCGCCTTGTATTTTGGTCCGTACCCACAAATTTTTTACATAAAAAAACTCGTACATTGGCTTGTAAAACTTTTTAAAATTCGCCAATGTAAAATAAATTTTAATGAAAACAATCTTCCAAATGAAAAAAAAGTTAAGTCGTGTCTTTACTATCACACACAAACATGTTTTGCTCCTTGCCTTGGAAAAATTACGTCAAGAGATTATAAAACAAAAGTCAAAGATATTAAGTTGTTTTTGAATGGTAAGTTCAAAAAACTCGAAAATGAATGGAAAACACAAATGTTTTCTTTTAGCAAAGTTTTACGTTATGAAGAAGCAATGGATATAAGGGATAGACTTTATGCTCTGCAAAATATGTCTGAAAGGGTTATAATCAGTGAAATTACGCAAAATGAAATGAATCAATCTGTTCAAAGAGCAGATAGTATAAATGAATTGAAAGATGTTTTAGGATTAAAACATCAACCAGCAATAATAGAAGGATTTGACAATTCAAATATTCAAGGAGCAAGTGCTGTGGCTTCTATGGTGAGATTTCAAAACGGGATTGCTGATAAAAAAAATTACAGAAGGTTCAAAATTAAAACAGTTGTTGGTATTGATGATTTTGCAAGTATACATGAGGTTGTTTTTAGAAGATACTCCTCGCTGACAAGAAAAAATGAAAAATTACCTGATTTAGTTTTAATTGATGGTGGCAAAGGGCAACTTGGTGCCGCTATAGATGCGTTGAGAGAGCTTCAATTGCAAATTCCTGTAGTTGCGCTTGCAAAAAAAAATGAAGAAATTTTTTTGCCAACTAAAGATAAGGCATTGGTTTTAAGTAAATATTCTGGGGCCTTGAAACTTCTTCAATCAGTTAGGGATGAAGCTCATAGGTTTGCCGTGAATTATCATAGGAAACTTAGGGCAAAATACTTTGGAATATAAACACAGATAAGTATTCATAATAAAAACTGTAAAAAGATGTTAAAAAATTTACATCTCAGAAAAAATTAGAAAGTTATTTTTAAGTAAAGAGTTAGATTTTTATAAAAATATGATCTACACTTAATTTTGATGCGGTGTGTGAAAGGAATTCTTCAACAAATATGCTTATATGGATTAATGATATTCCAAGAGATGCTGTTACAAATATGGCCCTAGACGAACTACTTTTTAATAAATATAATGGTGAGCCGATCTTGAGGATCTATTATTGGGATAGTCAGTATACTACAATAGGGTATTTTCAAAAAGCTAAAGATATTGCAAGTGGTGGATTTGTAAGAAGATTTACTGGTGGGCTTACGGTGAATCACTGCAATGATATTTCTTATAGTTTTGTTGCATCATCAAAAAATTGGTGTGTATATGATCAAAATATGACGTACAGAAATATTCATTTTGCAGTACAAAAATCTTTGCAGCTGTTTGGAATTAATTCAGAGATTTTGACTAGAAAGGCTAGCGACGTAAACAATATTTGTGTTGAAACGTTTTGTGAAAACGACTTGATTTCAAATGATAAAAAAATTGTAGGATCGTGTCTTAGAAGGCGAGGAAATAAGCTTATAGTTCAAGGATCTATTTATGTAAATTTAAGCTATAGTCACAGGGAGAAATTTTCAGAAGAATTTGCAAAATGTGTTTGCCAGTTTCTTAAAACTAAGATAAAAATTTATAATTTTTGCGATGACGATATTGAATCTTCAAAAAAAATTGCTGATAAAAAATATTTAAATTTTGAATGGAACAACAAGTTTTAATACTGCTTTTTTTACGCAATTGATTACGTGTTGCCACGAAGTCTTAATTACAATTATTAAGGTGACAGTGCTTGTGGAGTTTAAGTAAGGTATGTGGAGGATATATGTTAATTGAAGAACTTGAAGTTACTGCTTTTCTTGCAAGGATAGATATCAAAGACGAGGAAAAAGATAAATATCTGGCAGACATAAATGCAATGCTTGCTTATGTTGAAATTTTACAAGAGCCCGATGTTACTGATTTACCACCCACAACACACGTTACAGAACTTAGGAACGTATGGAGGGAGGATATTGTAAGACCATGTCAAAAAAAAGTTGTAGATCAAATGTTAGACATGGCACCTGCAAGAGAAGGAACTTTTTATAAAATTCAAAAAGTGATAGAAACGCAATGATAAAAGCAATTTATTCTATGAATGGTACTATTATCAATGAGTGTGATGCATTGAAGATTACCAGAGATTTTCGAGAAAAACCGGATTTAATGTGGATTGACATTCATTTAAAAAATCATGAATTGACACATGACGAAACCTTACTTCTTTCGGAAGCATTTGGTTTCCATGAAATGTCAATAGAAGATTGTTTTTTTCCTCAGTATTACCCGAAGATTGAAGAATTCGATAATTATGTTTTTGGTGCTATACACGGTATACAACTTAGGCCAAACTATTTTCAGGAATTCGAAAATAGCATTTATGAATTGAATTTTTTTGTTGGCAAAGGTTTTATAGTTACAACCCATACGGAAGAACTGTTTTTTCTTGAAACTCTTTTTGAAAAAGCAAAGGCAAGACCTCAGCTTGAAATGAAAAGTATAGAAAATATACTTTACAATGTTTTCAATAAAGTGGTTTCTAGTTATGGTTTTACTTTAGAAAAAATTGATGACAAAATGGAAGCTCTCGAAGACAGTGTACTTGAAAATCCTGAGACAGAAAATATGGGTGAAATACTTGACATAAAAAAAGTAATCTTTGCGATAAGAAAGATAGCAGAATCACAACAAGTAGCTTATGTTTATTTTACAAGAGGTAATAACAATTTGATTTCAAGGGAATATCTAGTATATTTTCGCGATGTTTACACGCAGTGTGCAAAAGTAAATCAAGCAATAATTATGCGAAGCCAAATGATTGTAAGCTTAATTGAAGTATATATGTCTAGTGTTACCGTAAGATTGACAGAAGTTATGAAATTTTTAACAGTTATAGCTACTGTTTTGATGCCGGTATTAATTGTGTCAGGTTATTATGGAATGAATGTGGCATTTCCTGAATATTTGATTTTTGGCAAAAGTGGATCTTGGTTTTTTGCAGTTTGTATAATGGTTGTGACGATAATAGCTATGCTAGTGTATTTTAAGAAAAAAAAGTGGTTTTGATTATGATTACTGTAAAAGATTTAATAGCAAAAATTTATTCCGGTGAAATGAAAAGCGCAGATTTTGTAAAAGAATGTTTTGATCGCATAAAAAAAATTGACAGTAAAGTAAAAGCATTTCTTAAATTGAATGAGGAAAATTCTTTAAAACAAGCTGAAAAATTTGATAAAAATATTGGATGTCCACAACGTGGGATGCTTGAAGGGGTACCTATAGCCATAAAAGATAATATTATGGTCAAAGGTGAAAGTATGACTTCTGCTTCAAAATATCTTGAAAATTACATATCTCCCTATGACGCTACTGTAATAGAGAAATTAAAAGTTGCAGGTGCAATTTTAATAGGAAGAACGAATATGGATGAATTTGCAATGGGAGGATCCACAGAAACATCGTTTTATCAAAGAACGGCCAATCCTTGGAATATTGAGTATATTCCAGGTGGTTCTTCCGGTGGTAGCGCTGCCGCTGTATCTTCAGGTATGGTTCCTTTGGCATTGGGTTCTGATACAGGCGGCTCGATAAGACAACCTGCAAGTTTTTGCGGTATAGTTGGCTACAAGCCATCCTATGGGTTGATAAGCAGGTACGGGGCGTGTGCTTTGGCATCATCTTTTGATCAAATAGGCATTTTTTCAAAAACTGTCGCAGATTCTGCACTTCTTGCAAGTGTTATATCAGGTAGCGATTACAGAGATCCTGTTTGCCAACCAAAAGATCATGTAGATTATACACATGATCTGGATAATAATTATACATTGAAAACTGCCAAAATTGGTATACCAAAGCAGCTTTTAGATTACGAAGTTGATCAAGAAATAACTAAATGCTTTCGTAATTCTGTAAATAAACTGAAATCTATATGCGCTGATGTAGTTGAGATTGATATTCCGGCCTATAAGTATGTACCAGCTTTGTATAAGACTATTATGTGTGCAGAAGTTTCTGCAAATATTGCGACTTTTGATGGAGTTCGTTATGGGTATAGATGTCCAAACGGTAAAAATTTAAGCGATGAGTATGCAAAATCTCGAGCTGAATCATTGGGATATGAGGTTAAAAAAAGGATACTGTTTGGTACATATGTTTTGGGTGCAAAAAACTACCATAGGTGCTACCATCAGGCTCAAAAAGTTAGAACTTTACTTATAAACCAAATAACAAATGCATACAACGGCTGTAATTTTATATTTTCGCCAGCAACATTGCAAATGCCAGTTAAATTTGGGGACAATCTTTCTGAAGAATGTGATATTTTTCTTACTGCAGCAAATCTTGTAGGTCTTCCAGGAATTAGTGTTCCTTGCAGTTTTACTAATTCTGGTATGCCTATTGGTGTACACTTTATGGGGCCAAGATTTTCTGATGAAAAAATGTTTCAAGTTGCGCATGCTTTTGAAAAAATTTCAAATTTTGACACACATAGGTATCCACAAGTTTGAAGTAGGATTGTGATATGTATAGGCAACTTCAGACTTGAAACAGTTGTAGAAAATCAAAAATTAATGTATCGCAATTATTTTTGTTGTAATGTCATGTAAATTTTCCATTGTTGAAATTACCAGATATAGATTTTACGGTAAATTATCTTGTTAAAACCAAATTATACGATGGCATAGTTTAAAGATAACATAAATTTATTAAATAGGAAGGTCAACTGTGGATGACTACGAGGTTGTAGTGGGACTTGAAGTACATATGCAGATTAATACAAAAGCGAAAGTTTTTTGTGAGTGTTCTACGCAATTTGGCGCTGCCCCAAATATGAATACTTGCGTAATTTGTACTTCGCAGCCTGGAGCAATACCGATTTTAAATAAAAGAGCTGTTGAAGCTATAGTTAAAACAGGCCTTGCGTTGAACTTTACAATAAACAAACAATGTATGTTTTCTAGAAAACAATATTTTTATCCTGATGTTCCAAAGAACTACCAGATAACACAGGCAGAACCACCACTGTGCTCAAAAGGTAAGCTTACAGTAATTGTTGATGGAAAAGAAAAGGTTATAAACATCACAAGAATCCATCTTGAAGAGGATGCAGGCAAACTGATTCATGAAGTAGGTAACAGAAAACTCGATTATTCGCTATTAGATCTAAATAGGGCAAGCGTTGGATTGATGGAACTTGTGACAGAACCTGATATTAATTCACCTGAAGAAGCGTTGGGATTTTTAACTGAGTTAAAAAGCATTGTAGAGTACCTAGACACATCGAAATGTAGTATGGAAGAAGGCAAAATGAGATGTGACGTAAACGTTAGCATACGTCCTAGAGGGCAAAGAGAGCTTGGGACTAGAGTTGAAATTAAGAACATGAACTCCATGGCAGGTGTAAGGGACGCTATTGCTTATGAAGTTAAAAGGCAAAAAGCAGTCGTAGAATCAGGTGGTGATATTGTGCAAGAAACTAGGCTTTGGCAAGCGCAAGAAGGTATAACAAAATCGATGCGCTCTAAGGAATCAGCAATGGATTACAGATATTTTCCTGAGCCTGATTTAGTTCCGTTTGATTTGCCGGATGCTTTTATTGAGAACGTACGCAAGCAGATCCCTGAACTTCCAAAAATAAGGAAAGCTAGATTTATAAGAGATTATGGTCTATCAGAATACGATGCGGACTATTTGACATCAATGAAAATGATAGCAGATTATTATGAAAAGGCTTTGAATATTTTAAAGGATAAAAGCGCAGATAATCTGTCTACGAGAAAACTTCTTGCCAACTGGATTTCTACAGAATTAAGTGCAAGGCTTAACACTGCAAAGATATCTATCATGGAGTCACCTGTTACAAGTCAAAATTTAGCGGAATTAATTTTTTTAATTTTCAACGGAACAATTTCAGGTAAAATTGCAAAAACCATTTTTGAAGAAATGTATGAAAAATCAGCAAATCCTGAATCAATAATAAAAGAAAAAGGGCTTACTCAAATTTCTGATGAATTAGTTATTATAAAAATATGTGAAGAAGCCATTGCAGAAAGTCAAAAAGCGGTTTTGGAATTTAAGTCTGGAAAAGAAAGAGCTCTTGGAGCGATTATAGGACTTGTTATGAAAAAATCTAAAGGACAAGCCAATCCGCAAATTGTCAATAAAATTTTGTTAGAAAAATTGAAAAAATAAAATCCTAAAATCCATACGCAAGAAAGTTGTATATATTATCCTGATACCTGTTTGGATTTTTACAATAGTTTTTTTGTCATTCAGTCAATGGATGTAGTATGGTAAAGTTGTACAATACAAGAGTAAAAGCGCAGCGCAATTTAAGAGTGTTTCAACAAAGTAGAGATATCAGTATATGGCAAATTTGCAGACAAAATTAGCAGGATCATCAGAAGAATTAAATAGATTTCAAAATGATAATGGTGTTGCTGTTGTCAGGTCGATTGATCTTTCGCGTGAGCACTTAGAGAGACTATGATTTATTAAAAAGGTTTTGAAAGGTTGGTATATATCATCTCGCCCAGATAGTATTTCAGGAGATACAACGAACTGGTTTAGAGCTTATTGGTCTTTTGTTGCCGCTTATGCAAATTCAAAATTTGGAGATGATTGGTGTTTGTCAGCTGAACAATCACTGTCTTTTCACAGTGGTGATAAATCGGTTCCAAAACAAGTAATTATCAGAACAAAAAATAGTTGGAGTAATATTCAAAAATTACTGCATGGTACATCTGTTTTATATTTTAAATCAGATATTGCAAAACCAATTCTTATAGAATCTCAATTCGGACTAAAATTATATCCGTTGTCTCAAGCACTTGTTGAATGTAATCCTGAATTTTTTAAAACGAACAGCATTGCTGCTCGTACTTGCCTTTCTTTGGTTACTGATGTTACTGACATTTTGAAAATACTGCTAAAAAAGGCAAACTATAAAGGCAGTAAGATTAGCTGGGGTATTTCGCAATATCGGATATTCAAAAGAATCAGAAGAAATTGTTATGACAATGGAAAATTTGGATTACAACATCAGAACAGAAGATCCTTTTTATGGTACCTACAAATTTTCATATTCACGAATAGTTTCTCCATATATAGCTCGTCTAAATTTTATGTGGAATAAAATGCGTAAAGTTGTTATTGAATCTTTGCCACAGCCTAATAATAAGTTTGTAAATATTGATAACTGCATGAGAGACATAGATATCAGATACAAAGCAGATGTATATAACTCTCTGTCAATTGAAGGGTACAAAGTAACAGCTGAGTTAATAGAAAAAGTTAAGAGTGGAAACTGGAATCCTGAATTTAACAGATGCACATCAGATAAATGCAATGACGGCTCGTGGGTATTGGCAGGCTTTCGAATCTGTTAAGAATAGTATAAAGAAAATATTAGCAGGTAAAAATCCAGGAGAAATTATTGAAATAGACCATAAAACATGGTACCAAGAATTATTTGCTCCAAGCGTAGCAGTTGGATTGTCAAAACTTGCAGATTTAATTGGCTACAGAACTCATCAAGTATATATTCGTTCATCTATGCACACTCCATTAAACAGTGAGGCTGTCAGAGATGCCATGCCCATATTATTTGAGTTATTAAAAAATGAATCTGATGGAGCTGTTCGAGCAATCCTTGGCCATTTTTTCTTTGTCTACATCCATCCATATATGGATGGCAATGGAAGTGTAGGTCGCTTTCTAATGAACAGTATGCTTGTAACAGGTGGATATAATTGGATAACTATTCTTGTTGAAAAACGAAGTGAATATATGGACACACTTGAAAAAGCAAGTGTTAATGGAGATGTATCAGATTTTGCTGATTTTATAACCTCATTAATTTAAAATTTATGATAAATATAGAAAAATATATTTTGTATAGATTGCGTACCTTAAAAGAAGGACAAGAAAAAAAAGATATATAAATTAGCTACCGTCCTTTAATTTCTTCAAAAGTCCAATGTATTATATAATTTTATACCTAATTGACATTTAAAACAAATTTGTAGTACATTCAGGGCATATTTATATCAGCTAGATAGAGGACGTAGCTCACAGAAAGTTTGGTTGATGCTGAGATGAAGTTGATTTGGCGGCTACAAATATTGGAGATAGCCAAGATTTGTATGCGATGCAGGTTAAAAACTGATCACAGGGGTCTATGGGTGTCGGTTCGGTCAGGTCAGAAAGGCTTGTGGTTTAGTTTTTTGTCGTTTTTGGTTTATGGAAAAATCAAGGAGTGTACTGTGGATAATTTCGACGTCTGTCCTCGGCGTGTTTTGCGCTTTGGATGGGCGTTTTTTCCTTTAGCACAAGGAGTAAAAAGTGATTAAACCTTCTGTAGAAGAAGCAAAAAAGTACTTTGATAAGTACACGGTGATTCCTGTATGGAAAGAGATTTTTTCAGATATTAAAACATCTGTAGAAATACTCAAAAATTTTATGGCAGAAAGTAAGAAGTGTTTTTTATTAGAAAGTGTTGAAAAAGGCGAGAGTTGGGGTAGATATTCTTTTGTTGGCTACAATCCTAAACTTACCGTCAGTGGTATGGATAATAAAATTTTTATAGATGATGGTATAAAAAAGGAAATAGTCACAAATAACCCGCTGACAGTTTTAAGGGATATTATTGCCAAATATAAAAGTCCAAAAGTTAACGATATGCCACCATTTACAGGTGGTTTTGTTGGCTATTTTTCTTATGATTTTTTTAAGTATAACGAAAAATCTATAAATCTTCTAAATTTTAATGACGATGGGTTTGACGATTTTTATCTTATGCTTTTTGATTCTATTGTAGCCTTTGATCATTTAAAGCAAAAAATTTTTATTGTTGTAAACACACCGGTAAAAAACTTTAAATATGAGCTTAAGAAATCTGAAGAAAGAATTAATGAAATAGAAGAGCTCATAAAGAGTGTATCGACAAAGAGAGAACATAAATCAAGGTTTAAATCAGATTTTAAAACGCTTTACAGTAAAGAAGAATTTAAAAAAATAATTGAAAAAATTAAGTGGCATATTTTTGAAGGGGATATTTTTCAAGCGGTAATATCAAACAGAATGGAAGCAGATTTCGAAGGTGATCTTCTAAATACCTATAGAGTGCTGCGGACAACGAACCCGTCACCCTATATGTTTTATTTAAATTTTGCAAATATTGAAATTGCCGGGGCTTCGCCCGAAACACTTGTTTCGTTGAAAGATAAAAATCTAACAAATTATGCTTTAGCCGGTACATGCAAGCGTGGGGAAAATAGTGTTGAGGATGAAATGTTCATATCTCAACTGTTAAAAGATGAAAAAGAAATAGCGGAGCATAATATGCTTGTGGATTTAGCGAGAAATGATTTAGGGAAAGTAAGCGAATTTAGTTCTGTGACAGTAGCTGAATACATGAAAATTTTAAAATTTTCTCATGTCAGCCACATAGCATCTGTAGTTAAATCAAAGATAAAAACTGGAAGTGATCATTTAGACGCATTGTCTGCAGTTTTGCCAGCAGGGACATTATCTGGAGCTCCAAAAAAAATGGCATGTGAAATCATAAACAAACTTGAAAAACATAAGCGAGGAACTTACGGTGGGGCAATAGGATATATAGATTTTGCTGGCAATATGGATATGTGTATTGCTATAAGAATGGTAAAACTCCAAAACGGAAAAGTTTATGTTCAGTCCGGGGCTGGCATCGTTGCAGATAGCGATCCAGAAAAAGAATACAACGAGTGCTGCCAAAAAGCTCAAACAATTATAACTGCGTTGAACTTGTCGCAAATGGAGGGATTATGATTTTAATTATAGATAATTATGATAGCTTCTCTTATAATCTATATCAATATGTTGGAACCATAAATAAAGATGTACAAGTTATTAAAAATGATGAAATGACAATTGAAGAAATGAACGATTTGCAATTTTCACATTTAATAATTTCACCAGGCCCAGGCAGACCAAATGTTGCAGGTATATGCGAAGAATCAATTAAATATTTTAAAGGCAAAGTTCCCATTCTTGGTGTTTGTCTAGGACATCAAGCCATATGTGAGGTGTTTGGAGCAAAAATTACGTATGCACAAGATTTAATGCACGGTAAAGCAAGTAATATACACATTGCCAACGGCAGTCCTATTTTTAAAAATCTTCCACCTGTTATTGAAGCGGCAAGATACCATTCTCTTATTGCAGATAGGCCTACTCTTCCAGATGAATTGCTTGTAATAGCTGAAGATGAAGTGTCTCAAGTTATGGGTGTAAAACATCAAGATTTTGATATTTACGGTGTTCAGTTCCACCCAGAATCAATACTTACAAAAAATGGGATAACAATAATTGAGAATTTTCTTAAATTATAGAATTTAAAAATAGAGGGAAATATGATTACGGAATCAATATATGAAATGGTGAATAGACAAGATCTCACGATAGACAAAACAAAACAGGTTATGAACGAAATAATGGATGGTGCTGCTACAGATGCGCAAATTGCCTCTTTCCTTACTGCTTTAAGGCTTAAAGGTGAAACAATAGAAGAAATAACAGCTTGCGCAATGGTTATGAGAGAAAAATGCCAAAGATTAAATTCCAAATTTGATGTGCTTGATATTGTTGGTACTGGTGGTGATGAAATTGCAACATTTAATATTTCGTCAATATCATCTTTAGTAATTGCTGCAGCAGGAGTTCCTGTTGCAAAACACGGGAATAGAAGTGTATCTAGCAAATGTGGGAGTGCTGATATTTTTGAAGCTTTAGGAGTGAATATAATGCTTGCTCCTAGGGAATGTGAAATATTGTTGGAAAAAATAGGAATATGTTTTTTGATGGCACAAACATTTCATTCGTCAATGAAATATGTAGCTAAGGTTAGGAAACAACTAGGCATAAGAACAATATTTAATATTTTAGGGCCTTTGGCAAACCCTGCGAAAGCAAGTTATGAACTTATAGGCGTTTATGATGAAAATCTTGTTGAACCTATAGCCAATGTGCTTGCAAACCTTGGCGTAAAAAGAGCGATGGTTGTGCATGGACATGACGGGCTTGACGAAATTACTTTATCAGATACTACAACAGTTTGTGAAGTAAACGAAGGCAAAATAAATAGTTTTTTTATTACTCCTGAACAATTTGGTTTTAAAAGATGTAAATTGCCAGAACTTATAGGAGGACCTCCTAAACAAAACAAAGAAATAGCATTAAATATTTTAAATGGAGAGCCTGGAGCAAAGACTGATATTGTTGTTTTGAATTCTGCTGTATGTTTGTACATGTTTTATAATAATGTGACTCTCAAAGAATGTATAAAAATTGCTCAAGATACCATAGATAGCAAAAAAGCCCTGGATAAACTAAACGATTTTATAAAATTATCAAATAGTTTTAATTGAGAGTTTATGATTTTAGATAAAATAATCACTGCAACAAAATTAAGAGTAAGAAAAGAAAATAATAAGAAACCTTTTTCTGTTGTAAAAAAAGAAGCTTTGAACATCGACAATACGTTACATTGTAAATTTGAAGAAGCATTGTCAAATCCAGGTGTAAATTTTATTTGCGAAATAAAAAAAGCTTCTCCATCAAAAGGATTAATTTCAGAGCAGTTTGATTACAAAAAAATTGGATTAGATTATCAAAACTCTGGAGCTGCTGCGATTTCTGTTCTTACTGAACCTGACTTTTTCCTTGGAAGTAAAGAGTATCTTCAAGAAATAAAAAATATTGTTAAAATCCCGGTATTATGTAAAGATTTTATAATAGATTCTTACCAAATATATGAATCAAAAATTATAGGAGCAGACGCGATTCTTTTGATATGTGCTGTTTTAAATAGCGAAGTTTTAAAAGATTTTTTTGAAATAGCAAGTGATCTTGGTCTATCTTGTCTTGTTGAAGTTCATGATGAAAAAGAAATTGAGATGGCGTTAAATGTTGGAGCAAAAATAATAGGTGTAAACAACAGAAATCTTAAAACTTTTGAAGTGAACCTGAATAATAGCATAAGACTTCGTAAATTTGTCCCTGATGGTAAAATTTTTGTTTCAGAAAGTGGTGTTAAAACGAGGGAACATGTCAGTATTCTAAAAGCAAACAAGGTTAATGCAATTTTGATAGGTGAGGAGTTGATGGTAAGCTGTAATATTAGTCTAAAACTCAGAGAGTTGATGTCTTAAATATAAAGTAAATATGACGAAAATAAAAATTTGCGGTCTAAAAAGAGAAGAAGATATAGATTTTGTAAATATTGCAAAGCCTGATTATATAGGGTTTGTTTTTGCAGGAACAAAAAGAAAAATAGATTTTAATACTGCTGAAAAATTTAAATCTTTGCTTAGTAAAGAAATACAAGCAGTTGGCGTATTTGTAAACGAGAATATTGCTGATATTGCAAATTTGTGCAAATATAGTGTTATTGATTTGATTCAATTGCACGGTGAGGAAGATGAATTTTATATATCCAAATTAAAAGAAAAAGTGAAACAATCTGTCATAAAAGTTGTTAAGATTAGTAGAGAAACGGTATGCAATGTTGACACAAAAGCTGATTTTGTTCTTTTTGACACCTACACTAATTTCGAATATGGAGGCTCTGGTAAAATTTTTAATTGGAATTTAATTAAGGAGTTCAAAAAGCCGTTTTTTGTCGCAGGCGGTTTAAACAAAGACAATATAGAAAAAGTATTGGCAGAGCTAAACCCTTATTGTGTAGATTTAAGCAGTGGGGTTGAGATGAATGGAGTGAAAGATTTGAGCAAAATAAGAGAAATAACACAAATTATTAGAGAAATTACAATAAGATAGGGGTTAATTTATGTCAAATGGGAAATTTGGGATATATGGCGGGCAATATATACCTGAGACGCTAATGCATGCTATAAAAGAACTGGAAATAGCATACAATAATTTTAAAAGTGAGAAACAGTTTAACAATGAGTTTAAAAGCTTGCTTGATGAGTATGCAGGGAGGCCGTCTAGATTGTATTTTGCTAAAAACGCTACAGAAGAACTTGGAGGAGCAAAAGTATATTTAAAAAGGGAGGATTTAAATCATACGGGTTCTCATAAGATAAACAATGTTTTAGGACAGACTCTCCTTGCAAAAAAGATAGGAAAAACAAGAGTAATAGCTGAAACAGGAGCTGGGCAGCACGGTGTTGCAACAGCTACTGCCGCAGCGTTGCTTAACATGGAATGTGAGATTTTTATGGGTGAAAAGGATATTGAAAGGCAATCTTTAAATGTTTTTAGAATGCAGCTTTTAGGCGCTAAAGTTAATGCAGTTAAAAGCGGAACGAGAACTTTAAAAGATGCTGTTAATGAAACGATGAGAGAGTGGAGTAGGAGCGTTGATTACACATTTTATGTTTTAGGCTCTGCAATGGGACCACATCCATATCCTCAAATAGTAAGAGATTTTCAAAGCGTTATAAGTAAAGAAATAAAAGAACAACTGTTTGAAAAGGAATCAAAACTTCCGGATGTTGTTATTGCTTGTGTTGGAGGTGGATCAAACTCAATAGGTGCTTTTTATAATTTCATAAATGATAAAGAAGTTAAGCTTATAGGTTGTGAAGCTGCTGGAAAAGGCATTGACACTTTTGAAACAGCTGCCACAATTGCAAAGGGGAAAATTGGAATATTTCATGGGATGAAATCGTATTTTTGTCAGACTGAGAATGGGCAAATTGCTCCCGTATATTCAATTTCGGCAGGCCTTGATTATCCTGGTATAGGTCCAGAACATGCTCATCTACACGATACAAGAAGAGTAGAATACATTCCTGTTACTGATGACGAAGCAGTTAAAGCTTTTGAATTTTTATCAAAAACTGAAGGGATTATTCCAGCAATAGAATCTGCACATGCAGTGTATTATGCCATGCAGCTTGCCCCCAAAATGGTAAAAGATGCGATAATAGTAATTTGTATTTCTGGTAGAGGTGATAAAGATGTTGATATGATACTAAAGTACAAAGGAGCTAATCATAAGTGAATAGAATAACTGAGATATTTAAAAACAATAAAGTTTTAATAACATATCTTACAGCAGGTGATCCAGATATTTTAAAGACCGAAGAATATATTTTATCAATGGCTTCAAATGGATCTGATTTGATAGAAATAGGCATTCCATTTTCAGATCCAGTCTCAGAGGGGGAAACAATACAAAATGCTATGGGAAGGGCATTGTCTAAAAATATCAATTTAGATGATATTTTCAATATAGTTTTCAATGTTAGGAAAAAATCTGATATTCCGTTGATTTTAATGACATATTTAAATCCTTTGTTGTTTTATGGGTATGGAAGATTTTTCAAAAGCTGCAAAGAAGTTGGTGTAAACGGAATAATTATTTGCGATATGCCTTTTGAAGAACAGGAAGAAGTTAAATGTTTTGCAGATAAATGTGGTATAATAGTTATTACTTTGATAGCTCCTACATCCAATGAAAGAATTCCTATCCTAACAAAACAGGCTGAGGGATTTGTCTATCTTGTTTCATCGCTTGGTGTTACAGGTGTAAGAAATAAGATAACTACAGATATTAAAACCATGGCTACTGAAATCAAGAAAATTACAAATCTCCCGATCGCTGTTGGTTTTGGCATTTCAAACGTTTCTCAAGCAAAAGAGATTACAAAGTATGTGGATGGTGTAATAATAGGCAGCGCTGTTGTAGAAATAATAGAACGATATAAGGACCATGCTGCTTTTAAATTGGCGGAGTATGTATCAGATATAAAAAAAGCTATAACTGTTGGTAGCAAAATCTTGTAAGAAAAACAAGAATAGTGACATTAGATTTTTTTTCAATTTTTCAATTTAGTTGAGTATTGAGTTTTGAAAAAAAACGGAGCTCATTCAAATGCGATAAGTTTGATAAAGAGGAGATTGTGGATTTGTGAGAAAAGGTTTACGGCATAGTGGAATTGTATTGAAAAAGGATGTGAGTTGTATAAAGTGTATGGGGAAAAAATTTGGTGATTAGGAGAAGAGAGAAATAATGAAAAAAAGAAGGCAACATGAGACTAATTGAGAAGATAGTAAACATAAAGATTAGATACTTAATGATTTTATGCCTTGTGTGCATGATTGTAGTTGGTTTATCAAAAAGTGTGTGGTCAGAGCCACCAGTGGAAAATACTAAACCTTGGTGGTTGTGTCGTAAGGAAGCGTATAAGGCTTGGATATGGTGTGTGTTTATGGGCCATAATCAAGAATACTTAGTATATTAAATCTGAAGAAAGAGCAGCAGGAGGCGCTTAAACATAAACATGTGCTGCAACAGGTGGTGCGGTCTTATTATGAATGGAGAGAGTGTTGGGAGAAGAACTGTATGCAGGAGCTGGAGAAACATGATGAGCTGGATGTTAGGATGGATGGAGAGTATGATAAGAATATATACTCGCTTGGGCTGGATATACAGATTAAGGCTGATATTCTTAAAGAGGCTAAGGAGAGGTATCTGAAGCGGGGACTATGTCAGGAGGAGATTGAGGAAATTTTGAGCAAACGGCAACAGGCGGTGCTGGATCTAGAGAAACAGCTGAAGGACGAGGAGGAGATGAAGGAACGGCTGAAGCAGTGTAAGCAGCAGTTTACTTCGGAGTCAAAACAACTTTTGAGGCAGTATGATCGGGAGATGAAGGAATGTATAGAGTGCGTGCTGAAGGGCTTAGGATTATCAGCAGATGATGTAGCAACCCTACAGATGGACTTACTCAGAGGAGGAGCTGCTGGTGATGAGGAAGAAGAAGATCAAGAAAAACCAGACAAACTTGAATTAGTGAATATAGCACTATCAGATCAGGAATATATAGAGAAGTGGAAGGGCTTAGGATTATCAGTAGATGTAGCAACCCTACTCTCTAAACACTTCAAGGGTAAGGGTGATGAAATAGGACAAGAGGAACAAGAAGTGAAATTGAAATTGTATGAGATTGGAGGGAGAGGATCAGGAGATCCAGATTCATTAAAATCAGAGTTAAGAGAGGAAGAGAAGAAGGAAGTAATAGAAGAAGTGATTGAAGAGAGAAAGTTTAGAGAAGAGGTGAATAGGATAGCATATGAAGCAGCGTTATCGACATCGACAGAAGAGAAC
>JAITTL010000019.1 GCA_031286985.1 Endomicrobium sp.
CAATTTCAAAGAAAAGAAGTTTTAACGAATGGAACGGCTTTAAAGCATTAGAGTTTCAAAGGTATAACGAAACTGAGCGGCTAATCTTGTACTTTAGGTTACATTTGGGGATATTAAACCTATATGGGAATTGAGCAATGGCGCAAAAGTGGTGTTAAAGCAAACTACGAATAAAGATAACGAAATTGCTCTCTATGCGTTGGCTAAGGGTGGAACAACATCCAGTTCAATCAATGATATTGTGTCCGCAAGACTTGCTCCAAAGATGTTTTCAGCATCCGGTGTAAGTGATTATTCTCGTCAGGAACTTCAAAAAAAACTTGCAGGAAAACAAGCATCAATTTCTTTTTGGATTAATACTTTTGAACGCGGTTTTGATGGGTTATCAACAATCAAAGATGTTAAAACTCTTTTTGAACTGCTACATCTTAATTTTACTCAACCAAAAATGGATTCTGATGCAGTTAAAGTTTTGCTTTCACAATACAAAACTGTTCTTGCAAATCGAGATATAAATCCGGAAATTTCATTTTCAAAAGAGATTATAAAAACTATTCACGGGAATAGTCCATATTTTAATGAGCTGGAGATTTCTGATCTTTCAAAAGCAAACGAAAATACCGCTCTAAATTTTATAAAAAAGTCTTTAAATCCGTCGGATTACATATTTGTTTTTGTTGGAAATATCGATATTAAAAAGATTAAACCATACGTTGAAACGTATTTAGCTTCTATTACGCCCGGAGAAACATGGGACATGGCGATTGATAGTATTATACAGCCGGAAGTTGCTGCTGTAAAAAAAGAAATTTATAAGGGAAAGGAAGATAAGAGTCTTGTATATATGTCGTGGATTATAAGAGAAAAATACTCTCAGAAGTTGGATGCTGAAGCTAGGATATTAAGGGAATACATGAATATTATTCTTATGGAGAATATTCGTGTGAAGCTTGGCGGTACGTATTCAATTTCTAGTGATTTATCGTTGTTACACTTTCCATATGACGAACTGAAGTTGAAGATACGCTTTTCATGTGATCCGAAAAGAGTTGATGAACTTGTTGCAGCTGTTAAAGGAGATATAAAAACTGTTGCAGCAGGAAATATTGACAGAAATATTTTTATAAAAGCCAAGGAAGCTTGTGAAAAATTATTGGAAAGAAATGGGCAGGATAATACTTATCTTGCGGAGAGTTATGCTAATTCAAGCGTCATATACGACTCTTCGCTCAGTCGCATGAATAAGTGGTCTTCTCTTTATAAAGCAGTAACCCCTAAAAATTTAGAAGATATGGTCAAAAAGCTCTTGAAAAACAGTAACTTTCAAGTGGTTTTGTACCCGGAGAAATAGTATTGCGTCTTCAAGTTTTTCTATCATTAGTAGTCCAAATAGGCATTGTTAATATATAGGCAAATCTCTAATCTTTGCCTAATTTTAGGGTTGGCTTGCAAATTAAAATTTTTAATTTGACATAACACGGGGCACAGAGAAAAACTAAGAATCATAAAGATTTCGCAAATATTTTATGTCTTAAAGTTGACAAACCAATGGAAAAGATGTAACATTCTTTTGTAAGTAACGGTCAAAACAGAAACAAACAGAAAAAGTTGTCAAGTGACAATGAGGATAAGCGGTAAGTAGAATTAGTAAAACAAGTTGAACTTGTTAAGTTGACAAGCCCATCGAAAAGATTGTAGTATATCTTTACGCAAGCAATAACCAAACAGAAAAAGTTGTATGTTCTAGTCTCACTAAGTAGTTTGGATAACTACTTAAGTCTCAAAGTACCACCACAAGAAACATTTCTCAAAAAAAGACACAAAAGATTTCACAAAAGTTTCATGATAGACTTGTTACATCCGCTTAGTATAAGCTAAGCAAATACTGTAGTAACACCACAAAGGAGGAAACAGACGGTGTAGGATGATTGTAATATACTTTGTGTCTAGTGCAGAGTTAAATAAAAGAGTCTAAAGACTCAAAAAAAGGAGTGATTTATGAAAAAATTTATTTGTGGAGCTGTTTTGTGTTTTAGTCTGTTAGGTGTGGTTGGCAATGCTCATGCCGGAAACTCCAAAGTTGAGAAAAGGATTAGCCAGGGTACGAAAATTGCCGCCGCTGCCGGGGCTTGTTCATGGCTTGGACCTATTGGTGCAGCAGTTTGTGGAGGTGTCGCAACAATTGCAATAGGGATTGACGAAGCTACAAAATAAGTTTTTTAGCATTAGCAATCTAATCACTCCCTCTCCGTTGTAGTTTGTTGCAGTGAGGGATGGTTAGAGGATTGGTTCCTCTTCTTCCCCTAGCGAGTTAATGGGGGGGGAGGGTAGATTAATTCAAAAAGAGGATGGATGTATGAAAAGAATTTTGTTTTCTGTTTTGATTTTTTCGTTTTTTGCGACGAATGCATTTGCTAATCGTATAACAGATGCAGCAGACATATGGTTTAATAAAAGCGTTGGCCGCGTATTCATGGGTTATGCCACGGCAGACATTAACGTAAACGGTTCCGTAGTAGATATTGCTAAAGAAGAGCGCCCTGAAATAAAATCAAAATGTAAAGACGCACTTATGGTAGGCGTAGAAAATTTTTGTGACGTTGGCTGCGGAAATTTTAAAGTGGGTGTAAATGTGTCTGGGTTATTTTCAGTCCCTCATGAAATTGATCAAAAAACATCTCAAGGTAAAAAAATAGGCGGTAATTTTTCTTCAGTATTATTCCCTGCTATGATTGGCGCAAGTTACAACCGAAATATAAGTGAAAAATTTAGTTTGAACGGAAGACTATTTTTAGGTTATGGAACGGCTTTGTTTAGTTCGCGCACTTATGTAATTGAGAAAGACAAAGATGGAGTCGAGCATAAGAATTATTACAAACATATTTTCAAAGACGGGATTTGTTTTGTGTCGGATTTATCGGTAGGGGTAGGATATGCGCTTACAAAGAAATACAAATTAGGACTTGATGTAGGATACAGATTTACACCAAAAACAACAATATCAGAAGACATCAAGTTAGATTTTTCAGGTTTTACAGCTACATTAAGTTGTACTTTTAATTTATAGATTATAAAACATCATTCTTTCACGTTTTTTAAGCAATTTCCGCCGAAATGTCATTACAGCGCTTCGGCGGATTTTGTCTTTAGTCTCCCTTCCAAACCAAGCTAAATCTTTTGTATCCACATTCAATTTTAAATAATGCGAAATATGAATCATCGATACTTTGATGCGGAAAATGCTAAAAGTGAAGAATGATTGGCTTTTGGTGTTATATTAGCAGAGAGATTGCCAATACAATGAGCGAAAGAACAAAAAGAGAAATTTTAAAGGAAGAAATTTTGCGTTGGGTTGTGTTGTTGCTACATTAACCGTGGCTGCAGCGGTATATTGCATAATAACCTCCCCCTTTGAAAGGGTGAGGTTACAGTTTAGTTTATTGATTATCACTTTGGCACAACACAAAAAACTTCGCAAGAGTCTTGATTTTGCTTCACCTTTAGATTTTGCTACAAGTTTCTTTAACTTCACTTCGCTTGACTGACTTACCTTTAAAAAAGTCTATTATGTTATGAGATGCTACAGGCATCAACAAAAACAAAATATTTGATACAGTTTACCGCGCTATAACAAAGTTTTGTAGGTTAGTTGTCGCAATCTCGTCCTTGTAATACTAGGCTTTTAGTTTGCAATTACTTTTAAATCATGTGCAATAATGACGTTGTTAAAGGAGGCAATATATAGTGTAGTTGGTTTCGTTGAAAAATTAAAAAGCGATAATCTGTTTTCTAGTAAAGTAGACTTTGCTTTAGGTCCATTGCATATTCCTTACTTAAATCCACAATTAGATCGTGACATTCTAAAGGATATTTTTGATTCTAGAGAATATTCTAAAGTATATTTTAATATTTATGAGGAGTTGTTTAATAAAATGTCATAAGTACTCCTGCCTATCCTGAGTTACATGACGAGTGTGGAGCTTATAAAAATAATGTATTTAGTATAGATGCAAAAGGGGAACATTTTTAAGTGTTTTGAAAATGTGTTTAATAAATTTGAATCTATAGGAAATATAAGAGATAAAAATATGAATTTAACCTATACTTGGACATATTCAAGATAAAAGAGCTGCGGAAAGAAGATGCAATGCCAGCTAGAGATAAATAACTAGAGCAAAATAGAGAAAAAAGAAGGAAGAGAAAGAGAAAAGAAGTAGAAAAAATAGATTATTAAAACAAAAACGCTTATATCAGCCAATTAAAGTTGCTACAGCGTTTTTACGCTTTATCAATTGGCTGACATAAGCGTTTTTGTTTTAACTTCAACTTCATCCATTCATTTTTTTTCAATTTATGTTTGTTTCATTTCAATTTGCGCTCCCGCATATAGTAGGTGCGATACTGACTTTAACAACACAACCTTTAATAACACAACAACCATTTGCACTCCTAAAAAAGATAGTTGTGCAGATGCTTGTAACACCGATAGAAAAAGATAAGTTATATAACTTAGCAATTGCAGCAAACGCAAGAAGTTTATATGATTTTTGCCGTAAATTCAGCAATGGTTTTTGTCAGCTGGCTTTT
>JAITTL010000031.1 GCA_031286985.1 Endomicrobium sp.
TCCTCTGTTGATGTCATCTCCATGGCTCTCAGGGCTGCATTCACTGTCCCTTCTTTAACTCTATATCCTTCTATTACTTCTTCCACTTTCAACAAGTCTAGGTTTGAATCATCACCTCCACCAATCAATGTTGTACCATTACCAAGACCGCGGGCAACGACAACGACGTCTGATTTTTCTGGGACTTTTTCTCCCTCATCATCATCTGATATTATTTCCTGGACCCCCAGTTCAGCCATTATATCTTTCCATGCACGCGTTTGTCTAACACTAAAATTCGCTTCGATATTAACAACCTTTGTGTGGTCTGCGCCTTCTTCGAGGGTTTCAATGTGTTTTTTAAGTTGTTCTTTAAAACTTCTGTAGCGTGTACCAAAATAATCATCGCCTTGGATTTTTTGATAAAATTTCTCGCAATCCGACAATGTTAAGGTAACACGGTACCTATCTCGTCTGTCTTCTATGATTTTGATAGATGTTTTCATTTCAGGGTTGTCCTGATTTGTCATCATTTCCCATACAGATGTTTGTGTAACCTCATAGGGAACTGGAAAAAAAAAATCTGGTTCCTGGGAGAAACCTCTTGTAAGACAAATCAAATCATCTTTAAACTTTTTGAGTTCTCCCTTATTGAACTCATCATTATTTTTGATTTGCTCATTAAAAAATTTCTCGCAAACTACCGGATCTACTATATGAGCGTATATACGACTTTTTTTCTTTTCAGATTCGTTCATTTCAATGGGTTGTATATTAATAACTGAAGACCACTCATTTAAAGACCACACACTCCTTGATAAACCAACTACAACCATACACACAAGGCATAAAATCATTAAGTATCTAATCTTACTGTTTACTATCCTCTCAATTAGCTTCATGTTGCCTCCTTTTCTCTCTTTTTCAAATCAACAAATTTATCTTCCATACACTTTACACAACACACGTCCCTTTTCAACACAATTTCACACTAACTATACCGTAAACCTTCACAATCTCCTCTTTAAAAGGGGTTATCAAACTTAAAGAAGCTTCTCTTTTTTTCAAGACTTAAATACCCAGCTAAGTTGAAAATGCAGAAAATATAACCCTGCACCTTTTTCTCTCACTACTTGCCTTGTTTTTTGCCTTGAAGTGTACTGCGTCTAAAACAAAATTAGATTCTTGGGATTCTACTCTCAACTTACTTGCTAATCGTCTCTTCATCTGCAAGCAACGCTTGAAGCAAAGTTTCTGTTATGCTCAAGTAATTCAATCTTTTATCTTATATCAGCACCACTTTCATTCGATCTATTGTCGTCTGATCTTTTTTTACTGTGACGATACTTTAGCTTTGCCCGTTCTCTTTTTGCTAAAAAGCTCTTTATATAATTACTCTTCCATTTTTTTATTTAGAATGCAATTTCATATTTTTTATCTACGATTGATATATTACTCCCCCACCCAACACGATATCATCTTCATAAAATACTACACTTTGCCCTGAGGTGATGGACATTTGCGGTTCGTTGAATTCAACCTTTACGCTACCATCACTGTATGGAATAACAATTGCTTTTGCTGGCCTATGTTGTTGACGTATTTTTGCAGTTACTTCAAGAGATTTTTTGGGAATAGGGATAGAACTCCACGATACTTCCTTAGCTATGAGATATGAGGAGTACAAATCCTCTTGTGAACCTACCACCACGATATTTTGTTTGGCTAAAATATTTATGACATATAATGGATTTTTTGTTCCTCCACGAAGTCCAAGGCCCTTGCGTTTCCCTATAGTGTAATTCCAAACACCATAGTGTTTTCCAAGTATTTCACCTCTTTTATTTACAATATTTCCCGAATTTATGGGAAACTTTAAAATATCGTTATAGTTTCCACAATAAAAATCCTGACTATCCGGTTTTTCTGCGACAGCAAGTCCTATTTTTTTTGCAATATTTCTTACTTTGTCTTTTGTGTATTTTCCAATTGGGAAAACAGTTGAGGAAAGAATTTTTTGTGGGAGCCTATGCAAAAAATAAGTTTGATCTTTATTTTTATCAGCAGCTTTATATAATTGATACATGTTTAAAGAATCATTAAATTTTATATTGGCATAATGTCCTGTTGCAAATTTATCAAAAACAACCCCAGCTTTTTGTGCCGCAAAAGGAAGAATTCCAAACTTGATATAAGCGTTACACCAAACACATGGGTTTGGTGTACGCCCCTCTTTATATTCTTTTTTAAAGTTCTCAATTACAAGTTCTTTATATTCTTTGCGGCAATCCAAGACATGGAAAGGTATTTTGATGAAATCGGCTATTCTATGTGCCATTTCAATATCTTCATCCTCAGGCCCAAAACAAGCATTATAAGTTCCGTTCTTTGAAACTGCAAGCGAGTTGTCCCATATGGACATCATGGCACCTGTTACTTCATTACCTTGCTCTTTCAATAAATAAGCTGCAACTGCTGAATCAACACCACCACTCAACCCGACTAATATTTTCATTTTATAAGATCCTAACAAAGTTTTATATAAAAAACCCTTTAGTGTATTTTACTATTGGAAATAAGAAATTCTAAAAATTCACCACGTCTATTGTATCAAAAATGATAAACAAATTTGGTGCAATTACAAAGTTAAGGTATACAGAACCTTAAAAACTTTTTAAATTATGATAAACTATCAGGCAAGCCATTGGTAAATTTGTTGTGTCATCATTTTTGCCAGAATTGGAGAATGCAGTGAAACGTTTGAAAAATAGGCATTTGTTCAGGCTTTATGAGCACATACAACCATTTGTAAACTATTCAATTCCTAAAGAAAAATACATTTGGGGTAGTAAAGTTTTAGTTATTGCTCCACATCAAGATGATGAATCTGTTGGGTGTGCAGGTACTTTGATAAAACACGTTAAAACTGGTGGACATGTGGAGATAGTTTTTTGTACACATGACTCTTCGGAGAGAGCGATAGAAGCAGAACGTGCCGCGATTGTCATAGGGGCAAAAAGAATTCACTATATGCATTTCCAAATACGTACTTTATACAACAACGAAGATTTTTATAACAATTTAGTACTGATCATAAACAAGGTTAATCCCGATGTTATTTTTATTCCGTTTTTGTTTGATAAACATAATGACCATATGGTTATATCCCAAGCAATTGTTCACATAAAGGAAATGATAAATTTGAAGTGCATTGTTTATTGTTACTCGGTATGGTCACCGTTAAATCCCAATTGTTTGTTTGACATAAGCGATGTATGGGACTTAAAGAAAGAAGCAATAGAATGTTATCAAACGCAAATCTCCACACGAGATTATGTAAGAATTGCACAAGGATTAAACCAATATTGGGGAGAGATCAAGGAACATGGTATGCGGTATGCAGAAACATTTTTTATGGCAACGATGCAAAAATACATATCTTTATGTGAGAAAATATTTAAGTGATTAAGTATAAAGTGTTACATATTTTTTCATCGTATTCTATCGGTGGAGCTGAAAAAGCTATGCTTTTTTTAGCTACAAATCTTCAAAAATCACAAAAATGCGATAATATTGTTGCTGTTCCGTATGGTAGTAAGCTATATAAAAAATCTATTCAACAAAAATTTCAAACTGTCCCACTTAAAATAATGAACTCGTTTGATCCAGTGGGTGTTTTGAAGCTTATAAAATTAATTAAGAAATATGATGTTAACATAATACACGTCCATGATGGAAAACTTTATTGGACTGCCCTGATAGCGAAGTTGTTTTGCCAAAAGCTCAAAGTTATTTTTCATAGAAGACAAGATACAAGGCATAACTTTATAAGTAAAAATCACTATAGATTTGCCGATGCTATTATAACTGTCTCGCAAGCTGTTGCAAATGGGTTGATTAGATATGAAAAAGTCAAGCCTGACAAAATTAAAGCAATTTACAATGGGTTGGATTTTGAAAAATTTAACAATAATATTAATTTTGATGATATTGTAAAAACATATAATCTTCAACATAAAATCGTTGTAGGAACAGTTGGGGCAATAGTCGATTTTAAGGGTAAAGGGCAAGTACATCTTATTGAAGCTGCAAAGATTTTGAGAAATGAATATCAAGATTTAAGATATTTGATTGTTGGATCTGGAGAAGGATTTGAAAAACAGAAAGCTTACGCCAAAAAATTAGATGTAGAAGACATTGTTTATTTTACAGGGTATCAGGAACAAGTACAAAAATTTATATCATCAATGAGTATTTTTTGTCTATTGTCTTGGGATACAGAGGGCATGCCTAACGTAGTAATTGAGGCTGAAGCGCTTGAGAAACCTGTTATAGTTACAAATATAGGAGGCAATCCGGAGTCATTCCTTGACGAAGTAACAGGGATTATGATAGAACCGTCGAGTTCTTTGCAGCTTGTACAGGCGATAAAGAGGCTTGTTGATAATCCTGAACTTGCAAAACAAATGGGAATGGCTGGTAAGCGATTTGTTGAACAGAATTTTATTGTTGATAGAGCAATTGAGAACACATTGGAAGTTTACAACAAAGTAATGAAAATGTAGAAGAGGTTTTTTATGTTTTAGTTGTTGATTTTATAAATAATAATTTATTTATGGTAAATTTGGGTACCAAAAATAAAATCACGAATTTTATTGTGGTCTTTTTTGAGAGCAAACAAGGATAAAAATCATAAAGCTTTGTATAAAGATGTGGATAAAATACGATGAAAAAAGTATCTGCTTATATTTTAACAAAAAATGAAGAAAAGCATATCAAGGATTGTATTGAAAGTATCAAATGGGCTAGTGAAATTGTCATTATTGACGATTTCAGTACCGATGCTAGCGCAAAAATAGCAGGAGAAATGGGATGTAAAGTCGTTCAGAATAAATTTGAGTATTTTGGCCAACAACGAAATTTTGCATTAACACAATGCTCATATGAATGGGTTGTATGTCTTGATGCTGACGAAAGGATAACACCCGAATTAAGAGAAGAAATTAAACGTGAACTTGCAGGTATCCCAAGGGGATATGCCTTTATCGCTCCAAGGAAAAGTAAATTCCTAAATAAATGGATTTTACATTCTGGTTGGTATCCTGACTATAGACACCCCATCGTTTTTAATAAAAATGAAATGAAGTATAAAGATCAGCTAGTTCATGAAGGTATTGAATATAAAGGGAAAAAAATTCACTTTAAGAACCATATTTTACACTATCCCTATGACAACATAAAACAATTTGTAAAAAAATCTGATCTCTATACCGATTTACGTTCTCAAGAAATGTTTAAAAAAAACAAAAAATTTAAGATTTTAAATCTCTTTGTAAATCCAGCAGTAATGTTTTTAAAAATGTATATTATTAAAAAAGGATTTCTTGATGGGTTAGCGGGATTTATACTTGCATCGTTGTATTCCTCATTTTATACGTTAATGAAATATATAAAGCTTTGGGAACTTGAAAAAAAATGAAACTTTTGTATCCGCTATCTTTGATTTACTCTGGGTTATATAAATTAGATAAAAAATTTAGTAATTCAAAAAAAATTTTAAAACCGGTGATAAGTATTGGAAACATTACGTGTGGAGGTAACGGAAAAACACCGATCGTAATAGAGCTTTTGAATTTTCTTGTGAACAATAACATAAAACCTGTGGTGTTAACAAGAGGGTACATGCGAAAAAGTAAAATCCCTTTGGTTTTGAAAAATGGTGCACTGGGTACTAATGTGTTGGATAGCGGAGATGAGCCTCTTTTAATTGCAAGAAGTGTTTCAAAGTCGGTTATTATTGTTGGGGCTGATAGATATGGTAATGCTTTAAGATTTGAGAACGAAATAAATCCTGATGTTTACGTATTGGATGATGGGTTTCAACATTGGAACCTTCAAAGGGATTTAGACATAGTTTGTATAAACGCAGCAAACCCTTTTGGCAATGGGATGCTTATACCTGCTGGAAGTTTAAGAGAACCTTCAAAGACTTTAGATAGAGCTGGATTTGTGATTATTACAAATTCTGACATGGTTTCTTATGGGGAACTTCAAAAATTAAAGAAGACAATATTCGACCTATCTGGGAAAAGTATAGCTGTGACTTATTATGGAGACTTTAAATATAAAACTATAGATTTAAACGAACACTTCAACATTGATCTTTTCAAATACTCTGATGTATATTCGTTAAGTGCCATCGGTTTTGCAGATGGATTTAAACATTCTATTAAAAAGTCTGGAATTAAAATAAAAGACAGCATAGTATTAAGAGATCACAGTTCTTATAATAACGAGACTCTTAAAAAAATAGTAAATAAAAAAGCAAAAGATTCATATTTCATTATAACAGCAAAAGACGCAATTAAGTATCAAAACATTGATGCAAGCATAAAGGAAAGATTAGCTGTGCTTACTGTAAGACCACAGTTTATAATGGGAAAAGAGCAATGGGAACAAGAAATATTAAAATGCCTGCCGTGTTCTTAGACAGGGACGGAACAGTTATTTTTGATAAAAATTATTTAAGTTCACCAAAACAGGTGAAACTTTATTCCTTTGCAGCGCAAAGCATAAGTAAACTTCGAGCAGCTGGTTTTAAAATAATCATTGTCACAAATCAGTCTGGAATTAGCAGAGGGTTATTTACAGAAAAAGATTTGGAAAAAATAAATAAAAGATTTATATCTTTACTCAAAGCTGCAGGATCTAGAATAGACGGTCTTTATTATTGCCCACATATTGATTCTGATGATTGTTGCTGTAGGAAGCCAAAAATCGGTATGATACTGCAGAGTGTGAAAGATTTTAATATAGATATTGCAAAATCCTACACCATTGGGGATAGTGTAAGAGATTACATGCTTGGTTTTAATATGGGTGGTAAAGGTGTTTTAGTTCTTACTGGGCATGGAAAAGAGCAAAAAAACGAGGTAGTTAAACAAAAAATAAAACCTGCAGCTATATGCAAAACGCTAAGACAAGCTGCAAATTTTGTAATAAAAGATGCCAAAAAGATAACAATTACATATCTAGATAACTGATTTATTTTGACAACGTATTTCCTTTTACACAATAATTCTACTCTTTTTTTTTGTTATGCTCTCCCTCTCCTGCAAGGGTTACTTCAAATGTAGCCTATTTCCAGTTTGCACACGCTATGATAATCTATCTTATCGTGCATTGTAGTACATATTCAACTTTTTAACTTTATTTTAGGTCAATAACATAGAAAAGCAAACACGATATAAATTTTGTACAATACCGACCGAAATATTCATTTTTTGTGGAGGCAAGATAGTGTCAAATTCTGTTACTAAGGATCAGTTTTCATCAAGGTGGGGCTTTATTTTAGCTGCTGTAGGAGCTGCTATAGGTATGGGTAATATTTGGCTATTTCCATACCGTGTTGGAGAGCTCGGGGGTGCAACGTTTATAATTCACTATATTATTTGCGTGGCTGTTTTGGGGTTTATTGGTGTACTGGGTGAGATTACAATTGGTAGGCTCACGGGAGCTGGTCCTGTAAACGCTTTCAAAAAAGCTTTAGAGATGCGTGGAGGAAGTGGAAGAATTGGTGAAGTTTTTGGATGGATACCTATCTTTGTCATTTTTGTTATATCACTAGGGTATTCGGTGGTGGTGTCTTGGATATTGCGTTTTTTTGTAGGATCGATAACAGGTTCGGCCTTTATTGCATGTAATACTGCTCAACATTTCACTGCAATTACAGGTAGTTGCGCTTGGCAATGGATTATAATAACACTCTTTGTAATTGGGATCTCCATGATAAGAGGTGTGGAAAAAGGTATTGAAAAAGCTAATAAATTTATGATTCCTATCTTTTTTGTTTTATTTTTAATTTTGGTTATGCGAGTTGCGTTTTTACCAAAAGCTATTGATGGGTATAAATTTCTTTTTATGCCAAAGTGGGATTTTTTCTTTAATGCCAGAACATGGATTTTGGCGTTGGGGCAGTCATTTTATTCTTTATCGATTTTTGGATCTATTTCGGTTGTATATGGCTCTTACACCAAAAAAAGTGAAGACCTAATTTTTTCTGTAAAAAATATTGTTATTTTTGATACTGTGGCTTCAATAATGGCATCTTTAGTAATAATTCCAGCTGTTTTTTCATTTGGGAAAGATCTTAATTCGGAATCTGCTCTCATGTTTATAACAATACCAGATATTTTTAAAGCTATGCCTCTTGGGCAAATTTGTATGGTTATTTTCTTTTTGGCAGTTTTTTTTGCTGCTATTACTTCCCTTATCAGCATACTAGAAGTTGTTGTAGAGGTATTGCAGAACAAATTCAAAATACATCGATCCTTATCTGTAGCTATTACTGTGTCAACCGTAGCGATTTGTAGCATTTTATCGAACGGGTATATCGACAAACTTACGGATATTTTGCAAATTCATTTTGTACCATTTTGCGCTTTAATAAGTGGTATCTTCATTTTTTGGATTTTGCCGTCAAAGTTGTTTACTAAAGAAATTCAAAGTGGACACACTAAAACAGTTAGCAAGTGGATCATACCTATGGGGCGTTACGTTTTCTGCGGCTTGGTGATCGTGATCTATATATCCAATATTTTGTGTGTGGTATAGACATACTCAAAGCAAAGTTGAAGAATTGGATTTAAAAAGCTTGAAAATTGCCATTTTACTCATGTGGGCTTTACGTTTTGTTCAATGTTTTTAGTGCGCTTTTCTTAGCAATGTTGCCTGTTATAATCTTTGTAGCGCTAACCTGTGCAATAACGTTGCGTAGCACCTTAGCAAATTGAATTTCATAATTTAAGCCCGTGAACGATCTGGATTTGTATTGATTGCTTTAATCCTGTCCAAAATAGGTGGATGCGAATATTCCAAAAACACTTTTAATTTATGTGGATGTAAGTTTGATAAATTGTCAACCGAAAGCTTCTTTAGTGCAGTTACCATGGCTTCTGGATATCCATAGGTTATAGCTGCATAAGAGTCTGCGTTATATTCCATCCTGCGTGAAAAATAGCTTGATATTACCGAAATTATAAAAGAAATAGGTGCGTATAAAAACGCAAAAAATATTACTCCAGCATATATCGGCTGTGCCTGCATAAGAAAAGCATCGTAAAGCCATGTTTTGTTTACAAAAAGCGAAAGAATATACAACATAACTCCCGTTGAAGCAAATGAAAAAATCATTCGTTTTGTAGTGTGTCCGAGTTTGAAATGCCCCATTTCATGTGCCAAAATATTCGTCAATTCATTAACTGTCTGTTTTTGGATGAGTGTATCAAATAAAACTATCCTGCGAAATTTTCCAAATCCTATGAAAAATGCGTTTGATTTTGTGGAGCGTTTGGACTCGTCCATTACGAATACCCCTTTCATTTTAAAATTTTCTTTTGATGCGTACGTTTCAATCGAAGTCCTGAGTTCCCCACCTTCTAAGGGCGTATATTTGTTGAAAAGAGGTAGTATAACTATAGGTGCGATAAACCAAACAAATAATTGAAAAACTGTAATACATACAAAGGCGTATAACCATGCGCAATGCGGAGTGTTTGTAAAAAGCCATAAAATAACAGAAAAAACAATTGAGCTTATCACAGCTGTAATGATCCACGATTTAAATAGGTCTGTAACAAAAGTTTTTACATTTGTTCTATTAAATCCAAAATTTTGCTCTATGACAAAAGTTGAGTAAACAGAAAAAGGTATCTTGATAATTTCGTAAGAAAAAAGAAGAATACCAGCAAAAATAAGGCCAGTCCAAATAGGTCCAAAACCAAAAGATGTAGCAATAGTGTTTACATAATTAAATCCACCTGAAAGTACAAAAACAATCTGAATTACCAAGAAAAGAGTAGATGAAATTAAGGAAACTTTCGTATTTGCTTTAAGATATTGTTGTGATCTCACATATTTTTCTTTATCGAAATACGTGTCAAATTCCCGAGGTATACTTAGTGAAATATTTTTGACATTAAGCAAATCAGCAGTTGTTTCAACAATATAAATAATGACAAGAAAAGAAAGTATCAGATAAGTTACAAAGCTCATTAGCTAACCCCCATTAAATATCATCTAGTTCTAAATTAATTTTATCACAATGTTTTTTGTCCAAGTTTCAAAGCGAGGAAAATTTTGTGAAACTTATCCAGGTTTGGATACGATGCTCCAACCATATACTCAAGCAAAGTTAGAAAAATTGGGTTTAAAAAGCTCAAAAAATTGTTATTAATTCGAGTTTTCGCATTTTGTGCAACTTTTTCATACATTCCTTGGTAAAATTGCATTACTTCTGTTTTAAACGCAATTATCACCCCAAAAACCCACTATTTCTAGCATACGGAACCAAAAACGGGAAGAGAGTACAACTCTATTCCTTTTATTCGATTTGCTGTCTGCAGGTGATGACTAACCTTCAGTTACGCTAGTCCTATTTCCGTTAAAAAGTTCTCTATGTGGCTATTTCACCATTTTTTTAATTAAAATGCAACTTCCCTTTCATCTTCATCTTTCGACACGATAGACATAATGGGTATTAACGCTGGGAATTATAGCAAATATTTTGTCACCAACCTTAATTTTGAGATTAATTTTAGAGAGTTTGTTAAAGTTTGGACATATGTGGACAGGCAATGGGTATGCCAGACCTATCGCATCTTGTTGGTAAAAGGAATTTTCATACATAGTCTATCCTAGAAGATATGCACATTTGGCAATGTTTTTGATTATTTTATACAATTTAGAGAGAATGAGGGGTTTAAAAATATAGGAAACACTTTGTTTATATCGTCAATAACAAATGAAAAAATAGTCGATATCGAAAATGGTATCAATATGTTTCGGCTTTTTAAACCCAATTTTTCAACTTTGTATAGTTGTTACTGGCAATTTTGGGGAGGTACCGTGTACAAAAATAGGGTTATTGCTATTGTTGGCGTTTCTAGCAATAAAGATAAATTTGGTCACAAGATTTTTGTAGATTTGCTTAAAACAGGATTTAGGGTATTTGCCATAGGTACTAGAGGGGGAAATATATTAGGCGAAACAATATATGGATCTTTGAAATGTTTACCTAAAAAACCTGACGTAGTTGTAACTGTAGTTTCTCCTGTAAGCACAGAAAAGATCGTGGATGATACGATTAGTTTGGAAATAAAAGAGATTTGGATGCAATCAGGATCTGCATCTGAAGAAGCTGTGAAGAAAGCAAAATCAGCTGGTATAAAAGTTACAGATCGCGGTTGTTTTATGGTTGCTAATGGGATTTGGTGATTTAAGTCATAAGCAACTAGTGTAAAAGTGTGCATCAACAAAAAGGCTATCCACACGGATTATGGCGTTGGTGTCAACATACAATTTGACGAGGTTGAAAAATATTGATGTGTTCCAGACGATTGCGATTGCAATATTTCTAAGAGGTTCAATGTCTATCTATCTCAAAAATGATAAAAAGTATGTGGAGAATAGAGAATGGGTTTTGATTTTTTGATTTATGATTTGGATGGGACACTTGTAGATTCGTTAAGAGATATCACTTCTTCAGTTAATTTTGTGAGAGAGGATAGTGGTTTGGATTTTTTGTCGCTAAATCAGGTGCGCTCTTACATTGGCAGTGGGATAAACGCTTTAATGTCAAAAGCTATGCCCAACGATAGAGGTGAAGATTGCAAGTTGAATGCTGTTGAAATGTTTAAATCGCACTACGTGCAACATTTGCTTGATGCTACCGTTGTGTTTGATGGTGTTAAAGAAATGTTGGATGCTTTAAAAGATAAAAAAAAAGCTGTTTTAACCAACAAAGAAGAGATTTATGCTAGAGAGATTTTAAAAAAACTTGGAATAATTGATAATTTTTTAGAAGTCTGGGGTGGTAACACCATTGGTGTAAGAAAGCCAGATCCAAAAACTGTTCTTGAGATTGCTAAGCTTACAAATTCTGAACTATCAAAAAGTGTAATGATAGGAGATAGTGCAAATGATTTTTTAGTAGCCAAGGCGGCAGGGATAGCATCTATAGCTGTTACTTATGGTTACTGTGATGTTGATCAGATAAAAAAATACGAACCTAATTGGGTAGTTAAAGACCCTAGAGAAATAGTAGATATTGTTTTATAGTGTTGAATAAAATAAAAAAATATGGGCGGTAACAATAAGAAGCAAAAGTTGTTTCACACATATTTTTTCAGAGTTTTTGCAATATTGATTTGATATAAAAACAAAGAAATTGTTTTTTGGTGATTCGTTGATTTGAGATACTTCTTTTCCTTTACACGTTTACATTATGTTTTACTTTTAGGGAATAGCTCTTTTGATTGTTTCGGACGCTGTTTTTTTAATGAATTTGTCCGCTTTTTTGTTTTTTGCACCACAAGTTTTTTTGTTTTAGTTTGTTTTTTAGCTTTAATTTCCCAATTTTTCTCTTCAATAATTTTTGCGTTATTCCATAATTCTTCAAATTTATAAGATTCCCTTATTTCAGAAGACATAATATGTACAATGATACCACCATAATCTAGAACCCTCCAAACAGAAGAACGTGCACCATCCCTTCTCAAAGGCTTTACATTTTGTTCTTTAAAAGCCTTTTCAATATCGTCAGATATTGCATTTATTTGCGGTGTTGACTGTCCTGTAGTTACAACAAAATAATCCGCTATAGCAGTCAATTTACGAACATCCAAAACAACAGTACCCACTGCCTTTTTGTCTTTGGTTATTTTAGCAGCTGTAATGGCCAATGCATAAAAATCAATTTTTGACATTTCCACCACCTTTTTTATTGTCAAGATCATCGTATATTATGCAATCTTCACCTATAAACACTTCTATGTCAGCATAAACTTTACTATCGTAAGAAACAATTATTTTCCCATTTTTCAAAACTTTTGCAATTTTTAAAGCTTGATCAAAGTCGCCTCTATATGTCTTTACCAATGTCTTATCATAAATTATTTTAGAATTACCCCAATCTAAGACATCAAAACCATTTGCTCTTAAAAGCCATGTAGCCTTTTCTGCCATACGAGGCTTTCTTGAGGAACTTTTAACATCAATCAATACATCCCTGGCATTTGTTTGCATGAACGAGTTTGCATAGTATACCTTATTTAAAAATTCTTCAATATTTTGTTTATCAGGTTCAACTCTCGTTTTTGTATATTTCACAGGCATTTCACAAAACATAAGCGTTGGTTTTAGAAATTTGAACCTGAAAACTGAATATATAAGAGACAATCTTGGAATATTTGTATCAAGGAAACTATAATTTTTATAAATTTTTGTTATAGCGTGAGGTATCAAATGTAAAACATATTCTGTGATATCCATACGGTTCAAAGATTCCAAATCTTTATTTGCGAAATTACTTTTTTCAATAATCGATTTAAACTTTACGTTATGCCTCATCACGGTATCAAGTGTTTCAAAACTTGTGTTAATATAAAAATCAGGTGTAGCTGTATGTCCTATGAGTTTGTATAAATCAGTATAAAAATTTTTTATCGCGATACTTATATCTTTTTTAATATTTTCATTGAATATCGTTCTCAGGCTTTTTGTTTTTCCCCTTGCTTTAAAAACCACAACATCAGTATTTACGGATAAAACCTTTAAAATATTAGTTTGTCTATCATATGAAACTGTATACGCGTCCAATCGATCGGGCAACATTTTGTCATTGCCATACAATAAGATTGAAAAACTAACAAACCCATTTTTCCTAGTTTGTCGTACGATTATATTATTTTTATCAACACAAATACATGTAACTACAAGTGCAATTAATATCAATATAAAGTAGAGCAGAAACCACTTATTTGTTTTTTTTATTGTTTGAAACATACCAATTCCATGTATCTACGGTTTGCGGTAACAAAATTATTCCCTCACTTATAACATGTTCTATTTTCTTTGTAAGTACTTCAAAAAATGCCTTATCTAAATTTTGCTTTGCTAAATTTTGCAATTTTTTTACATACCTCATTTTTCTATCATTAGAAACAAAATCAGCCACGAAAACTATTTTCTCAAGAACACTCATTTTACTTCTTCCTTGGGTATGATTTTTTATCGCATTTAAAATATCTTTGTCATTTATTTTAAATTTTTCTTTTGCAACAATTTCCCCAGCAAAGGAATGTAGAAGATTGGGTGAAAATTTAACAATCTTGCTGAAATGTTTAAAAGTTTTTCTGCGCCCATTGAAAAGACCAACAAATTCATCATTGCTCATGCATTTTGCGCAATCGTGCAAAAGCCCTGCAATTTGAGCTTTTAATGCATCAACGTTGTGTTTTGACGCAAGTTCTCTAGCAAGAGTTGCAACATTGCAAGAATGTTCGAATCTTTTATGTGTTAAATGCTTAGACAAATAATTGAATATTTGCTTTTCAATATTTTTCACCTATACAGTCCGTTTTGAATTATGTAGGCATAAACATTTTTATCTAAAAATGAAGTCACTTTTGTAGAATCTTCTTTTATCAGTGTTCTTATTTGCGTGGAGGAAACGTCTTGTATCACTTTATCTATAAAAACACATCTGTCTAAATATTTTGTATCTTTGTTTATTTTAATTTTTGGTCTTTTTGCTACTATAAATCTATACTGTTTTACGAGGTAATCTATGTTCTTCCAAGTTGGTAGACTCAAGAGAGAATCCGAACCTATAATCATACATATTTCGTCTGTAGGATATAAACTATGAAAATAATCTAGAGTCTGATATGAATATCCTATTTTTTGTCTTTGAGCTTCGTATAGACTAAGATCAGTTCGTTGCATATCTTTTGTGACAAGTTTTAACATAGAAATCCTATTTTCCAGTTTTGCATAATATTCTGTTTTGTGGGGTGAAATAGAAGATATAACAAAAACAATTTTTTTTAAATCAAAACATTGAAGTGCTAATTGTGCAATCTGAAGATGCGCTTTATGGACAGGGTCAAAAGATCCTCCAAAAATTGCTACTTTACCCATTTATGTACCCTATTACATTGCTTTCAACCCAACCAGTAATAAACCCTTCCTCCGATTCAACCCTTATGTTGCTCATGTTCTCAATTGTAGATAATACCGAAACTGTTTTTCCTTCAGGAATAATAGAAATCTCTAAACCGCTTTTATCTGGATCTTTTTTAACACTGGCCCTTGATAAAACAACTGCTTCTTTTAACATGATTTCATTGTAAAATTTTAAAATAAAAAAAGATACACAGATTATTGATACGGCTGTTAACATCTTTACAATTTTCTTGGAGGTTAATCTGTTTTTTATAACCAATAATGACAATTCTATAAAAAGCAAAATTAAAAATATTGCAGATATTGTAGTTATTTCATTTAATGAGAAGAATTGCGAAATTATATAAGGAAGACCTTTTTTTTGAGGTTGACATAAAACGCCATCAAGATGATTGTCGTTATTCTTTATTTCTTTATCCCGCGGCATAAGTTTTAGTGCTTTTTTTGAATTTAAAATCGCTTTGCCAAGATTTCCATTTTTGTAATATGCATTTGAAAGGTTGTAATAAACATAGGGGTTTTTTACTTTTTCTATTTGTATTAGACTTTCATATATTTCAACCGCTTTAGAAAAATTGCCATGTTTAAAATTTTCTTCAGCATTGTTTAGTTGCGTCTTGTATACGTTTTCTTCAAATCTAGAACAACAACTCAAACAGAGAATGATAGCAATAAGTCCTAAAAATTTTTTCATATTTCTTCCTATTAGTTTAGCGTATGTGACAAACCGATTGGCAATAAGATGCTTAAAAAGCAACACGTCAGTCAATGGTAAAAATATACGATTCTTTCCACGAAAATGTAATACCAATATCATCGATGGTTTTTTCAGTACAATTATCTATATGTCTGTCGATTGACCGCAGAAACCGAAAACGCGCCTATCCCCCACAACTCAAGATACCATCGCAATGCATCTTTCCGAACGGATTTTTAACAAAGATAAATTCGAGAAACACCATCAACGTAACAGGGAACACTAAACAGCTGGCAGACAATAACACTTTTGATTGCCCGTTACGATCACTAAGATGCAAACTGCACATACCCTTCCTGCCTCTAACACCATTTTAGTGATAAACTAAAGGGCTGTCAAGTTGACGTATAGAAAAGAGAAGGACAGCAAGATAAAAGGTTGAATAAAAGCAGAGTTGATGTTAGATAAAAGATGGATATAACACCAAGTATTTCTGAAAAAAAACCGATCCCATACTTATTTACCCAAATCCCTGGGGCTCCGGGATTTATACTGCTATTCCTAGAAACTTTGCCAAAAAAATACACCTAATGCCCCGCTATGCGGATAGAGCCTAGAACATAGCAGAAGCTTATATAGATTTCACAGATCGTCATTTTGTTTATATTTAAATATCTGTATCAAATGCTAATTTTGCTATTTTTGCATATATATCTATAACATCCCTATTGTCTTCATACAACCTCACATCCTGATAATGCGCCCTCAAGGCCGATCGAGCTCCTCATTTCAGCTCAATCAAACTCTTTAGTATCAAATCTTTCTTCTTATTATTACTATCCGACTTCTTCTGTTCTAGATCATTTTTCAGTTTTTTTATGTTAGCCTTCACTAATTTTACAAAAAATTCTTCCCTCTTCTGACAGTACGTAGTTAATATATGCGTTGGCGACGATGAAGTCTTTAGGTCATGTACTTCTTTGAAAGCATCGATGGGCTTCTAAGATTTCACGATCTGCGTAAACGAAGACACCTTCTAAGACGACTAATGATGCCTCGTAGGTGTATTCGAAATTGGCACGGGCGCCTTTTTCGGTGAATTTTAGGGCTTTGCATTCTATGTGGGTAAAAGTCGCCATATGGAAAACTAGACGGCCTACACAGCGATAATATAACTATAAGTGTCTCCATCAACACACTGCACAAAACTTTTTTGAATCTCTGTAATTTCCCTTTTTCCATTCCATCCTCCTCCAATACGTAACACCTCACGCCATTGTACTATTTTTTGGACTACTAATTGCTTTTATGGTGCTGACACTGACTCTAACGATCTATTTCGTCTTTGGCAGTATTTTTGCTAGAATCAACATATCTTAAAGACAAAAGATTCATTGCGTTTTTAAATTAGCGAGGTGATCATGCCAACAGATAGGCTAGTGAAGTGGAGCAAAGAATCTGCTGAATTTTTTGAAAAAGCAGAAGATAACAGTATAGTTTTAGACTTAGTTGTGTCTTTTAGATGTGCCAGCCAAACAGGCGAAGGATTTGAAGAGCTAGTTAATACAATAAATAGTGAGAAAATAAAAAGAAAAGTTAAAAAAGTTAGTATCACCGACACATCTTATTTATATAGACACGTTATTCCTGAATTTTCAAAATATGTTGATTCTAAAACCAAGTGGTTCTTGAATAATAAACATATAATTGAAAAATTTGAGATTGATATAGAGTTAAAATCATGGTTTACGGAA